>CAZPCM010000004.1:47833-71457 GCA_964585085.1 uncultured Propionibacteriaceae bacterium
CGGAGACCGTCCCCGACAAGGCCCCGAAGCAGGCCCTGAAGAAGGCGCCGCCGAAGAGCCCCGGGAAGGCCCCGGAGAAAGCCCCCGCGTCCAGCGCATCGACGCCCGCGGCGACCACCTCCGAGCGGCCGCCCAGGATTCCCGACGACCTCTACGAAGCGGATCTGCTGAGGCTGCAGGCGGAGTTGGTCGACATGCAGGAGTGGATCCGGATCAACGGCAAGCGTCTGGTCGTGATCTTCGAAGGCCGCGACGCGGCCGGCAAAGGCGGCGCCATCAAGCGCATCACCGAGTACCTGAACCCTCGGGTCGCCCAGATCGTCGCCCTGCCGGCCCCCACCGAGCGCCAGCGGACCGAGTGGTACTTCCAGCGCTACGTACAGCACCTGCCTGCGGCCGGGGAGATCCGGCTGTTCGACCGGTCCTGGTACAACCGTGCCGGGGTGGAGCGCGTGATGGGCTACTGCACCCCCGAGGAGCATCGCCGGTTCCTCCACCAGTGCCCGATCTTCGAGCGGATGCTCATCGAGGACGGGATCATGCTGCGCAAGTACTGGTTCTCGGTCTCCGACCGGCAGCAACTCAAGCGGTTCAAGTCCCGGCTGACCGACCCGATGCGGCAGTGGAAACTCTCACCGACCGACCTGCAGTCGCTGACCCGGTGGGAGGAGTACTCCCGGGCCAAGGACGAGATGTTCGTCCACACCGACATCAGCGAGGCCCGCTGGAACGTGGTGGACTCGGAGGACAAGAAGAGAGCTCGACTCAACATGATCTCGCACCTGCTCTCGACGATCCCCTACACCCCCGTGGACCACACCAACCTCACGCTGCCGAAGCGTCCGCGGTCGACCGGCTACCGACGCACCGAACGGAGCCTGCAGTTCGAGGTGCCCGACTACGCCTCCACCCTGCTGGGACACGTGCCGACCGAGCCGATGTACCACGACCCGGAGGACGAGAGCTGAGCCACCCGACCGCTCACTCGAAGGGGGCGGGATCGCCGGCTCCGTAGCGGACGATCTCCACCTCGTCGCCGGAGAGGTCGACGATGGTGGTGGGTTCCAGGCCGCAGTCTCCGGAGTCGAGCACGGCATCGACGACGTGCTCGAGTTCTTGGCGGACCTCCCAGCCCTCCGTCAGCGGTTCGGTGCGCCCGGGCAGGATCAGGGTGCTGGACATCAACGGCTCACCGAGTTCGGCCAGCAGCGCCAGGGCGGTGGTGTGCTGCGGTAGGCGGACGCCGACGGTCTTCTTCCGCGGGTGCAGCATCACCTTGGGCGCCTCCCGGGTCGCCTTCAGGATGAACGTGTAGGGCCCAGGCGTGGCGGCTTTCACTGCCCGGAAGACGTCGTTGTCCATCTGGACGTACTGACCCAGCTGGGCGAACTCGCTGCACACCAACGTGAAGTGGTGCTTGTCGTCGAGGTGCCGGATGGCGCGGATGCGCTCCAAGCCGTCCCTGTTACCCAGCCGGCAACCCAGGGCGTAGCCCGAGTCGGTGGGATAGGCCACCAGCCCTCCCGACCGGACGATCTCAGCGACCTTGCTGATCGCACGGGGCTGGGGGTTGTCGGGGTGGACATCGTAATAGCGGGCCATGACCGGCAGCGTAACCGTTGCCGCTGACGGCCGGACCGCTGCCCGCGACGCCGCCCATCACACACCGGCCGGTAGGGTTCGCCCATGGCGATCCTGTCCCTCACCGAGGCTGAGCTTCGCACGCGGCGCAGCCTGAAGTGGCGCACCTACCCGGCCGACGTGCTCCCCCTATGGGTGGCCGAAATGGACACAGCCATGCACCCGGCCGTGCGGCGGACGCTCATCGAGGCAGCGGACCGGGGCGACACCGGCTATCCGTACGGCCGGGACTATGCCGTGGCGTTCGCCGCTATGGCCGAGCGACGCTGGGGCTGGGTGGTGGACGAATCCCGTCAGATCAGGATCGCGGGGGACGTCATGAACGGCATCCTGGCGGTCCTGGAGGCGACGACCGATCCCGGCGATGCCGTCGTGATCAACCCTCCGGTGTACGCCCCGTTCCGGCAGGTGGTCGCCGGCTACCGTCGCCGAGTCGTCGAAGCGCCGTTGGGTGCCGATGGCCGGCTCGACCTGGGCGCCGTCGAGGCGGCCCTCTCGGGTCCCGAACATCCCCGCGCCTACCTGCTGTGCTCGCCGCACAACCCGACCGGCGCCGTCCACACTCGCGAGGAACTGGGCATCGTCGCGGACCTGACCCATCGGTATGGCGTCACGCTCATCGTGGACGAGATCCATGCTCCCCTGTGCGACCCCGGAGTGGCGTTCACACCGATGCTGTCGATTCCTGGGGGCGAGCGAGCGATCTCGGTCACCTCGGCCGGCAAGTCCTGGAATCTGGCTGCCTTCAAGGCCGGCCTGATCATCGGCGGCGGCGAGGCGGCCGCCGCGTTGGCGAACCTGCCCCCGCTGGCCACGCAGTCGACCGGGCACATGGGCGCCATGGCCCACACCGCCGCGATGACCGAGGCCCAGGACTGGGTCGACGAGTTGATGGTGGAGGTCCACGCGAACAAGCGGTTGCTCGGCGACCTGCTCGCCGGCGAGGTGCCGCAGGCGCGCTACTCCCCCGCTGCCGGAACCTACCTGGCCTGGGTGGACTGCAGCGCGCTCGGCCTGCCCGACCCGGCCACCGAGTTCCGTGAGCGGGGACGGGTCGCCTTCAGCGGTGGTGTCCACTTCGCACGCGATCACGCCTCGTGGGTGCGGATCAACCTGGCCACGTCACCGGCGATCATCACCGAAGCGGTGCGCCGGATGGCGGCGGCTATCCCTTGATCAGTTGCGACTCGGCGCTGCCTTTGCCAGACAGGGAGTCGATCCCGATCAGGCTGAGGAACACCGTCTCCACGGTGGCCCGGGTGGCGACGCGGACGGTGCCGTCCCCGGCCAGGGTGACGGCACCGGTGACGCCGGGATGGTCGGCCAGTACCTGTCGTGCCGCCGCCACCGCGGCCCCGGCGTCCGCAGCACGGCCGGCGAGTCTCCGGGTGGCCGTCTCATCGGTGGCCGCTCGCGCCGCGGCCGCAGCAGTGAGCTCCGCCTGCCGGGTGGCGGCCAGCTGCGCACCCCCGTCCACGACGAGGCCGGCCACCACGAGCAGCGCGAAGACCACGACGGCGAGGAAGGTGGACAGGGATTGGCCGCGTTCGGTCCGCATCAGTGGTCCTTCGAGGGGGTGTTTCCGGCCCCGCCATTGTGACCGAGTCGGCAGGTCGCAAACCGGTTGTCCACACCCTGTGCGGGCGCGGGTGTCGATAGGCTGACGGTGTTGTCCATCCGCCACTACCGATTGGATTGCCCACGATGGTCCAGAAAGTTGCCCTGCTCACCGCGGGCGGGTTCGCCCCGTGCCTCTCCTCCGCCATCGGCGGCCTGATCCAGCGCTACACCGAACTCGCGCCCGAGATCGAGATCATCGCCTACCGCAACGGCTACCAGGGGTTGCTCACCGGTGACTTCCTCACCGTGACCGACGCCGTCCGGGAGAAGGCTGGGCTGCTGCACCTGTTCGGCGGCTCACCGATCGGCAACTCGCGGGTCAAGTTGACCAACGCCAAGGACCTGATCCGCAGGGGCCTGGTCGCCGAGGGCGACGATCCGCTGAAGGTCGCTGCCGACCGCCTGGTCGCCGACGGGGTGGACGTCCTGCACACCATCGGCGGTGACGACACCAACACCACCGCCGCCGATCTGGCCGCCTACCTGGCCACGAACAACTACGGGCTCACCGTGGTGGGGCTGCCGAAGACCATCGACAATGACGTCATCCCGATCCGCCAATCCCTGGGCGCCGATACCGCGGCCGAGATGGGTGCCCGGTTCAGCCGCAACGTGCTGGCCGAACACAACGCCGGGACCCGCATCCTCATCGTTCACGAGGTGATGGGACGCAACTGCGGCTGGCTCACCGCGGCGACCGCCAGGAAGTACCGGGACTGGCTGGAGACCCAGGAGTGGCTGCCGGAGATCGGATTGGACAAGCGCGCCTGGGATGTCCACGGCGTGTTCGTGCCCGAGGCCGTCATCGACATCGGCGCCGAGGCCGATCGGCTCTCGAAGGTCATGGACGAGGTCGGCTGCGTGACCGTCTTCCTGTCCGAGGGTGCCGGGCTGGAGAGCATCGTGGCCGAGATGGAGGCCCGCGGCGAGGAAGTCGCCCGGGACGCCTTCGGGCACATCAGGCTGGAGCGGATCAATCCCGGGGCGTGGTTCGCCAAGCAGTTCGCCGAGATGCTCGGCGCCGAGAAGGTGCTGGTCCAGAAGTCGGGCTACTACGCCCGTTCGGCCGCGGCGAACCAGTTCGACCTGGACCTGATCCGCTCGATGACCGACCTCGCGGTGGACTGCGCGCTGCGTGGCGAGCCCGGCGTCATCGGCCACGACGAGGAGAACGGCGACGTGCTCAGCGCGATCGCGTTCGATCGGATCAAGGGCGGCAAGCCGTTCGACGTCACGTTGCCGTGGTACAGCGAACTGCTGGCCGCGATCGGTCAGCCGGCTCCGGTGCCTGCCCCCCCAGCGGCCCACTGACCAAAGTCGACAGGCTCGCCCGTCACCTTCCCAGGTGGCGGGCGAGCCTGTCGATGCCCTCGTGCAGTTCCTCGGTGCCCCCGCAGAAGCTGAGCCGCATGGTGTGGTGGCCGTCCACCGGATCGAAGTCGATTCCCGGTGCCAGCGCCACCCCGGTGGCCTGGAGCACGTCAGCGCACCACGCGCGAGAGTCGTCGGTCAGGTGGGCGATGTTGCAGTAGGCGTAGAAGGCGCCGTCTGGAGGGGCGAACTCGGTGATCCCGAGTTCGGGCAGCCGCTCCAGAACAACGCGCCGGTTGACCGCGTAGCGAGCGACATGTCCGTCCAACTCGGCCGCAGAGCCGGCGTCGAGAGCCACCGTCGCGGCGGCCTGGGAGACGGCCGGCGCGCAGATGGCCAGATTGCCCTGCAGCAGTTCGGCGGAGCGTCGCAAGGCCTCCGGCAACAGCAACCACCCCAGACGCCACCCGGTCATGGAGTGGTATTTGCTGACCGACCCCACCACGACCGACTGACTGCCGAACTGCCGCGCGGTGACGCACTCCCGCCCGAAGGAGATGCCGTGGTAGATCTCGTCGCTGATCAGCAGGCAATCGTGGGCTTCGCACCAGGCGGCCAGGCGTGCCAGCTCGCCCGGGTCGATGATCGTGCCCGTCGGGTTCGCCGGGCTGGCCACCACGAGTCCGGCGGGGACCTCAGGCAGTCCGTCCAGCAGGTCCACTGATGGCTGGAACCTGGTGGACGCGTCCGCCTCCAGATCGAGCACGCGACACCCCAGGGCCAGCAGGTCATTGCGGTAGGCGGGATATCCGGGTCGGGTCATCGCCACTGCGTCGCCGACATCGAAGGCGGCCAGCAGGGTCAGGAGGAAGCCGCCGGAGGATCCGGTGGTGACGAGCACTTCGTCGGCAGAGACCTCGACTGCGTACCGCTCGGCGTAGTGCCGGGCGATCCGTCCTCTCAGTTCGGGCGTGCCGGCCGCCTCGGTGTAACCCAGGACCTCGGCAGCGATCGCTGCCGACGCCGCGGCACGCACGGCGGCCGGCGCGGGCGTGGCCGGCTGACCGACGCACAGCATGATGACGTCTCCGACGCGCTGCTGGCGCTCCAGCGCGGCCTTGACCACCTCCATCACGTGGAACGGCTCCACCCGGCCGCGGACGGACGACCCCAGCATCAGCGCTTCCCGGGAAGCAGGGCGCGCAGCCCGCCGACGATCAGGGCTCCAAGGCCCACGCCGGTGGCCGTCCCGATCAGCCAGCCGGCACGCAGACCCACGCTCATCGACTTCTCGGCCACCGCCGTCCGCACGTAGCCCTCCAAGGGCTCGGGCGGCGTGAGCTCGGCGACTTCAGCCACCGGGAGTGGCGCTTCCTCCTCCGACCGGTCCGTGGCGAGCCAGGCGGCAATGAAGAGGATCAGCGTTGCGAACAGGTTCAAGAACAGCATCAGGATGATCACCGGCCCGAACAGGGCCGCGCTCAGGCTGCGGGAGAACGCGCCGATGAGGTATCCAGTCAGCAACTGCAGGGCCAAGAGGCCGGCCGCACCGATCAGCGATCCGATCCAGGCCAGATGTCGGGTGACCGGATGGGGTGAGAACCAGGCGAAGAGCAGCCAGAACAACCCGGTGCCGGCGGCCAGCGAGACCAACAGGCTGACCATGCGCAACAGGAGCGACCACCAGAAGCTGTCGTTGATACCGAGCCACTGGCCAACCATGCTGCCCAGTCCGCTGGCCGTCGCCGAAGCGACGAAGGTGGCCGCCACGCCCACCAGGAGCACGACGAGCCCGAGGAAGTTGGCGAGCACGTCCAAGGGCAGCGGCAGCGGCTTCTCCGGCTTGTCGACGTTGGTACGCATCAACACCCGGACCGCCCGCTTGAGGTTGCCGATCCAGCCGGAGCCGATCCACATCGTCACACCAAGGCCGACCAGGCCGATCGCCGCCCAGTTGTTCAGCGCCCCCGTGATGACGTGGACCAATTGGCCACCCAGGGGGTCGTCCGGCTGCAACCGCTCGGAGATGAGCAGTTCCAAGGTGTCGAGAGCCTGCGGCTGGACGATGGTGAGAAAGAACCCGAGCGCGGAAAAGGCAAGCATCAGCACCGGCACCAGTGACATCGTGGAGAAGTACGACACTGCCGCCGCCAACTGGGAACCGCCGCGCACGTTGAACCTCTGCACGCTCCGCAGCAGATGGGCCACGCGCGGATGGGTGGAGAACTCCTGCCACCAACGAATCATGGGTCACTCCCCTCGCTCGGGATCTCCTGCGTAGGCCGCCGGCGGCGGACACGTGCACACCAGGTTCCGGTCACCGAACGCGCCGTCGATCCTGCCGACCGGGGGCCAGTACTTGTCGCGTCCTCCGGAACTGACCGGACCTGGCCGGACGCCCGCTGGAAAGCCGCCCACAGCACGTGAGTACGGATGCGCCCAGTCGTCGGCGAGCAGGCGGGATGCCGGGTGTGGCGCCTGCGCGAGTGGATTGTCGCCGGGTGGCCATGTCCCGGCGGCCACCTTGTCGATCTCGTCCCGGATCGCCTTCATAGCTGAGCAGAACCGGTCGATCTCAGCCAGGGACTCCGATTCGGTCGGCTCGATCATCAACGTCCCGGCCACCGGGAAACTCATCGTCGGAGCATGGAATCCATAGTCGATGAGCCGTTTGGCGACATCGTCCACCGTCACCCCTGACTGTCTGGTCAGCGCACGCAGGTCCAGGATGCATTCGTGGGCCACCAAAGCGGACTGACCGGTGTACAGGACCGGGAAGCACTCGGCGAGTTTGGACGCCAGGTAGTTCGCAGCGAGGATCGCGCTCTGCGCTGCCAGGCGCAGACCCACCGTCCCCAGCAGCGAGATGAAGGCGTAGCTGATCGGGAGGACGCCCGGGGAACCGTACGGCGCCGCGCTCACCGGGCCGTAGCTCGTCGAAGGTCCCGCCTCGGACAGGAGCGGGTGCGAGGGCAGGAAGGGTGACAGGTGCGCTCGAACGGCCACCGGACCGACCCCGGGGCCGCCACCGCCGTGCGGGATGGCGAACGTCTTGTGGAGGTTGAGGTGGCTGACGTCGGCGCCGAACCGGCCCGGGCGGGCCAGGCCCAGCATGGCGTTGAGGTTGGCGCCATCGACGTAAACCTGACCTCCAGCCTCGTGCACCAGCGCACAGATGTCCGACACGGTGGTCTCGAACACACCGTGAGTCGATGGGTACGTGATCATCACGGCGGCAAGATCGGGAGCGTGCTCGGCGATCTTGGCGCGCAGGTCCGCCACGTCGATCGACCCGTCCGCAGCGGTGGCGACCACAACCACAACCATCCCGGCCATCACCGCTGAGGCCGCATTCGTGCCGTGCGCCGAGGCAGGGATCAGGCAGACCACTCGGCGGTCGTCGCCGTTGGCCCGATGCCAGGAGCGGATCGCCATCAGGCCGGCGAACTCGCCCTGGCTGCCCGCGTTGGGCTGGACGCTGACCCGGTCGTACCCGGTGATCTCGGCAAGCCAGTCCTGCAGCTCTCCGATCAGTTGCAGGTAGCCGCCCGCGTCGTCGGCAGGTGCGAACGGATGCAGATTCGCGAATCCGGGGTAGCTGATCGTCTCCATCGCCGCGGCGGGATTCAGCTTGAGAGTGCACGATCCGAGCGGGATCATCCCGCGGTCCAGTGCGAAGTCCCGATCGGCCAGGGCGCTGAGGTAGCGCATCATCTCGGTCTCGGTGTGATAGCGGTGGAACACCGGGTGAGTCAGCAAGGGACGGTCCCTGCTGTGGTCGCCCAGGCCGCCCCACCGCACCCCGGGCTCCTCGTCAACCCCGAACGCGCGACACACACGGGCCAGGTCGTCATCGGTGCAATCCTCACCCACGCTGACCCCCACCCGGTCGGGATCGACCAGTCTCAGGTGGAGACCGAGGTCGCGGGCCAGGGCCACCACCGCGGAGGCCCTCGCGGGTGCGGTGACGGTCACCGTGTCGAAGAAGGCGTCCGCCTCTAGCGCGAGTCCTGCGCGGCGCAGGGCGGCTGCCAGCCGCCGAGCGCGATCATGGACGGCCCGGGCGATCGCGGTCAGCCCGTCGGGGCCGTGGTAGACGGCGTAACACGAAGCCGCGACGGCAAGAAGTACCTGGGAGGTGCAGATGTTCGAGGTGGCCTTCTCCCGGCGGATGTGCTGCTCTCGGGTCTGCAGGGCCAGGCGGAAGGCGGCTGTGCCATCGGCGTCCTTCGACACTCCGACCAGGCGCCCCGGCAGTTGCCTCTCCAGCCCCGCCCGGACGGCGATATAGGCGGCGTGCGGACCGCCGTAGAACAGCGGGACACCGAACCTCTGCGTGGAGCCCACCACGATGTCAGCGCCCCAGGTCGCAGGTGCGGTGATGAGGGTCAGCGCGAGTGGGTCGCAGGCGGCGATCACCTGAGCACCGTTGGCATGCGCGACCGAAGCGATCTCGGCCAGTTCGGCCGCCGATGGCAGCCTCCCGTCGACTCCGGGCACCTGGACCACGACTGCGAATGCCTCAGGGGTCGCGACGGCCTCCACCAGCGGTCTATCGGCCACCACGATGTCGACCCCGGTTGCCAGGGCACGGGTCTTGAGGACGGCGATGGTCTGCGGCAGCGTGTCGGGAGCCACGACCAGGCACGAGCCCTTGCGGGTCACCCGGCGGGCCAGCGCCATCGCCTCGGCGACGGCCGTCGCTTCGTCCAGCAGGCTGGCCCCAGCGGTGGACAGCCCGGTCAAGTCGGCGATCATGGTCTGGAAGGTCGCCAGCGCCTCCAACCGTCCCTGGCTGATCTCCGGCTGGTAGGGGGTGTAGGCGGTGTACCAGGCCGGGTTCTCCAGGACCATCCTCCGGATCACCGGCGGGGTGATGGTGCCGTGGTAGCCGAGTCCGATCATGGCCCGCAGCGGACGGTTGGCGGCGGCCAACTCGGCCAGTCGCTGCTGGACCTCTTGTTCGCTGCTCGCGGGCGGAAGGTTCAACGGTGCATTCGTCCTGATGGCAGCCGGGATGGCGGCGTTGGTGAGGTCGTCCAACGATGCGTACCCGAGTCTCGACAGCATCGTCTTGCGGTCCTCGACCGACGTTCCGAGGTGGCGAAGGGTGAAATCGGTCATCTCGAACTCCCGGTTCGGGTCTGCGTCATCGACATCCGATCCGGAACACGGACGTCCCGCCCCCAACCTACAGCGAACCGCGCGAAGGCTGGCGCGGTGCCGATCACCCGATGGCGCGAGCCCGACGCCGCTGCGACAGTTCGTCGACGCTGGGCTGGGCGGGCTCTTCGGCGCGCTCGGTAGGAAGACTGGCCAGAGTCCCTTCAATGTCGCGCCACACGCCGCCCAGCGCGATCCCGAACATGCCCTGCCCTCCCTTGAGCAGGTCCACAACTTCGTGATCCGACGTGCACTCATAGACCGAGGCCCCGTCGCTCATCAGGGTGACTTCGGTCAGGTCCTGCACGCCGCGAGCACGCAAGTGATCGATGGCGGTGCGGATCTGCTGCAACGAGATGCCGGCGTCGATGAGCCGCTTGATCACCTTGAGCAGGAGAAGGTCGCGGAAGCTGTAGAGGCGCTGGGTGCCGGAACCTCCCGCGGCACGGATCTCGGGAACCACGAGGCCCGTGCGGGCCCAGTAGTCCAACTGCCGGTACGTGATGTCAGCGGCGCGGCACGCGATGGGGCCACGAAAGCCGATGTCCTCCGGCAGCGGGGCGAAGTCGCCGTCGAAGAGCAGGTCCTGGGCGCCGGTGGCCGCTGGCCGCGCCTGGGGTTGACTGTTCACGTGCGCCTCGTTTCGACTTGCCCTCATCACACCGTTGGGATTAGACGGTAACCCTGGCCGCTCGACAGGGTCAACGACACGCCGGGGATCGGCGTGCGCGGCTCGCAGTCTGGAGTTGAACCTCAGAGTCCGCCGACTCAGAAGTCGTCGGGACTCACCGAGTCGAGGAACTCACGGAACCTTTCGACCTCTTCCTCCGCGGGCGGTTCGGTCTCCGACGGCGGCGGCTGGTCCTGCACCCCGGCCGCCTCGAGCACCCTTTCCGGGCACAGGATCGGGCACCCGAAGCGCAGGGCCAACGCGATCGCGTCCGATGGCCGGGCAGGGATCGCTTGCCCGGACAGCACGATCTCGGCGAAGAACTGGCCGTCGTCGTAGGCCACGATCCGCACCTCCTCGACCCGCCGATCCAGCGTCTGCACGATCTCCACCGCCAAGTCGTGGATGGGCGGACGCAGGGGGTCCGGCTCGTCGGTGGCGGTCACGATGGCGTTGGCGCCCCCGGCACTCATCCAGATCGGCAGCAACCGGTCGCCGTCCACCTCACGCAGCACGACCACGGGCGCCTCCTCAGGCTTGGAGACCCGGACTTCGACCACCTTCAGTTCCCGCATCCGGCCTCCGTCACTGGGGCAACGACGATCTCATGATGGCGGCATGGGCGTGCAGGACCAGTTGCATGACGTCGGCGGGCAACTGCCTGGCTGCCGGATTCCTCCTCAGGTGCGGCGCGATCGCCTGCTCGATAAGACCGACTTCCCGCTCGGCCGCCTGTTTCACCACCCGGAGATGCCGCGCGTCCATGCCGAAAGCGGCTAGTTTGCGTGCGATGACAGCGATGGTGAGAGCGTCGCGTCCGTAGTAGACCGTGCCGCGGCGGGGAACCACCAGGCCGTGTTTCTCCAACTCGCTCAGGCTGGGATCGCTCAACCCGCTCACTTCGAGCAGTTCGCGGCGGGTCACCCGGATGGCCCGCTTGGGTGCCCGCGGCGCTGGTGTACCCACCATGGCCAGTGTCGGCGCCTCGTCCGCAGGCGGACGCGGCGACTCCGGTCGTGGCGGCTCCTGACCTCGGTCCATCATCTCGAGGTTGTCGCGAATCACCTTCAGCGGCAGGTAGTGGTTCTTCTGGACATCGAGGATGTAGCGCAGGCGTTCGATGTCGGATTCGGCGTACCGCCGGTAGCCGGACGGGGCTCTCTCGGGCGAGATCAGGCCTTCGGATTCCAGGAACCGGATCTTGGAGATGGAAACATCAGGGAACTCCGGCTTCAGCACCGCCAGCACTTGCCCGATGCTCCGCAGGCCAATGGCCATCAGGCCTGCCCGGGTGGTCCGTCGAAGAAGACCATGCGGAACTTGCCGATCTGCACCTCGTCGCCTCGGCGAAGAGCTACCTCACCATCGATCAGGGTGCGGTTGACGTAGGTTCCGTTCAAGCTGTTCTCGTCACTGACCCAGACGTAGCCGTCCCGGCGTGTGAACCGGGCGTGGTGCCGCGAGACGGTGATGTCGTCGAGAAAGATGTCGCATCGGGGGTGGCGCCCCGCGGTGATGACATCGGCATCGATCAGATACCTCGACCCCGCGTGCGGCCCCTTGAGCACCAAAAGCAGCGCGGAGTCGGCGGGCAGAGCATCAATGGCTGCCGCATCGTCCGGGCTCAGATCTTCGACCTGGAATTCCTCCACGACGGCCGGGATGACTCGGGTCGTGTCGCCGGAGAGCTTCGCCAGGCTGGCACCACAGTGGGCGCAGAAATTGCCGGTCTCCGAAATCTCATGTCCACAGGCGGGGCACTTCATCATTGTCGTTCCCTTTCCTCCCTGTCCCGGCTGAGAAGCCCGGCCCAGAACTCAAGGACAGGTAGACCTTCACCCTAGCTGGAGAGCAGCGCAGCGTAACCTTCCGCGTCCAGCAAAGTCTCAACCTGGCCAGGATCAGCCAACTCAAGTTCGAAAAGCCAGCCTTCTCCGTAGGGATCCTTGTTGATCGTCTCCGGCGCGGCGTTGAGGAGATCGTTGACCGAGGTGATCACCCCGGACGCCGGGGAGTACACATCGGACACGCTCTTGGTCGACTCCACTTCGGCACAGGCGTCGTCAAGCGCGACCTCCTCGCCCACTTGGGGCAACGAAACGTAGACCACGTCGCCGAGCGCCTCAGCTGCGAAGTCGGTGATGCCGACCCGGACGGAAGTGCCGGGACCGGGCCGAACCCACTCGTGCTTGGCGGTGTAACGCAGATCATCGGGGAACACTCGTGGACTCCTTGCCGTCGCACCGTCGATGCCACACGCATCAGGACAACAGTAGCCCGCCGCCCTTGAGCTCGGCGGATCGGCCGCTCAGGCTGGCCGAGCGAACTGCAGGACGCCGCCCGGATGCAGGGCGCTCACGGTCACCTTGGCTTGGCTCACGATCGTCACCTCACCACCGATCCGCTCATCGGAGACCTCGCTGACCAGACCGCCGCGGAAGCGGGCCGCCTCGGTGAGGGCATGTGCGTCGCCGATCACCTCGATTGTGATGGGCCGCTCCACCGGCACCCCGTCGATGACCAGCCCCTTGTCAGAGGTGCCCACCCAGGAGGAGGCGACCAATCGGATCGAGTCATTGACTTCGATGACCTCCGCCCCGGCATCGCGCAACTCCTCGATGGCGTTGAGCACGATCTCGGGGGTGACCAGTCCGCGGGGGTCATGGATGGTGATTCGGACACCAGGACCCTCGGCCGCCACCGTTCCGCCGAGGACCGACAGCACATCGAAACGCTTCTGTGCCTCTTCGCGCGCCACCTGTTGCCGGTCGACGCCTGATTGGAGCTGGAGCTTCGTCGCTTCGAGGGAGGAGATCTCCGCCTCCAGACGCCGGGTCTCTGTGGTCAGGTCGTCGAGGATGCCGATCAGTTCGCTGCGCCGGAGGGTGGAGTAGTCCTGTCCCTCGGCGCTGGTGCGGATCTGCAACGTGACGGCCAGGCCGCAGAGCATCAGGATGACCCCGACGACCAACTGCGTCCGGCTGGGACGGGCGAAGTCCCGGAGCGCCTGCTTGAGACTCGGCGGCGAAATGACGATCCGGTCAGGCATGGAACAGCGCCCGTCTGATCGCGGCGGCGTTGGTGAAGATGCGGATCCCCAGCACCACCACCACGGCCGTCGACAACTGCGCACCGACTCCGATCTGATCGCCGATCCAGACGATGAGGGCCGCGATCAGAACATTCGAGATGAAGGAGACTACGAAGACCCGGTCGCTGAAGATGTGGTCGAGGTAGGCCCGCAATCCACCGAAGAGAGCATCCATCGCGGCCACGATGGCGATGGGAAGATACGGCTGCACTCCGCTCGGCAGCGCCGGTTCCAGCATCACGCCTAGCGTGATCCCCACGATGAGACCGATGATCGCGAACATTCACGCATCTCCTGTCACGGTCGGGGCACCTTGGCGTAGTCCAGCCCGAGGCCGGGGTCGGCGGGCAGTTCGAGGTTACCCACCTGGGTGAGTTCAAACTGCACGCCGTAGTTCTGACGAAGGTACGCCCACCACTGGCCTCCGGCCGATCGTGGGAACTCGGAGGCGAGCCTCGGGCCGTCGCCGATCACCTCGATCCGGTAGGGGGCGGTGAGCGAGCGGTAGTCGACGGTGATCGCGTCCCCCGCGCCACGGATCGACGTCCGGACAGAAAGCCGGTGGCGGTTAATCGAGATCGCCTCCGCACCGGCCTGCCACAGGGCGTTCACCGCCTGCCGGAGGTCCACGTCGACGATGCGGGCATTGCGCACGCTCGGATCACCGTCGTCGGCGACGATGACGACCCCGGGGCCCGTCACCGCGCGTCCGCCGGTGGCCGCCTCCAGAGACGCGAGGATCTGATCCTGGCCCTCGGTTCCGGAGCCCAGGGCAGCCGATTCCAGCGCACGGTTCTCCGCGGTGAGCGCAGTCAACCGCGTCCGGAGTGCGTCGAGCCGATCCGAGGCCGCCTCGATCCTCTCGATCAGCTCGGCGCGCTCGGTCTGGACCTGGGGGGCGGCGCGGACGGTGGTCGCCAAGGAGGCGCCGGCCATCAGTCCGAAGACCAGGATCACAGTCCCCACCACCCAGCCGCGGCGCGACACCGACGAGGACCGTGAAGCCACCACCGCGTAGTCCGGATCCAGCGGGTTGCGCTTGACGTCGTTGAGGATGTCCATGCTTTCGTCGACCCGGCGCAGAACCTGCGGGCTCTCCTGGTCGATGGTCATCAGCCACGCTCCCCCACCGAGGCCCGGGCACCCTCGACTGGGAAGCGGCGGATCACCTCGAACCCCTGTCCCATATACAGCAGCCCTGACCACCAGTACAGGCCGGCCCCCCAGATCACGCAGGCCCACCCGATCACCCGCGCCACCGTGTGCCAGACATCGTCGCCGGTACCCAGCAGGACCAGCGGGAAGGCGTACAGGAGCGCGAAAGTCGCAGCCTTGCCCAGGAAGTGGACCGGCAGACTGGCGAAGCCCCGGCGCCGCAGGGCGGGCAGAATCGTGCCCATCATCATGACGTCCCTGGCTGCGAGCAGGAGCACCAGCCACCAGGGGATGATGTCGCGAAGTGCGAATCCGATCAGCGTCGCCAGGATGTACAGCCGATCGGCCAGCGGATCCAACACCTGACCGAGGCGTGATCGCTGGTGCCACCGCCGTGCGAGAAAGCCGTCGAGCCAGTCGGTGACACCGCCCACGACCAGGACCGCCACGGCCCAGATGTCGGCCTCGCGCACCAGCAACAACCACAGAAAAAGCGGGACCCCTGCCAGACGCACAGTGCTGAGCACGTTGGGCAGAGTGAGCACCCGCTCGGTGTCGTAAGGTTCACCCGCCACGCCGCCCAGCGTAGTCGCCGCGTCCCCCGAGGACCGTGCACCCCCCTGCCCGGCGCTCACGAGGCCTGATGCCCCGGCCAGGCGTCCCTCAAAGCGCGCCTGGACTCCTCCAACAGTTGCGGCAGGGCCTTGGTCTGGGCAATGACGGGCAGGAAGTTCATGTCCCCGAGCCAGCGGGGCACGATGTGCTGGTGCAGATGCGCCGTGATTCCGGCGCCTGCGACGCGTCCCTGGTTCATCCCGAGGTTGAAACCGGCCGGACGCGACACGCGCCGCAGCACGGTCATCGCCTGGCGTGTGAGCTCGGCGACCTCTGCCACCTCGGGCTCGGACAGGTCGGTGTAGTCGGGCACGTGGCGGTAGGGGCAGATCAGCATGTGCCCGGGCGAATACGGGTACAGGTTCATCACGACGTAGGCGAGTTCACCGCGGTGAACGATCAAGCCCTCGGCGTCGTCCACGCTGGGCGCACGGCAGAACGGGCAGCTTTCGACCGAGGCGTCGGAGGGCTGGTTCTCGCCGCCGATGTACACCATGCGGTGCGGTGTCCACAGGCGCTGGAACGCGTCGGGCACACCGATCAGCGACTCGGCGAACTCGATCTGCGGATCATGGCCCGCGGGCTGTTGCCCCATGCCGACTCCTGCTCTCAGCGCTGCCTGGTACGGATCGCCTCGACGATCTCGGTCACCGCGTCATCGATCGGCACGCCGTTGTTCTGGCTGCCGTCCCGGTAACGGAATGAGACGGCGCCGGCGGCGACGTCATCTCCCCCGGCGATGAGCATGTAAGGCACCTTGGCTTGCTGCGCGTTGCGGATCTTCTTGCCGAACCGGTCGTCGCTGATGTCGACCTCCACGCGCACACCGTGGGCGCGAAGCCGATCCGCGACATCGGCGAGGTAACCGTCGAACTCGGCGGCCACCGGGATGCCGATCACCTGGACCGGAGCCAACCACGCCGGGAAAGCCCCTCCGTAGTGCTCGGTCAGCACGCCGATGAACCGCTCCACCGACCCGAACAGGGCGCGATGGATCATCACCGGACGCTGCCTTGAACCGTCGGGAGCGGTGTACTCCAAACCGAACCTCTCCGGCAGGTTGAAGTCCAGCTGGATGGTCGACATCTGCCAGGTGCGTCCGATCGCGTCCCTGGCCTGGACGGAGATCTTCGGCCCGTAGAAAGCCGCTCCGCCGGGGTCGGGCACGAGCTCGAGTCCGGAGTCAAGCGCCACCCGGCGCAGGGTGTCGGTGGCGGCCTCCCACACCTGGTCATCACCGACGTACTTGTCCGGGTTCTTCGTCGAGATCTCCAGGTAGAAGTCGTCCAGTCCGTAGTCGGAAAGCAGCTCGAGCACGAAGGTGAGCAGCGTGGTCAACTCCGAGTGGAGTTGGTCGGTGGTGGCATAGATGTGCGCGTCGTCCTGCGTCATCCCGCGCACCCGGGTCAGCCCATGCACGACCCCAGACTTCTCATAGCGGTAGACACTGCCGAACTCGAACAACCGCAGCGGAAGTTCGCGATAGGACCGGCCACGGGACCGGAAGATCAGGCAGTGGAACGGGCAGTTCATCGGCTTGAGGTAGTAGTCCTGGCCGGGCTTGCGGATGCTGCCGTCCGCGTTGAGTTCGGCGTCCAGGTGCATGGCCGGGTACATGCCCTCGCGATACCAGTCCAGGTGTCCTGAGGTCTGGAAGAGATCGGCCTTGGTGATGTGCGGGGAGTAGACGAACTCGTAGCCGGCCTGCTCGTGGCGCTGCCGGGAGTAGTTCTCCATCTGCATGCGCAGCACGCCGCCCTTGGGATGGAACACCGCCAAGCCGGAGCCGATCTCGTCGGGGAAGCTGAACAGGTCCAGCTCGTTGCCGAGCTTGCGGTGGTCCCGACGGGCCGCCTCCTCCAGGCGCACCTGGTGGGCCCTGAGGTCCTCCCGGGACGGCCAGGCCGTGCCGTAGAGGCGCTGCAACTGGGGATTCCTCTGGTCGCCGCGCCAATACGCCGCCGAACTGCGGGTGAGCGCGAAGGCGTTCAGGTAGCCGGTGTTCGGCACGTGCGGACCCCGGCACAGGTCTCTCCAGGCGACGCTGCCATCGCGCCGCACATTGTCGTAGATGGTGAGCTCACCGGCCCCGACCTCGACGGAGGCACCCTCCGTGGCGTCCGCACGGCCCTTGATGCCGATCAGTTCGAGCTTGTACGGCTCGTCGGCGAGCTCGGCCCGGGCCTGGTCGTCGCTCACGACGCGCCGCACGAACCGCTGCCGCTCCCGCACCACCTGTTGCATGTGCTTCTCCAGCGCACGCAGATCCTCGGGGGTGAAGGGAGTGGGCACGTCGAAGTCGTAGTAGAACCCGTCCGTGATCGGCGGGCCGATGCCCAACCTCGCCTCGGTGAAGAGCTGCTGAACGGCCTGGGCCGCGACATGGGCGCACGAGTGCCTGATGATGTTCAGGCCGTCCGGCGATCCCATCGCGACCGGTTCGACCAGGTCACCCTCGTTCAACTCAGCGGCAAGGTCGACCAGGATCCCGTTTCTCCGCATCGCGACGAGCGTCCGGTCGGCGCCGAACAGGTCGAGACCGGTCGTGCCTGTCTCGACCACCTGGGGATCGCGCGATTCGGGGCGCACCACGGTGATGGTGACGGACACGTCATTTCCTCTCGTCGTTGGCGGGTCGGGCACCATTGTGCCGCACGGGGAACCTCGGACTCAGCCGAGACCGGCTCCGGGATCGCTCTGATGGACCCCGAAGGTGTTGCCGTCGGGATCGAGGTAGTACCCCTGCCAGGCCATACCGACCAAGGCCTGCTTCGGCAGTGCGACCAGCCCCCCGGCAGCCAGAATCCTTCGTTCGGTCTTGTCGTAGTCATCGACTTGGACGGTACACACGTAGGCGTTGGTCCCCTGACCCGACTGCGGCGCCGGCGCGGGACGCTGCAGCAGTCCCCCGTTGATGCCGGGTTCGCTTTCCTCCCCGGTGATGACCCCCCAGTAGGGGCTCCCCACGAACGCCCCGTAGTCGTCGAACCGCCACCCGAACACGGCGGTGTAGAACGCCTTGGCTCGCTCGACGTCGTCGACTTGGATCTCGAAGTGCACAACGCGTGACATGGTGACTCCTTCCTTGCAGTAGCTCCAGCCTGACAGATGGCGCTGACAGTTCGGGGGTCCAAGGGCCGGATGCGCGCAGTCGCCTGAGCGCTCAGACGGTCAGGCCCGCCAGAAATCCTTCCCGAATGGCGTCGCCGACCTTGCGCGGCTCCACGCAGTCCCCGACGACGTCCACCTGGACGCCCCTTCCGGCCAAGGCTGAGGCGAGTTCGTCGGCGGGTCGAACCCCGAACGCCGCTACCACCGAGTCCGCCTCGAGAGTCACCTCCCCGTCGGGCCCTTCGGCGACGACACCGGCAGGGGTCACCGCCTTGACCCGGTGCGAGGTGAGCACCCGGACGCCGTGCTCGCTCAGCAACTTCAGCAACGAGATCCTGTTGACCGGCAGCATGTCCCGGGCGATGTCAGGCAGCATCTCGACGATGAGCACCTCGTGCCCGTTCTCGGCCATCTCCAGAGCGGCGTCCGCGCCGGAGAGCCCTCCACCACAGACTACGATCCTGCGTCCGATCGGAGCCCCGAGGTGGAAGTCCAGGACGTCGACCACCTGGCGCGCCTCAAGGCCGGGCACTGCCGGCAGCAGCGGGTGGGCACCGGTGCCGACGATGATCGCGTCCGCCCCGTCGAGCTCCCTCGACGTCGGGGAGATCTCGACACCGGTATGCAGCGTCACGTTCGGCAGGTCGGCCAGCTCGCCGTCCCACCAGCCGATCATCTTGCGGAGTTCGGTCTTGAAGTCCGGGGTCGCCGCGGGAAACAGCACCCCGCCGATCTGTTCGGCCTTCTCATAGACGTCGACCGTGTGCCCGCGGAGACCGGCGACCCGGGCCGCCTCCAGACCGGCGGGTCCGGCACCCACGACCACGATCCTCCCGGGTGAGTCAGCGGGGGTTATGACACGCTCGGTCTCATAGCCCGCCTCCGCGTTCACCGAGCAGCTGATATGGTCGCCGGCGAGCACCGCGCCGAGGCAGCCGACGTTGCAGCGGATGCACGGACGGACCCGGTCGCCTCGTCCGGCGCGGAGCTTGTTGACCAGCTGCGGCTCAGCGATCAGCCCTCGTCCGATGCCGATGACGTCGGCCGCTCCCCGGTCCAGAAGCACCTCCGCGCTTGTGGGAGTGATGTTGCCGCACGCCGCGACAGGGATGTCGACCATGGCTTTCACCAGCTCTGCCGAGTGCGCCATGCAGTCATCACCGAGGTAATAGGGAGGGAACACATAGTCCATCGCCTCATAGGAGCCGTCGTCGCAGAGGATGAGGTCGACTCCGGCCTGCGCCAGGAACGGCACGATCTCCCGGGTCTCCTCCCAGGTCCGGCCTGCGGCAAAGCGATGGTGGACGGTGAGCCTGAAACTCACCGGGAGCCCCGGGGCGCTCGCCTTGACCGCCGCGACGATTTCACTCACGAGCCGGCACCGGTTCTCAGCCGAACCGCCGTAGGAGTCGGTTCGCCGGTTCCACTGCGGGCTCAGGAACTGGTCGATCAAGTACCCCGTGTGCCCGTGGATGTCGAGGGCATCGACGCCGGCTTCGGCCGCCCGGCGGGCCGCCTCACCGAACCGCTGCACCAGGAGCTGAATCTCGTCCCACGTCAACGGGACGCAGCGCACGCTGGGATCGGCGAAGGATGGGTTGTCCGAAGCCGACCTGGGGGGCATCAGTCCGGACGGGTCGAGGGGCCCGTTGCGTCCCTGACCAGCTGAGATCTGCAGTGACAACAGACCGCCGGCGGCGTGAACCGCGCCGGCCATCGCCCGGTACCCGGGGATGTGGTCGTCGGTGGTGATCCTGGCCAGCTTCGGTGTGAGTACCTCGAAGTCGTCGCTCACACTGGTGAATCCGGTGATCACCAGACCGGTGCCGCCCCGGGCGCGCTCGGCGTAATAGGCCGCCTCAGCCGGCGTCGACTTCCCGTCGGGGGTGCTGAGCGCGACCCCCATCGGCAGCATCACCACTCGGTTGGGCAGTTCGAGCCCTCCGATCCGGATGGGGCTCAGCACCTTCTCAAAACTCGTCACCGGTGGACTCCTTCGTCCGAGAGTGGTTCGTTCCTTGCTGGTTCGCGCCAGCCACGACTGGATGGCCGGACACACTCCCACTGTGGCACGGACAGGGTCGGACGCGAACGGAATCGGCGAGCGCCGGCAGGGCCGCGCCACGCCAGCGCCGCCACGCAGAGAGCGGCAGGGGCTGGTCCGGATAACTCCGACCAGCCCCTGCCGCTCTACCGTGGGCGACACTGGGTTCGAACCAGTGACCTCTTCCGTGTCAGTGACTTTGGCGGGTTGAAGCGTCCCGAAGCGACGTGCAGCCGGACGGGTGGGTTGCCTAGCCGGACCGCGAATCGCCCGTAACGAGCCGAAGTGTGGTGAAGCCTGGCGGGGTCGGGTGCTGCTCCACGTGTGCTCCACGCGGGTCCCTCATCGCCTGCTCGATGTCGCGGCCCGTTGCGGGCGCGAAGTGCGCGTATATCTCGGTGGTCCTGGTTGACGCGTGCCCGAGCAGTTCCGCGACTCTGGTCAACGGCACCCCGTCCTGGACCAGCCATGAGGCGTACGTGTGCCGCAGGTCGTGGATCGTGAGGCCCAGCTCGGTGAGCCCGGCCGCGTCGAGCGCCGGGGACAGGACCCGGTGCCAGAAGTTCCGGTCATCGCGCGCTCCCCCACGTGCTCCTGGGAACAGCAGCCCGGACGGGCACTTCCGCACCGTCCGGTGTGGAAGGCCGCACGGTGTCGGCTCGGGCACGTCGAGGTAGTCGACCATCCACTGCAGGATCGGGACACGCCGCTGCCGGCGGCCCTTCGGGTACGGCTTGATCTCGTTTCCGTCCGTGGTGTCGGCGATCGTGGCAACGCCGCGGACCAGGTCCAGGTTGTGCACGTGCAGGCCGGCCATCTCGCCCCAGCGGGCACCCGTTCCGACGAGGAAGTCCAGCACCGCCCGATCCTCCCGACCGGGAACCTGGGCGGCGAGCTGTGCGTACTGGGCTCGGGTGAGGAACACCTGCCGGCCTGGTGGGATCGGCGGCAGCTTGATCCTCAGCGCAGGGTTCGCGACGAGCAGCTCGGCGTCGACCGCCGCGGTGAGGCTGGACACGAACACGTTCAGGATCCGGCGGGCTGTTGACGCGGTCCGGTAGCGCGGCTCGTCGTCGTCGCCGAGTTTCTCGGTCACGATCCCGGTAACCCAAGCCTGGACGTCGTGGCGTTTGATGTCGGCGAGGGCCACGTCGCCCCACCTGGGCATGATGTGGACGTCGACCATGCTGCGCTCGCCGCTGCTCGTTGTGGGCTCGATCGACCTGGTCGGCCACCACACTGCATGCCACGCACGCCACGGTGTCTGCCCGGCGCGCGGGTCCCGCCAGCCGGGCCGTTTCGTTAGACCCTCCGCTTGGATCGCCGCGTCGTGGGCGGCCTTCTTGTGGTCGAAGGTGCCGGCCGACCGGATCTGGCCGTTCGGGAGCCGGTAGCTCCCCCGCCAGCGTCCGGAGGGCAGTCGCTCAGTCCAAGCCACCGGCCCGCTCCCCCGCCAGGATCCGCTCGGCGTCGCGAAGGATGGCGCTGGCTGTGGTGCCGAGCGCGCGGGCGATGCGGTCCAGCTCCCCTATCGTCGTCGGCGGTTCCTCGGCCCGCAGAATCGTTCCGATGCGGTTGAGTCCCATGCCGGCCCGCTCGGCGAGCACCCGGTAGGTGAGCCCTGAGTCTTTGACGAGGGCTTGCGCGACCTGCGCGATGGCGAGGTCTAGGGGTTGTAGCTGCTTCGGCGTCCGTGCCATACGTCAGATTGTACCCATTCAGGTACGGACAACGCTAGGGGCTTGACTTTGTACCTATTTGGGTTCAGGCTGGACTCATGCCACTGAACCGATATGGGTACACCCTAGATTCCGCCGTTTCGGCAGAGGTGCGCGCCGAGATCGCTCGCACCCCCAACCTGACCGTGACGTCCCTGGCGGAGAAGCTCAACATGCGCAGGGCCACCCTCGCATCCCGCATCAACGGCCGGTCACCATTCCGAAGCTCGGAACTACACGCTGTCGCCGCGGAGCTTGGGCTCACCGCGTCCGAGATCGTCGCGCGAGCCGAGTCGCTCGTGTCGTCAGAACGAGCAGCGTCATGACCGGCCATCCCGACACGTCCGCCGCTCCGGCGTTC
This sequence comes from uncultured Propionibacteriaceae bacterium, assembly GCA_964585085.1. Taxonomy (GTDB): domain Bacteria; phylum Actinomycetota; class Actinomycetes; order Propionibacteriales; family Propionibacteriaceae; genus Propionicimonas. Next base: position 70,334 of record CAZPCM010000004.1, read on the forward strand.
CTGACCACCGTCGAGGCCGCGGCCCGCGCCCGGCGCCACCCCGTCACGATCCGTAAGGCCCTGGAATCAGGCGAGCTCCACGGCTCCCAGCGAGGTGCTGGAGGCCGGTGGGCGATCCGCCCGGAATGCGTCGACGCGTTCGTCGAAGGCCGGCCCTGCCACCACCAGGCGAGCCGGTCGACCGTCCGACAGCTCCGCGGCCGGCGGGCGGTGTCGTGATGTTGATCCTGCTGCCGTCAGCTCCCCGCCCGACCGACACAGCCCGGGACACCTGCTGCCCCGCCTGCGGGTGCTGGTTCCGCGGCCGCCGCGGCCTTGCCGCCCACCTGGCCCAGTTCGAGTGGTGCCGCATCGAAGGGGGCGCACGATGAGCCACGCGGCACCCGGTCCCCACCGCGACGATGTCGACGCCCTGGTCGCAGGCGACGTGGCCACCATCCGCACCACGGAGGGCGTGATCCGAGGCACCCTCAGCGAGGGAACCCTTGACGCGCTGCTCATCGGCGAGCGGCACGTCCGCTACGCAGACGGGTCGGTCGCTCCCGGCGTCATCGAGGTCCTGCCCACCGTCACCGACCCCTGCCTACTGCCGGACGTACCAGATGACCTGTACCACTCCGGTGGAGTCCTGACGCCCGGCCTGCAGCTGTCCCAGTCGCTGCTCAAGCTGCTGATGCCCCCGTCCACTCCAGCCCACTTCCAGCACCGGCTCATGACCCCCGAGGGCACGAAGCGTGCCTTCGACGTTGGCCGGGCCGCGCACACCCGTGCGCTGGGCGCAGGCCAGGAGATGGCACCCTGCCCGGCCGAGCACCTGAGCGTGGACGGGAAGATGACCACGACCAAGGCCAAGCAGTGGGCGGCCGAGCAGCGTGAGGCCGGCGTTGTGCCGCTGACCCCCGCCGACTACGACATGGTGTGCCGGATGGCTGATGCTCTGGTGCATCACGACCGTGTCGCCGACGTGCTCACAGAGCCAGGCAACCAGCCGGAAGTGGCCGCGTTCGCCCCACACCCGGACGGGTCGGGCGTGTGGTTCCGAGGCCGGTTCGACCTGCTCGGCGGCAGCCTGTGGGACTACAAGACCAGCGTGTGCGCCGAGCCCGGAGCGTTCGCTAAGTCGG
>CAZPCM010000005.1:0-59393 GCA_964585085.1 uncultured Propionibacteriaceae bacterium
GGCGCCCCCGGTTGTCTCGGTGTATGACCACGATGACTGCCGAGAGCGCCTCGCTGCGGGCAGCGATCGCTGGTCGTCGGGCTGCCATGGATCTCATCCTGGGTCGGTATCGAGCGATGAACCCGCGCCTGTTCGGTTCAGTTGCCCGTGGCGACGCCACCCCTGACAGCGGTATTGACCTGGTGGTGGACCTGTTGCCCGGCGGTGGGAACGAGTTGCTGCGCGTTGCCGGCATCGCGGAAGAACTCAGCGACCTGCTGGGTGTGAGGGTGGACGTGGTCAGCGATTCACTGTTGCGCGGCGAGGTTCCTTCGAGCGCATTGGCCGACTGGTGCGGTCAGGGCAGGGTGTGCAGTTGGCCGGTGAGAGCCTGCAGCGCGAGGCTGCCCAGCGCGAGGAGGAGCCACAGGATGCCGCCCAGGGCAAGGGGGCGCCAGCCCGCTTCCTTGATCGCGGAGAGGGAGCTGGTCATCCCCACCGCGGCCATCGCCACCGTGGTGCCGAAGTGGGCCAGGAACGACAGCATCGGCCCCCAGGCGTCGGGGATGACACCGACGCTGCGCAGGGTTACAGCCACGAGGAACCACATGAGGAAGGGTGGGATGAGTCGCCACCACACCGTGCGGGTGCGCTCGGCAGCGGGACGTTGGCGGTTGCCGAACCACTGCTGGAACATCGCGAGGGGGACGATCATGAGCGTGCGGGTCAACTTGACCACGACGGCGTAGGCGGCCGCCGACATGCCCACGGACACGATGCCGGCCGCCGCCATCTGGGCGTCGAACGTGGTGGATGCTGCCACCACCGACGACGTGTCGTTCACCGCTGTGCCCGCCCACAGCCCGAACGAGCTGAAGTCCAGGTGCATGGCTTGGCCGAGGAACGGGAACACAACCGCCGCGAGCACGTTGTAGAGCACGATCACCGCGACCGAGACCGCCACAGCCGCGCCCCGGGCCCCGATGACCTGGCTCATGGTCGCGACGGCCGATGCCCCGCAGATCGAGGTTCCGTAGGTCACAAGGATGCGGGTCTCCCGTTCCACCTTGAGCATCCTGGACAAGGGGATGCCGACGCCCACGGCCAGGAGGATGGTCCCGAGCATGACCGGCAGGCCCGCACCGCCGATGCGCGCGACTTGAGTGAGAGACATCCCCGCACCCAGCAGCACGATCGAGGTTTGCAGGACCTTCTTGGCGCAGAACGTGACTCCCCGCCGCCAACCCGGGCGCTGCCCTGCGAACTGTCCGACGACCAGCCCCAGCAGGATCGCGACGACAGGCGCGCCGAGCACGGGAACCAGCTGGCCCACCCCCCAGGCGAGCACGCCCAGGAATACCGGGGGCACCAGCCCGATCCAGAAGCTGCGATCACGCACCAAATGAGGCTGGGGCAAGGTCACGATCAACCGTAGCGCCGCACACTCCCGCCCTCGCCGCCCGGCTCAGGGATACTCGCTCAGGCCGCGCTCAGGGAGGGAGCGTGCAGATGGAGTGCCTCCTGGAGGTCGTTCGTGACGGCGCCGTCCAATAGCGTGGGCGTCATGGCTACGCGGATCGTGTTGGTGCCTGGCTTCTGGCTGGGGCAGTGGGCTTGGGATGAGGTGGTCCCCGCCTTGCGGGGACGGGGTTTCGACGTGGTGGCGCTCACCCTTCCTGGGCTTGAGCCGGACCGGCGCGCGGGCGCGACGGTGACGTTGACTGACCAGGCTGCCGCCATCGAGGCGGCGCTGGACGTTGCTGTCGAACGACGGATCCTGGTCGTGCACAGCGGGGCGGCGTTCCCCGGCACCCTCGTCATCGACCGCCGTCCGGACCTTGTGGACCGGTTCGTCCTGGTCGATACCGCTCCACCCGGGCCGGGGTTGGCGTTCAACGCCGAACAGGTCGGCGACTTCACCCTCGCCGACGCCTGGTCCGGGCTGCAGGAAGAAGGCTCCTTCACCGACCTGACCGAAGCCCAGCTCGAGACGTTCCGCGAACGCGCCGTTGCGCAACCGGCCAGCGTCGTTACCGAGGCCGTCGAACTCACCAATGACGCGCGGCATCGAATTCCGGTCACCGTGATCTGCACGGCGTTTCCGGCCAGCGCGTACCAGGACTATGCCGCCCAAGGAGTGCCCTTCTTGGCAGCCCTTCTGGACTACGCCGACGTCACCTACATCGACCTGCCCACCGGACATTGGCCCATGTGGTCCAAGCCTGTGGAACTGGCGGACCTCATCGCGAAAGCCTCCAGCGTCGACTGACGGCCATCCGGAGCTGCCTGGTGTTTTGGCGTTCGCGCCGACCAGACAGGGTCCGGCGATGCGTGGGGGAGTTCAACTCCGCTCTGCGCGGGGCATCGACGTCGGGAACCCGCAGCCACTGACGCACTGCCGTTCCGCACCCTCGCGCTGGCGGCGGTGTTGCACCCGTTCAGCTCCCGGCCGGGGGCACGAACGAGGACCGGAAGGCCGCCACGTGGGCGTCCAACTCGGCCTCGCCGACCCCGACCTCGCCGTCGGAGACGACGGCCAGGAGGCCGCCCACGGGCACGTTCTCGCCCGGGGCGGCCACCAGCCGCCGCACGATTCCGGCGACGGGGCTTTCGACCTGGCCGGTGATCTTGTCGGTCTCCACCTCGCAGACCAGCTGCCCCACCTCGACCCGGTCGCCCACGGCCACCTGCCAGCTGGCGAGGTCGCCCTCGGTCATCGACATGCCCCACTTGGGCATCGTGATGTCGCGCAGGTCGCTCACCGCACCGACTCCTTCCCGACGACTTCTCGCACCGCGGCCGTCACGCGCGCCGGCGAGGGGATGTAGGCCTGCTCCAGCACCGTGGCGAACGGGACGGGGGTGTGCGGCGGAGTGACGGTGCGGATCGGCGCCCGCAGCGACCCGAATCCGCGGGTGGCGACGAGCGCGGCGATGTCCGCCGCCATGCCGCACCGCGGGCTCGATTCGTCGACGACCACGAGCCGGCCGGTCCTGCCGACGCTGGCGAGGATGGCGTCCTCGTCGAGGGGTGAGGTGGTCCTCGGGTCGAGGATCTCGACCTCGATCCCCGCCTGCGCCAGGTCGGACGCCGCCTGCTCGGCCATCGTCACCATCCGGCCGAACGCGACGATCGTGGCGTCCGAGCCCTCCCGGACGACGCGGGCCTGGCCGAACGGCACCGTGTAGAGCTCCTCGGGCACCTCGCCCTTCATGCCGTACAGCATCTTGTGCTCGCAGAAGATGACCGGGTCCTGGTCCCGGATCGCCTGCACGAGCAGCCCCTTGGCGTCGTACGGGTTCGACGGCAGGACGACCTTGAGGCCGGGGATGTGGGTCAGCACCGGGTACAGCGACTGTGAGTGCTGGGCGGCGGCGTTCAGGCCCGCCCCGTACATCGTCCGGATCACCATGGGGGTCTCGGCCTTGCCGCCGAACATGTACCGGAACTTCGCCGCCTGGTTGAGGATCTGGTCGAGGCAGACGCCCATGAAGTCGATGAACATGAGCTCCGCGATCGGCCGCAACCCGGACGCCGCCGCCCCGGCGGCCGCGCCGATGAACGCCGACTCGCTGATCGGCGTGTCGAGCACCCGGCCGGGGAACTCCGGCTGGATGCCCTTGGTCACCCCCAGGACGCCACCCCAGGCGTCGAGCGGCTCCTCGGTGCCCGCCCCACCGGCCACGTCCTCGCCGAAGAGGACGACGGTGGGGTCGACGGCCATCTCCTGACGGATGGCCTCATTGATGGCCTTCTGGTAGGTCAGTGTGCGTGCCATGATCGTCACCCCTTGTCAGTACGTCACGTAGACGTCGGTGAGCAGGTCGTCGACCGCCGGCGGCGGCGCGCTGCGTGCGGCGTCGACCGCGCGGTCGATGAGGTCGGCGACCTGCGCGTCCACGGCGCGGAGGTCATCGGCCGCCAGCAGCCCGGCCTCGGTGACCGCCTGCTCGAACCTCTTCAGGCAGTCCTTCTCCTCGCGCAGGCGCTCGACCTCGCCCGCGGCGCGGTACTTCTGCTGGTCGCCCTCGAAGTGTCCGTAGAAGCGGTCGGTCTTGCACTCCACCAGCGACGGGCCGCCGCCGGAGCGGGCCCGCTCGATGGCCGCCCCCGCGGCCTCGCGCACCGCGAAGAAGTCGTGCCCATCGACGACGACACCCGGCAGGCCGAAGCCGTCGGCGCGCTTGGCGACGTCGATCCCCGACTGGTGGTACTGGCTGCTCGTCGACTCGGCGTACCCGTTGTTCTCCACGACGAAGACCACCGGCAGGTCCCACACCGCCGCGAGGTTGAGCGACTCGAGGAAAGTCCCCTGGTTGGCCCCGCCGTCGCCCGTGAAGGCCACGCCGACCTGGCGCGTGCCCCGGATCTTCGCGCTGAGGCCCACACCGCACACCAGCGGCGGCCCGCCGCCCACGATGCCGTTCGCGCCGAGCATGCCCGTGGACAGGTCGGCGATGTGCATCGAGCCGCCCTTCCCGTGACAGAGCCCGGTCTTGCGGCCGTAGAGCTCGGCCATCATGCCCATCACGTCGCACCCCTTGGCGATCGCGTGCCCGTGGCCGCGGTGGGTGGACGCAATCCAGTCGTCCGCGGTCAGGTTGCTGCAGACGCCGACGGCGACCGCCTCCTCGCCTGCGTACAGGTGGACGAACCCGGGCATCGCCCCGGTGGCGAATTCCCGGTGCGCGCGCTCCTCGAATTCGCGGATCGTCTTCATGAGTCGGTAGGCCTCCACCAGGGCCTGTCTGGAATCCGGTGCTGCGGACATCACCCCTCCTTTGGAGAAAGGCGCGACGGGACGCCGCCGCCCCGCGCTACTTGCGAGGCTAGGCGCGGGGGCGTTGCAGCGAGGTTGCAGCGCGGCCCCGCAGCGCGGCGTGGGCGAGGGTGGCTCCGACGTCGATCCGGAGCGGACCGGTCGTCAGGGTGACCGTCGCCCGCGATCCGGGCGGCCGCGGCAGCTCGCGCTCCCCGTCCACGGTGAGGGTGCCCGCCCCGGACGCCAGCGCGACGGACTCTCCGAGCCGGAGCGGGACCACCTCGGTCACCCCGACCGGCCTGATCACGCCGGGCGCGATCGGTACCTTCACCACCGCCGTTGCCACCTCGGGAGGGGCGAGGCGCACGAGGACGCCGCTCGCTGAGCCGCGCGGGGCGTCGGCGACCGCGGCGGCGATGGCCGACAGGCCGATGGCGCTCGGGTCGGTGAAGACGGCCGCGACCTCGGCGACGTCGTCGACGCGCCAGATGGCCCGCGCACCCACCCAGGGCGCGGTCGAGACCCCCACGTCGACCAGGGCGGCCGCGCGACGTCCGGCGCACTCGGCGACGAGCGCGTGTTCCCGCACGCACCCCACCTCCAGGGGGACGGCCCCCGTGGCGACGAGCCCTGCCGCGAGGCCGGCCATGGTCGGCTCGGCCCAGTGGGGGAAGACGTTGTTGGTGCCCGTCGAGACGGCCGCCAGCGGGGTGTCGCCCAGGACGCCGACGGTGAGGCGCTGGGTGCCGTCGCCCCCGAGGACGCACACGGCCGCCGCCCCCGCGTCGACGAGCATCGTCAGCGCCGCGACGGTGTCGGCGGCGGTGAAGCTGGGCTCCAGGGGGAGCCACTCGAGATCGGGGAAGGACTCGCCGTGCTCCAGTGCCATGGCGCGGACCAGCCGTCGCAGAGTCGAGACGATGGCGAGGTCGGTGGGCATTGCCAGCACGCGGTCGACCCCGGACGCCTTCAGCCCCGCGAGCAGCCGGACGGTCATCGCCCCTTTTTCGACGTTGTCGACGACGGTGGCCGCGCTGACCAGCCGACGGATGTCGTGGCCGGACGCGCCGTTCACCACCAGGCCCACCGTGACGTCACCCATGGGGCCAGTGTCCCGTCGGCGAGGTTGCGCGGGGGTTGCAGGCGTCCGTCTCGAGCTCCAGGTGGGCGAGCCGGGCCTGGACGAACAGCCTCACCGGGTCCAGGGGCGACAGCGCGGCCTCGTAGCGGCCGAGCGCTTCGGCGTCCCCCTCGCCGACGCCGCGGCCGCACCAGGCGGCCAGGGCATTGCCCCCGGCCCGCAGCGCAGCGGCGCGCACGGTCTGGTGGAGTTCGGCCCTGAGCTGTTCGATGCCCAGGGACTCGCTGCGGGGCAGCAGCGGCCCGGTGTACCGCAGGACGGCCTCCTCGCTGCGACCGCGCGCCACCAGTCGGAGGACGATGTCCGCGTCGGTCGTGACCGGGACCGCGAACCGGTAGGGGGCGCTGGCGAGCCGGTCGCCCAGCAACGCGCGGAGCGGTGGACCTCCACGCGCACGGTCAGGGGGTTGCCGGTGTCGCCGTAGAGCTCCTGCGCCAGCGCGTCGGCGCTCAAGCCGTCCGCGTGCCGGGCCAGCAGGAACAGGATGTCCGCGCGCCTCGGGGTAAGGGCGACCCTCGCCCCGGCCACCTCGGCGACCGGGAAGCCGGGGCCCAGGACGCGCAGGTGCACCCCGTCGGGGTCGGCCACCATGCCGGCCCCGTCGTCGCGCGGGGTGTGGAGCCGGTCGCGCAGCACCAGCTCCTCCGCGAGCCGTGCCACCGCCCTGACGAGCAGCAGGGTGTCGCGGGTGCCGGTAGGTCCGCAGACAGCCAGCACCCCGAGCAGGTCCGCTGTGCGGGGGTCGAACACCGGAGACGCCCAGCAGCCCCACCCTGTCTCGGCGGGGGCGGCCGCCCCTTCGGCACAACGGACGTCGGCCCAGCCGGCCCAGCGCACCCCGGGTGCCAAGCCCAGGGCCAGGGCCTGCTCGACCAGCCCTTGCTCGCCGTCGACCCACAGGACGTCTCCGCCGGAATCGGTGAGAACGAGGACGTGCCCGGCGTTACGCGACAGGCCCAGGGCGAGGTCGCACAGCAACGGCCGCCACGCGTACAGGGAGTCCCCCGGGCCGCGAGCCACCCACCGATCCGCCTCCGGTCGTGGAGACTCGATCGTCGGCCCGCTCATGACGACCTCGCTGGGGGGAGCTGGGTGACCTCCCGTCCAGTCTCCGCGCCAACCGCGGGCGGGTCAAGGCTTGCCGGAGCGGTTGGGTGGCCCGGCCCCTCGCGGACAAGTGATTCAGGTGGTGCGACTCCACCGGCGGCGGGGGTAGGGCGCTGGGCGGCCGGTGACTTCGGCGGAGGGGCAGATTCCGACCTCGATGGTGTCGCCCGTTGACAGACGAAGCGCGGAGTCTGGGTTAGACGGACGCCTCACGTGAGGCGATGCGGGCCCGCACCTCTGGACGCCGCAGCGGGGGTACGGATTTCGGCGGGACACGTCGCTCGGGCAGTTCCTCGAGCAGGTGCGCCGTGATGTGGGCGATCTCCGCCACAGCGGACTCGAAGGGCTCGCGGAGCTTGTCACTGACGGTCGTGACACCGGTGACCTTGCGAACGTATTGCCGCGCCGCCGCCTCGATCTCCTCGTTGGTCGCCGAGGGTTCCAGGCCGCGCAAGACGGTGATGTTCCGGCACATGCGCCCACCCTATGCGCCCGCGCCACCAGGCACCGTCCCACCCCTCCCGGTCGCCGCAGCGTATCGCGGCGACGGCACTCAGGCCCGGGCCACGAACAACTGCCGCCGGGCCTCGTCGATCGTTTCCAGGATCGCCACGGTCTCGGCGTGAGTGTGCAGCGGGGACTCGATCCGTCCGTCGGCGGCGAACCCGGCCAGCGCGGTGGCCTCCCAGGAGAGCCCGTCGTAGAAGGTCATGCCCGTCGGCTCGGTCCACTCCAGGCTGTGGCCGATTTTCTCGGGCGTGCTGAGGGTGAAGGACGTCGGTGTGAAGGCCGGTGGGTGGAGGTCGATCCGGGCCGCACTGCCGGCGATGGTCGCGGCGATCGGGGTCCTGGTCACGATCCCGGTGCTGATGGCGGAGTGGGCGCCGCCCTCATGGGAGAGGGCCACGGTGGCGTACAGGTCAGCGCCGCTGGGGGCGAGGATGCCCTGGGCCAGGATGTTGACCGGCGGGCCCAGCAGTTCCGAACTCAGGGCGATGGGGTAGATGCCCATGCCGTCCAAAGCGCTGACCCCGGCCGCCACGTGGAGGGGGTCTGTCACGAGGGCGCGGCCGTGGTCGGCGAGGAAGACCTGCAGTTCGCCGAGGACGCCGTCCTCGACGAGGCGTCGAATCACGTCCGACTGGGGGAGATAGCGGGTCCACATGCCTTCCATCAGGAACACTCCCGCGGACCGCGCGGCGGAGGTCAGGGTCCGGGCGTCGGCCGCTGTGGGTGCCAGCGGCTTCTCGATCAGGACGTGCTTGCCGGCGGCGACAGCCATCAGGCCGTGGGCGAGGTGTTGGGTCGACGGCACGGCGACGTAGACCACGTCGATGTCGGGGCGCGCCAGGAGTTCCTCGTAGGAGCCGCAAGCCACGGGGATCTCGAACCTGGCGGCGAAGGCGGACGCCCTGTCGACGGACCGGGAGCCGACAGCGACGACCCGTTGGTTGGTGAACCGTTTGACCGCCTGCACCCAGGCGGACGCGATGTGCCCGGGGCCGAGGATCCCCCACCGCAGGGACGGTGCGCTGGTCTGGTCGAGGAACCGCGGCTCGGGGAGGGCGGACGGAAGGGTCACGGCAGTTCCACCCCCGCCTCCTGATCGGACGGGAACCGGACGCCGACCTGGCGCCTGGTCTCGTCGAGGATCTTCACCACGGCCAAGGAGTTGGCCAACGGGTGGATGGCTGACTCGAGGGCCCTGGCGCGGACGAGGCTGACGAATTCCGCGATCTCGTAGGTGAGGAAGCCGCCGGATCGCTCCCGCGAGAGGTCTTGTGCTGTGTCGGCGTGGCGCGACGAGCGGGCGTCGCTCGACGAGCTCCCCCGGCCGACGAGCCGGACCCGGGTCGGCGCTGCGCAGTCGTCGAAGGTGAGAGCGGCCAGTTCGCCGGCGATCTGGGAATCGATCCCTGGTGTTGAAATCTTGGAGTGCAGGCAGGCGACCTCGAAGCCGTCGTAACCCAGCAGGATCGTGCCTTGGCCGTCCGCGCCGCTGTCGAGCAGCAGCCCGGTCGCGGTCACACTCCTCGGCTCCCCGAAGAGGTGGACCGCCAGGGACACCGGGTAGAACCCCAGGTCCATGATCGATCCTCCGCCGAACGCCGGGTCGAACGCGGGCAGGACGGTGCCTGCCTTGTAGGCGTCGAAGCGCGAGGAGTACTGGTCCTTGATGAACACGGCGCGACGGACCTGGGGAATTCGAGTCAGCCCGTCCCGGAGGGCGGTGACGTTGGGTTCGAAGGCGGCCCGGTAGGCCTCCATCAGCAACCGCCCGGAGCGGCGGGCCGCCTCGATCATGGCTGCGACCTGCGCCGCGTTCAGCCCCATCGGCTTCTCGACCAGCACGTGCTTGCCCGCCTGGAGCATCTGGATCGCCTGCTCAGCGTGGACGGAGTTGGGGCTCGCCACGTACACCGCGTCGATCGAGTCGTCCGCGGCAAGCGCGGCGAGGTCCGGGTAGACGCGCGGGATGCCGTACCGCTCGGCGAAGGCCGCTGCGGCGGCTTCATTGCGGGTGGACACCCCCGCCAGTTCGAGGCCGTCCACCTCACGAGCCGACTCCACGAAGAGCCCTCCGATGAAGCCTGCGCCGATCATCGCCATGCGTACCGTGTCCACGATTTCTCCTTGTCCCCTACTTGTTCTCTGCTGTTTCGACGTGATCAGTCCGAGTGGGTCCCGTCGCCGACCCTACGACGGTCCCGGCCGTCCCGCTGACCTCAGGCCTGCGAGGCCGCCCGGGTCTGTTCGATGTCGGCGAGCATCTGGACGCGGCCGGCGTGGCGTCCGCCTTCGAACTGGCCGTTGATCCAGGCGTCGACGATCATCGTCGCCAGGCCGGGGCCGACGACGCGGGAGCCGAAGGCGAGGACGTTGGTGTCGTTGTGTTCGCGGGATAGCAGGGCGGAGTAGGGCTCGGAGCAGCAGACGCAGCGGGCGCCTTTGACCTTGTTGGCGGCGATGGAGATGCCGACGCCGGAGCCGCAGATGACGATGCCGCGGTCGGCTTGGCCGGCGACGACGGCTTCGGCGACGGCGCGTCCGTAGAAGATCCGCCGCGCCTGGATGTGGGATTCCCACCGTGGAGTTGGGCCCACGCCACGCCCGGTGCCACCTTCATCCCGGAAGCGCGAGCTTCCACGAGCATGTGGGCGTGTTACTCCCCGTGAGGCAAAGACCTAAGCTCTGATGAGATGAATCCTCGTCAGAACTTGGGTCTTTCTTGTTGCCCAAATACTCGCCAGCGCACGGCGAGGGACCAGGCGACAACACAACAGATCGAGGAGGAATCGAGATGGCAGCCTTGGATTACGGCACACTGTCCGGCGACAATGTGGCCGGCGTCGGGCGGCGAGAAGATTGTTGTCTCGGTGGTGCATTGCGCCACCCGATTGAGGTTCAGGCTGGTCGATCCGACCAAGGCGAGCAGGGACACGGTCGAGGCGCTTCCCGGCGAGCCACGGGCTGAGACGTCCCGTGCGGGGCGGGGCGCAAGGCTCCTGGGCGGGGGCCTCTCCGGGGGTTGGCGCCAAGGACTGGCACTGAGGCAAATCCCGCCCGATCCGCCCCGAAATGGCAATTTGAATCGTGCCGAAGTGGGAATCGGGCGGGATTCACCTCACTCGTCCATTAACTGCCATGTCCTGGTCGCCCGGGGGTTGGGGCCGCAGCCGTAATCGGTAGCACACGCTTGCCCCCATGTCTGTGCAGGCTGTCCCGATACGACGACGCTGAAAGCTCCGGCCTCATCGATCGCACGCTTGTCCCCAAGCGTGCGCTGGAGCTTGATCCCACCCCCGGGGGAGCGCTCCGAGCGTCGGGGTCGGCTCAGGAGCGGGCGCGCTCGGCGCGGGAGGCGATGGCGGCCACGGCGAAGGCCATGTCGATGCGCTCCTGTTCGAGCCGAAGGCCGCCCTCGCGAATCGCGGACAGGGCTCGCGCCTCGTCGGGGGTCAGGTTCGCGATCTCGCCCCGGACGGGATGGGGCTCCGACACCGCCAGCGCTCGAAAGAGCTCGAGGGTCATCGGGTCCATCAGGACACTCTCCGCTTGGGGAAGTGCTGCCCGGGCTCGGCTGAGGATGGCGAAGCCGTGGGAATCCAGATCTCCCCAGTACAGGACGGGGGAGCGGGTCACCCAACCCACGCCTGCCAGTTCGGAGACCGCATAGCCCCAGCCGTGCACAGCCGCGACGCCGGGGATGTCGGGCAGGGCCGCCAGGGTGGTCCTGTTCTCCAGGATGAGTACCGCTGACGGCCGCAGAGACAGCCGGTCCAGCTCGGTCGCTGGGGCCGACAGGTCGCGGAGCATGCCGGGAAGCAGGTCGGGATCCAGCAGGCGCAGCTGGAACTGTTGCTCCAGTGAGCTCAGGCCAAGGTCCCGGTCACCGGTCAGGGCTCCCACCATGGTCTCCACCAGTGGCCGGTTCCGTTCGAACCACTTGGTGTCGACCCCGTGCACGGGCAGCTGCCGCGGCAGCAGGGCCGAACCGGGATTGGCGACGAGCCAGTCCACGACCCTCACCAGGCGCACCACGTCCTCGGTGGACGCAGACGCCAGCCAGCCGACGCTCCCGCTGAGGGCGCCGCTCAGTTCGCCTTCCGCGCCCCACGTGAAACGCAGGCGCCTGGCGTGCTCTGCGATGCGTCCCCATTCCTGGCCGGTCCCGGCGGCCCAGGCGCACCGCCCAGCGCCGGTGAGGGCGACCCGGGCCGGGAGCCGTTGCCGTCCGAAGCTGCGCCAGTTCCGGGTCACCCAGTCCAGGCAGACTCCTTCCGGCGCCGCGCGCTCGAAGGCCGACCAGTCGGCGACCCAGCGGTGCACTCGGTCCGGATCGGCGGCCACGTCGGCTTCGGACGGGGGCTGCAGCCCGAAGCTGACCGACTCGGCCTCCCCCAGTCGCGGGTCGGCCAGCCAGCCCCGGCGCCGGTGGGCGTAGCGGGTTCGGGCCCAGGCCTGGAAGTCCTGGATCGTCCTCACAGCAGCGACTCCTGGACGGCGGGCTCTTCGACGACCGGCTCGGGCTGGTCGAAGCGGATCACCTCGAACCGGGACCCGGTGTCGGGGTCGTTCAGGACCAGCGCGGCGCCGCCGACGTAGTCCTCCAGGGTCTGCAGCATCTTCAGCGGCGTGGCCAGGAGGAGCTGGAAACCGAACGCGGCGAAGACGTCCAGGCCGGCGCGGGTGAACTCGGGGTCGGTCTTGTCGAACGCCTCATCCAGAACGACAAGGGCATATGCCGGCTGGTCGGCGCCGTCGGGGGCCAGCTGGTACCGCAGGGCAGCGGCCAGGCAGAAGACGACCAGCTTCTGCCGTTCCCCGCCCGACAGCCCGCCGGCGCCGACGTAGTAGTCGACCGGGCGGCCGTCGGCGTCCTTCACCTCGGCGATGAACTGGACGTGGAGCCGGGTGTCGAGGCATTCGCTGCGCCAGCGGCGCTGCACCGGATCGGACGACGAGAGTCGGGCCAGCAGCCGTCGCATCCGGACGAACCGCTCCTCAGCCTCCCGGCGGGAGGACTCGGACGCGTCGCTGGACAGCGAGTCCTCGATCGAGCCGCTGGTGATCGCGGCGAGTTCAGCCAGGAACTCGGTGACCTCGGGCGCCGATCGGTCCTTGACCCTGACCTGCAGGTGCCGACCGGGGGCGTACTCGGTGCGCCGCAGCGAGTCGTTGATGGGGTCGATGCGGGTCCGGATCTCGCGCCGGGAGTTGTGGATCCGGACGGCGAGCTGCCCGATGTTGTTGCGCGACTGGCGCGCCAGCAGGTCGAAGAAGCGTTTCTCGAAGTCGGGGAGCCGGTCCGACTGCAGCCTGTCGAGGACGGCGAGGAAGTCGGCCAGGTAGTCCTCCTGCGGGGCCAGGTCTGCGGCTTGGGCCTCCCATTGGTGCTTGTAGGTGCCCATCACCTGTTCGATGTTGCGGATCAGCCGGTTCGCCGCGGCCTGGACGCGCTGCGCCCGGTGCGCCAGGGTGTCGGCGACCTGGCGGGCGGTGGCCAGCAGTCCGTCCGGATCGGCGTGCGCCTCGAACAGGGCGGCCAGGGCGGTCGCCGCCTCCGCGCCTACGTCGTCGAGGCCCGAACGAGCCTGCTCCCAGCGGGCCAGGTGGGCCTGAAGGTCCGCCTCGTCCTGGCCGAGCCGCTCCAGCCTGCCGCCCAGCTGCCGTAGGGCCGCCTGAAGCGCGACCAGGGTGGCGGTCGCCTCCCGGCAGCGCCTTTCGAGCTCGGCGACGTCGGGCCGGGACCGGATCCGATCGATGGACCGTTGTTGGCCTTCGATCCGAGCGGCCAGGTCGGCCACGTCGATGGACGTCCAGGCCATACCCTCCAGCCGCCGAGCCGCTGCCAGCCGCTCGCCCAGTTCGCGGGCGGCGGACTCCTCCGAGGTCACCGCCTGCTCGGCTGCGGCCAGTTCCTGGCTTGCTCGGTCGAGCAGCTCGGTCAGCAGCTGGGCCTTGCGCTCGATCGACCAGCCCAGTTGCCACTGGCGGCGATCGTCGATCGCGAAGCGGTCGTCCTTCTCGTGGCGTGAGTCGGAGTGCTTGATCTGGCCGGCCAGGCTCACCGCGCGCGTCAGGCCGACCAGCTCGCCGGGGTGCTCGACACAGGCGTAGTCGAAGCGGCGTCTCAGGTGGACGGCCAGCCAGGCGCTGTGCCGGTGCTCGGCCAGTTCCAGCTTGTCGACCAGCGAGCGCGGGTCCACCGCGCGTCCGTCGTCGGAGAGCGGCAGCGTGCGCTCGAAGACCAGCCGGGTTCCCAGGTGCCGCGCGTCGACCAGTCCGACCACGCCGGCGTACAGGTCATCGGCCACGAGCAGGGTTCGGGCCAGCGGTCGCAGCACCCGCTCGATGGCGCCGGTCCAGCGTGCCTGCTGGGGGCGGATCTCGACGAGCTCGCCGGCGAACGGCAGGTCCTCAGCCGGGACGCCCAGGTCGGCGGCCAGGGCCGAGCGGACGCGCAGCAGCTGCGGATCGATGTTGGACTTCGAGCGGCGCAATTCGACGAGGTCGTCGGCCAATCCGCCGACAGCCGAGCGCCGGTCCATCATGTGCTGGATCGTCCGATAGCGGGCCTGTCTGAGCCGTCCGTCTTCGTCGCCCAGGTGGGCGGCGATCCCGGCCAGGGCCGCCGCGAAGGCGGTCATGCCGGATTCCGACGCGGGCAGGTCGATGCCGAGGGCGGCCGCGTCGTGGGCTCGCGCGGCGTGCTCGTTGCGACGCTGGTCGAGGAGCTGGGTGTTCGAGGCCAGCGCCGCCTCCAGCGCGGCGAGTTCGGCGCCACCGCTGCCGTCGAGCTGGCGCTGCCAGGAGTCCCGCTCGTCGCGGGCGACCGCCTCCTGCGCCTCGGCGCGGCCGTGCTCGTGGCCCAGCGAGGCCAGCGAAGCGGACAGGACGTCGAGCTGGTGGCGTCCCTGGTGCAACCGCCGGTCGAGGACGTAGGTGTCGAGGTGGCGTTGCTGAAGCTCGATCCCGGCCAGGTCCCGGCGGTGGTGGAGGAGGTTGTTGCCGTAGTCGCGCAGAGGTTGGAGGACCTCGACCTGCCGGCGTGCGTCCACCACCGACTCGTGGGCTGCCGACAGCTCCCCGAACTGGTCGACCGCGGCCTGTGCCAGCTCGAACGTTTCCGGCTGGTCCAGCATGAACTCGCGCAGCAGCACGTCGAGACTGCTCAGGTTCTTGGCCGACTGCGTCTTGTGCAGGAGGCGCTGGGCCTGCTCGGACGCCAGCCCCAGCCGCCGCCGGAAGCGGGCTGCGAACCGGGAGTAGTCGGCGTAGGTCAAGGGGTGGACGGCTTTCAGCCGCCGTTGGTCGATGCCGTTGACCGCGAACGTCTCCAGGCTCCTCAGGTCCACCTCGCCCTCGACCACCACGAAGGCCGAGGTGAGGTCGGCGGCGCTGTTGCTGCCGTTGCGGAGGTGCATCAGCCGGACGAGGGTCGTTCGGGTGCCAGCCGCATCACAGTAGCCCAGCGCGATGCCGCTCCACGTGGCCCCGGTCCGCAGGTAGGTGGTCGCGACCTCGCCGGTGGTGTCGTCGGCCTCGCGGCGGTGCGCGCCCCGGACGTAGGACACCAGCGACCGGGAGCGGTCGCCGGCCGAGCCCTCCTGCGCGGCGGCGTTGAAGGTCAGCCGAAGCGGCGGGACCAGCACCGCCGCCAGCGCGTCCAGCAACGTCGACTTGCCCGAACCGGACGGGCCCGTCACCAGCAGTCCCGACCGTGGGACGTCAAGGGTGAACGCGCCGTGGAACGTGCCCCAATTCACCAACTCGATCCGGCGCAACCGGTGCTGGCCGGCGAAGGGAACGCTCATGGCAATTCCTCGGTGTCGGAGGCGTCGGAGGCGTCGGAGGCCGGATCCTCGTCCGGATGGTCAAGGAGCCGGCGAAGCTGGGCGGCCACCGCGTGCACCTCGTCGGCGCGGAAGACCAGGGCGAGGATGGGGGAGATCTCGAACCGGTCGTCTTCGGCTGTTCTCAGCAGCACGGAGTTGGCTTTGAGCTTCTCGACGCAGGCGTTGATCCGCTTCTCGAAGGTGACCGCGTCGGTGGCCGTGACCGGACGATAGGCCCGGAGTTGGTCGTTGATCTCGTCCCGTCCCACGATGACCCGGCCGCCGGCGGTGTCGGCCCGCAGCAGCCGCTCTCGCAGGAAGAGGACCAGGGCCGTGTCGAGCAGGGTGAGCGGCGTCGCCCGGATGACCTTCGGAAGGCCGGGGTCGGCGGCGTCGACCCCGGCCACGAACGCGAGCCCGGCGTCGGCGTCGATGACCAGCCGCAGGAACAGGTCGTTGAGGCGCTGCTGGATCGCCGTCTGGTCGTTCAGCAGCGCCGGCCAGAGCTGCGGGTGGAGCGCGGCACTGACGTAGGGCCCTTTGATCAACTGCACCAGCACCCGCCTGCCCAGCATCGGCAACTCCCCGATGTCGCCGGGGAACAGCGCGCTTCCGGCCGGCTCCGAGTCGGGCTCGGTCGGGACGGCCGGCGGGTGCGCGGACGGGAACGCGCGGCGGGGTGCGGCGGCGGTCATCGTGGACTCCAGTGAGGTGGGACGTGGTCGAAAACGTACCGGCGGGTTCGGACAGTTCTTGCCAACCCCCGGGCGCTGGTCCAGCCCAGCTCGTCCTCGCCCGCGCCGAGGGCGGCATGGTCGGCGGCCAGCACGAGAAGCCCGACGACCGAGGCCAGGCCCTGGGTGGCCGGGTGATCGGCCAGCACCTCGGCCAGACTGGCCGCGCCGCGGCGTCCGAGGGTCTCGGCCACGTTGTGCCGCAGTTCGACGAAGTCGATCTCGCTCTCACGGACCTGGCGCCGGAGGACCTCGAGATCGAGCGGTCGGTTGTCCTGCGCCACGACGGCTTCGGCCGTACGGAGGTCAGCCGGATTGTGCAGCACCCAGCGGCTGAGCGGGCCCAGCGGCATGGATGACGAGGCGAGGGCCAGACCCAGATCGGTGATCGGCTTGTGCGCCGCGACCGCCTGCAGGCACAGTGCCTGCGCCTGGGCCAGCTCCTCCGCGAGGCGGCGGTGCTCAAGGTAGGCCCGGGATTCCACGAAACGGCGCAGGCTGCGCGAGAACGCGGTCATGGTGTCCCGGACCGCCATCGACTCCGCCTGCAGGGTGCTCAGCAACCGGCGAAGGAAACGCACCTGTTCGGTGGGCAGGTCGTCGGCGAAGCCGCGGGACAGGACCTGGTCGACGGCCTCGTCGAAGACGCCGGACTGCTCGGGGTCCAAGACGAGGGCGTGAAAGGAGTTGAAGCTGCGGCCCGCCTCGGAGTCCTCCAGCACATCGACGCCGGCGAAGACCGCGTCCAGCACATCTCCCCTTGTGCCAGTGCGATTGATGATCTGCTCGCGGAGGTTGCGGTTGAGTTCTTCCAGGCGGGCGCTGACGGTGGCGAAGTCGCCCGGGATCTGGACCGCCAGGGCCAGGATCTCCCCGAACAGCTCGTGGGCGGCGCTGTCGCGGACCGGCTCGAAGTGTCCCGCCGCGACCCGCGCCATCTCCGCGTCGATCGCGTCGCGCTGGGACTGCAGCGCGGCCAGCCGACTCGCGGCGTCCGGGTCGGTGTCGTGCGCCAGGCGGTTGAGCAGCGCGGACACGTTCGACAGCCGGGAGGAGGTGACCGCCGACCGCGGTTCCGCCAGTTCGTCGAGGAACCGGATCGCGGCCATCGTGGAGGCGGACAGCTCCAGGGTCTCCTCGCGTCCGGCGCCGACGCGCCGGATCAGGTAGCCGGCGCGGACCCACTCGGTCAGGTACTCCTGGATACTGCGTGCCAGCGGCAGGCCGGTGTCACGCAGGGCGTCGAGATCGGCCCCGGCCGCCTCGATGAACTCCGCGGTCGGGAGGACGCGCCGCTGGCCCGCCAAGTGGGCGCCGAGGATCGCCGCCGCCGTCGGCATGAGTTCGGCGCGCAGGAGTTGCGCACCGGCGACATCCTCGCGCAACCGGCTGTACGCCCACGCGGTTGCGACGACCGCTCCAAGCCCCATCGGCCCACCCCCTCGACCCGGTCGCAGGATAGACGCCGGCGGGAGCCGCGGCGCGCGTCCCACTTTCGGGTGCGGACGGCGGGCCCGGACCGTCCTGAGCGACGCGGCGCTCCGATGCCGGTGCCGACCTCGCCCTGGTGCGGGACGCCCCAGCGGCTGGACGCTGGGGCGGAGGACGTCAGCCCTGCTGCTCGACGGGATTGTCCAGATCGAGCGAGGGGAAGACGTGAGCCGGGTAGCTGACCGGCCGGGCGGGGATCCCCGCCCCGGTGGTGTAGGGCTCCACGTCCTCCAGCACGACGCTTCCCGCGCCGATCTTGGCCCCCTCGCCGACCCGGATATTGCCCAGAACCTTGGCGCCGGCGCCGATCATGACGCCCTTGCCGATCTTGGGGTGCCGGTCGCCGCCGATCTTGCCGGTGCCGCCGAGGGTGACTTCGTGCAGCATCGAGAAGTCGTCCTCGACCACCGCGGTCTCGCCGATCACGACCGAGGTTGCGTGGTCGAACATGATCCCCTTGCCGATGCGGGCGCCGGGGTGGATGTCGACGGCCCACACCTCCGAGATCCGGCTCTGCAGGTACAAGGCCAGCGCGGGACGGTCGTGGGTCCAGTAGTAGTGGGCGACCCGGTGGGCCTGGAGGGCGTGGAAGCCCTTGAAGTAGAGCAGAGGAACGGAGTATCCACGGCAAGCGGGATCCCGGCTCAGCACCGCCCGCAGGTCTTCGCGGACGGCGATGCCGATGCTTCGGTCGGTGAGAAGGGCGTGGTTGATCAACTCGCGCAGGCTGAGCGCGGTGATGGTTTCGCTGCCGAGCTTGCTGGCCAGGATGAAGCTGAGTGCGTCCTCCAAACGGTCGTGGGCGAGCACGACGGTGTGCAGGAAGCTGGCCAGGGCCGGCTCGGCCTGCACCTCGGTGGCGGCCTCGGACCGGATGCGGTTCCAGACCTCGTCGCGTGTGTTGGTCATCGGGTTCCTCTGCTGGTGGGGGCCGGCGGCTGGCAGGGAGCTCGGCCGCCGGCCGGCGGTGTGGTCAGTCGAGCAGGTCGGCGTAGAGCACCGAGGAGAGGTAGCGCTCACCGAAGGACGGGATGATCACGACGATGTTCTTGCCGGCGTTCTCCTCCCGGGCGGCCAGCTCACCGGCGGCGGCGAGCGCGGCTCCGGAGCTGATGCCAACCAGGAGGCCTTCCTCCCGGGCGGCTCGCCGGGCCCAGGCCACGGCGGTGTCGGAGTTCTGCGGCAGGACTTCGTCGATAACGGAGCGGTCGAGGATGTCGGGAATGAAGTTGGCCCCGATCCCCTGGATCTTGTGCGGCCCGGGCTGGCCGCCGGACAGCAGGGGGGATTCGGCCGGCTCGACGGCGACGATCTTCACCGACGGCTTGCGGGACTTGAGGACCTGGCCGACACCGGTGATGGTGCCGCCGGTGCCGACGCCGGCCACCACGAAGTCGACGGTGCCGTCGGTGTCGTTCCAGATCTCCTCAGCGGTCGTCTTGCGGTGGATTTCGACGTTGGCCGGGTTGGCGAACTGGCGGGCCAGGATGGCCCCGGGGGTTTCGGCGGCGATCTGGTTGGCGCGGTTGACCGCACCCTTCATGCCTTCGGGACCGGGGGTGAGGACCAGTTCGGCGCCGAACGCGCGGAGCAGGGCCCGGCGTTCCTTGCTCATCGTCTCGGGCATCGCCAGGATCACCCGGTAGCCGCGGGCGGCGCCGACCATGGCCAGGGCGATGCCGGTGCTGCCCGAGGTCGCCTCGACGATGGTGCCGCCGGGAGTGAGTTCGCCGGATGCCTCGGCGGCGTTGATGATCGACACCCCGATCCGGTCCTTGACCGAGTTGGCGGGGTTGTAGAACTCGAGCTTGGCCAACACTGTGGCCTTGGAGTCGCCGTAGAGGCGGTTGATCCGGACCAGTGGCGTGCGTCCGATGAGAGTGGTGACGTCGTCGTAGATGGGCATGGGTTTCCTCCCTTGTGGATGGCGTGTCGTGCGGTGTGGGTCGGTTCTGTTCAAGGACGGGGCCGGCTCAGGCGGCGGCCGGGACGGACAGGGCGTTGAGGGCGTTGAGGACGTCCGGCCGGCGTGGTGCGCCCACGATCCGGTGCCGGATCACTCCGTGGGAGTCGAGGACCAGGACGGTCGGGGTGCGGGCGATGCCGAACTCCTCGACCAGATCCAGGCGGGTCTCCGCGTCCAGTTCGATGTGGGCGAGGGCGGGCTCGTCGGCGGTCAGCGAGGCGAGCAGGGTGCGGGTGGTCCGGCAGGGTGCGCACACGGCGGACGAGAACTGCACCAGAGTCGCGGTCGACCCGAGACCCCGGCCGAGCCGCACGGCGTCGAGGCGCGGTTCCTGGCCGCCGGCGACGGCGCGGGCGCGTCCGTCGGTGACCCTGCGGTAGAGGCCGAAGCCGATGGCCACCGCCAGGGCGATCCCGACGACAGAGAGACCAGTCATGGGTGTCCTCCTCCTTGTCGGTCGGGATCAGCCGGCGATGCCGGCGGGACGAGTGCGGGCGAGGACCCGTCGGCTGAGCAGGTACACCTCGCACCCGAGGCAGAAGGCGAAGGCCGCGTTCAGCAGCGCCGCGACCAGGGCGAACCCGGCTGCGAGGTAGAAGACGGCCGCCACTCCGGTCAGGCTGCCGGCGACGGCGACCGCCGCGAAGCCGAGCCCGACGGACTGGGCGAACCGGGGCGGGCGGGCGTCCTCCCATTCGGCGGGCGGACCCAGCCGCGGCCGCACGAACTGGCGGAAGACCCAGCCGTAGGGCTGGTAGTGAAGGCCGAGAAGCGAGCCCGCGGCGAAAGCGGCCGTCTGGAGAACGAGAAGCGGCAGGCCCCAACCGGGGCCCAGAACGAGGGCTCCGGCGAGCACGACCGCGGTGATGGCCGCGCCGAAGCGCGGCCCGCGTGGGTCGATCCGGGTGGCGGATCCTGTGGGTTCAGATGTCATGGAAGAGTGCTCCGAGATGTGCGAAGTGGTCAGGGTGTTCAGTGCTGACACGGCATCCCGCGGCCACAGCCACGTACGGAGGGTTGACCGCAGCCTGCTCACCGGGCCGGTGAGGGGCGATCAGGGATGGTGTTGTCAGGCCAGGTCGCGGCAACAACAACACAGACACATTCGGGCACGCAGGGCCGCGGCGGTGGCGGTCAGGCGTTCGATGTGCATGACCCCTACAGTAGCAGAACTTTCAACAATCAGGTCAAGAGGGGTGCCCGCATTGTGGCGGACCGAATCGGCCCGAGGCTCACGTGCCGTGACTGCAGCGACGCTCTCTGCCGGCGGTTCGACGGCCGTGAACGCAGGCTTGCGCGACGCCCGGCATCGAGTGTCGCCTTCGTCAGGCCCGCACGCGGGGTGCCCCGGCGGAGGGCTGAACCATGATCGCTGCGCGCGGGGTCGACGGCCTGACTAGGCTTCTGCTGTCGGCAGATCTCCGATCGGAGGCGTGCGATGGCTGCTCTTTCCCTGCCCCGGACGATGCGCGCCTGGGCGGTCCGGGCCCCTGGGCCCTTGGCGGGCGGCCCCTTGGAACTCATCGAGAAGCCCCTGCCCGAACCCGGCCCAGGCGAGGTGCTGGTCCGGGTGCGCACCTGCGGGGTGTGCCGGACCGACCTGCACGTCACCGAGGGCGACCTGCCCATCCACCGCGACCTCGTCACACCCGGCCATGAGGTGGTCGGGGTGGTGGCGGCACTGGGTCCCGGCGCCACACGGTTCGCCGAGGGCGAGCGGATCGGCATCCCGTGGTTGCGGTCCACCTGCGGGAGCTGTCGCTGGTGCCGGTCCGGGCGGGAGAACTTGTGCCGCGGATCCCGCTACACCGGCTGGGACGCCGACGGTGGCTACGCCGAATATGCGACCGTGGGGGAGGCCTTCGCCTACGCCATCCCCGAGCAGTTCGATGACGCGACTGCCGCGCCCCTGCTCTGCGCGGGGATCATCGGCTACCGCGCGCTGCGCCGAGCCCTGGTCCCTCAAGGCGGCACCCTGGGGCTCTACGGTTTCGGCGGCTCGGCCCACTTGACCGCGCAGGTGGCCCTGGCCCAGGGAGTCGAGGTGCACGTGCTCACCCGCGGCGAGGACGCGCGCCGGTTCGCCCTCGACCTTGGCGCGGCCTCCGCCGGGGACGCCCGGGACGCACCGCCGGTGCCGCTCGACTCCGCGATCATCTTCGCCCCCGCCGGCGACATCGTCCCCCACGCGCTGGCTGCCCTCGCGCCTGGCGGGACCCTGGCATTGGCCGGCATCCACATGTCGGAGGTGCCGCCGCTCACCTACGAGCGACACCTCTTCCACGAGAAGACGCTGACCAGCGTGGAAAGCAACACCAGGCGGGACGGGGAGGAATTCCTCACCTTGGCCGCACGGCTCGGGATCCGTCCGGAGACGCACGCCTACGCCTTCACTGAGGCCGACCGGGCGCTGGGCTACCTGGCTGCTGGGGACATCAAGGGAGCCGGTGTCCTGGTCGTCGCCTGAGGGCCGAGCCACGCCTGGCTCACGGGGAGGTGCGACTGCGCTGAGCAAGAGTGCCCAGTTCGACCCGGTGCGCCGAAGGGAACAATTGGTTGCGGAAACCCTGCGAAACAGGAGGAGACATGAGCAGCCAGTCCGATGACGTGGCCGACCTGGACCCCGAGCGCGTGCACAACCAGGAGCCCGCCGAGGGCGGCGAGGATCCGGGCGAGGTGTCGCCCTCGCTGCCCCACGCCGAAGAGCCCAGCGAGGGCGCGGAGTAGCGGATCCGCCCAGCGAAGCCGAGCGGGTGGTCTATCGCGCCATTGCCAGGACGGCGGTCCGAACGACCCCCGGCTGGGTCGGACGGCCTTGGTCCAGCTCGGTCTCTACCGCACCAGTGCCAGGACGGCGGTCCGCTCGACTCCGTCCTCCACCCACTCGCCGGTCAGGGTGCCCAAGGGAACTCTCCCGGCGGGAACGTGCTTGTCGTCGAGGATGCGGATGATCCTGGCCGCCTGCATGGCGGCGTTCGAAACGACCGGGATGCCGCTGCCCAGGACAGTCATGGTCTTCTCGCCGCGGGACAGGTCGGCCTCGTTGTCACCCTCGTGGATGACCCGGAACAGCTCCATCACGTACACCGGGTCGCCGACCGCGTCGTAGACGAAGCGCGTGCCGAGTACGGAGTGCTCCAGCGTCCCGATCAGCCAACGCTCGGCTTCGGCCAAGGGTTCGCTCCGGTAGGTCAGCGGCACCTGGTACGTGGTGCCCTGCGACCGGACGAGCAGGGTCTCGATGCCGACCTCGCCGTCGGGGTCGACGAACCGGAACGCGGCCACTCGGCTCAGGTCCTCCGGGCTCCCGCTGAACCAGGGCTGCCGGGGCAGCCAGCCGGCCAGCAGTCCCAGCTTGGACGGCGTCAGGGTGGCGTCGTGGATCTCGGCAGTGCCGCTCATGAGCTCCTCCTTCGGATTCCCTTGAAGGATATGCCCGGTGCCGCGCGTGGGTCCCCCCTGTTCGGCGATCCAGGGCAGCTGGGCTTCAGCGGGGCTGCCCGGCCCGGGCCCTCACGTCCGCGACCGATTGCGGAGTGGCGCCCGGTTGGCCGTCCGAGATCGGGTTGACCACGACCGCCGTGCCGTAGCAGCACACCTCCGAAAACGATTGGGCGATGTCGCCGGTGTCGAAGCGCATGGCCACGATCGCATTCGCTCCGCGAGCCACCGCGTCCTGCCACATCCGCTGCATGACCTGCTGCCGGCTCTCGTAGACGAGCTTGGTGTACTCGGGCACCTCGCCGCCGCCCAATGACCGGAAGCCCGCGACGAAGTTCGCCCCGATGTTGGCGCTGCGGACGGTGATCCCCATGACTTCGCCGAGAACGGCCTCGATGCGGTAGCCGGGGATGTCGTTGGTGGTGACGATCAGCATGAGGGCATGCTATGCCGTTGGGGCCGGAGCGCCCTTCGGGTGGCCACCGGGACGGTCGGGTCAGCTGGAGAAGAACAGGCTGCCGAAGCCGGAGCGGCGGTACGTGTGGCCACCATGGTGGCCCCAGGCTGGGCCGTATCCGGGCTGGGGCGGCGGCTGCTGCAGGAACCGGCTCTCCAACTGGCTCAGGTGTTCCAACTCGCCGAAGTCAAGGAAGACCCCGCGGCAGGTGTCGCACTGCTCGATATGGACGCCGTTGCGGTCATAGGTGCGCATGGTGCCACGGCATTTGGGGCAGCTGAGGCCGCCGGGAACGGCGTTGTAGGGCTCGTAGCGCGGCGGGTCCTGCGGGTTCACGGGTTGGCTCATGTCACCTATCGTGCATGCGCGCGCAAGCGGCGATCAGTGCGTCGGCTGTGTCCGGGCTGTGGGCTCCCGGACGCAGCACCGCGGCGGTGGCGGCGATCAGAACGGCCGCTCGGGCCGCTTGGTCGAGCGCCGGCCACGGGTCTCCCTTGGGGGGAACGGCCGGCCCGCCGGCCGCCTGGTAGGCGCCGAGCAACGCGGCCCACGCGCCGTCCTCGAGCAGCCCCGCAGCCCAGAAGCCGGCCGGACGGCCCAGATCCCACGCGGGATCGCCGACGCCGAGGTCGTCGATGTCGAGCAGGCGCCAACCGTCCCCGCCCTTGGACCAGCTTCTCTCGGGGAGGGACGGGCGCCCCAGTTGGCCGAGGTGCCAGTCACCGTGGACCGGCCCGAGCGGCCGGGGACCCAGGTGCGACCCGGGCCCCCCGGGTCCAGCGTCCCTCCTTGTCCGGGCGGAAACGAGGGCGTCGGCCGTCCGTCTGAGGACGGTGACCGCAGTACTGCTGGGGGCGGAGTCCAGCCGCCGGATCGCCCGCTCCAGGCGGGCGGGGCCGCCGTGCTCGGGCAGGTCCGTGCGAAGGGGCGTCCGATGGAGCTCGGCCAGGAGAGCGCCGGCCTCGGCCCACGGTGGGTGGTCGGCCGGCGTGAGCGCCTCGACCCGCGGCCACAACGAGGCCAGCGAACCGTTCGGGGCCCGGAGCGGATCGATGCGCAGCGGCGCCAGGTTGGTCGTCGAGCTCGCGGCGAACACCAGCCGGGCGGACAACTCGCCCGGATCGGTGCGCGCCAGATGGAACTTGGCGACAACCGGCCCCGCCGCCACGACCAGAGCGTGCTCCACCCCGTCTCCGGCGATCCGCTCGATGCTGGTGTCGCCGGTCACGCGCGGGTCGTGCTGAGCGGCGACCGAGCGCAGCCAGGCGACGGCGGCCGGGTCCATCAACTGCCGGCTTCGGTCAGCGGACGCCGGGACTGCAGCTGCCGTACCTCGGGGAAGGCGAGGGCGAACACCGTGGTCGCGGCGCTGACCAGTCCGCAGCCGACCAACGCGGCGTGGGCGCCGAAGACGGCCGTCGCCGGCCCGGCCAGCAGCAGCCCAATGGGTCCGAGCATCAGCGATCCGAGGGCGTCGTAGGAGGCCACCCTGGCCAGCGACTCGGTGGGCACCTCGTGCTGCATGGTCGTCATCCACAGCACGCCGAAGAGGTCGAAGCTCACTCCCATCAGGAAGGCGGCCGCGACGACGGCCCACAACGGGGCGCTCAGGCCCAGGAGCAGGGACGGTGCCCCGGCTACGAAGGTCGTCAGGGTGGCGACCAGGATCGGTCGGTGAGGTCGCCAGCGCATCGCCAGCGCCACCCCGAAGACCGCGCCGAGGGCTTCGGCGGCGAGTACCGCCGTCCACGAGGCTGCGCCACCCAGTTCGTGCTGGGCCACGACCGGACCGAGCACCCCGTGTGCCGCCTGCAGCACCATCACCATCACGGCGAACTGAACCACGACCACCCAGAGCCACTGTCGGGAGCGGAACTCGTCCCAGCCCTCACGAAGCTGACTCAGCGGGTTCTGCTCCGCGCCGGCCAGCGAGCCTGAGCGCGGCAGTAGCGCCGACAGTGCTGCTGAGCCGGCATACAGCGCCCCGGCCACCATCATCGCCCAGCCGCCGCCGATCCAGATCACCACGGCCCCGCTGGCCACCAGGCCGACCAGCCGGGCGGCGCTCTGCCCCATCGATAGCCACGCGTTGCCCTGCTGCAGCAGGTGGGCGGGAACCAGATCGGGGATGATGCCGCTCAGCGCCGGGTACACCGGCGCGCCCGCCGTGCCCGCCACCACCGCCGCCAGGCACAGCAGCCACAGCGGTGTGTAGCCGGTGAGCATCATCACTGCGATGCCGGCCCAGGCCAGCGCGCTGAGCGCTTCGCCGGCCAGCAGCACCAGCGAGCGCGGGTAGCGGTCGGCCACCACTCCGCCGACCAGCATGAACACCACCAGCGGGATGGTCTCCGCGGCCAGGACGATGGAGAGCGTGGTGGCGTCGGCGCCGGGAAGGCCGAGGATGCCGAAGGCCAGCGCGACCGGGGAGAAGGCGATGCCGAGCATCGCGATGGTCCGAGCCGCGAGGAGGATGACGAAGGGACCACTGGCCAGCAGTTCGCGCGCGCCCTGCTGGGCGCCGGGGTCGGTGTCCATGGTCCCTCCTCTCGGTCTCGCTCATCGGTCAGCCGGTTCGGCTCTGGGCGTCGTCTCCGGTTCCCGCTCTCGCGCCCGTTCCGGTGCGGTTCCCCTTCCCGTTCGGCTCGGTTCGGTTCCCCGCTTCGCCTTCGGTATCCCGCTTCCGCTTCGGTTCCCGCTTCCGCTCCCGTTCGGCTCGGTTCGGGTGGGCGCAGCCTGCCATCGTCGCATCGGCGTGGGCGTGGAGCCAACTCCGTACAATCGCCCCCTGCTCCAGCAGACTGGAACCAGCGTTGAGAGGAGCGCCATGCTGATCGTTCACGTCTTCGTCCACGTGCTGCCCGACCGGGTTGCCGACTTCGCCGCCGCGTCGGTCGAAAACGCGCGCCACTCCCTCCAGGAACCCGGGATCGCGCGGTTCGATGTCGTCCAGTCCCTCGATGACGCCACGCGATTCGTCCTGGTCGAGGTGTATCGGACCCCCGAGGCCGCCCTGGCTCACAAGGAGACCGCCCACTACGCAGCCTGGCGGGACGCGGTGGCCGGCATGATGGCCGAGCCGCGTACCTCGCAGAAGTACTCAGCGGTGTTCCCCGACGAGGCGGGCTGGGACTCGATCGAGTCCGACTGAGCCAAAGGTGTGACGTTGTCCACCGTCACGTGGCCCGGCTGTCACGTGGCCCGGACCACCTTCTGCAGGTTCAGCGCGGAAGTCGGGGGCCGCTGACGCCAGGCACCTGCCTGCGGCGTGCGCCGAGCGGCGCCGCCGGGCGACCCTGATCGGTCGGGGCGAGGCCGCCCTGACACCCGGGGCAGTAGAACATCGGACGTTCCCGGGTCGGCGGTCCGATGGGGGCAACCCGGACGGTGGTGCCGCACCGACGGCACTCCCGCCCCGATCGAGCGTGCACATAGCTGGTCTGGCCCTCGCGGCGGATCCCGGTCGAGGATTGCACGGCGTGGCCGACGTTGACCGTCATGAGCAGGCGGGCCCGCTCGACCAGTCGCGCGAGAGCGCCGGCCGAGATTGCGCCGACGGGAATCCACGGGTTCACCTGCTCAAGGAAGAGCGACTCCGAGGACCACAGGGTGCCGATCCCGG
Organism: uncultured Propionibacteriaceae bacterium; assembly: GCA_964585085.1. Classification (GTDB taxonomy): domain Bacteria; phylum Actinomycetota; class Actinomycetes; order Propionibacteriales; family Propionibacteriaceae; genus Propionicimonas. Next base: position 27,040 of record CAZPCM010000005.1, read on the forward strand.
CCAGGTTGCGCTGGTCGAGCAGCGCTGCTCCGACCGGGGTCCCGCTGGCGACCAGATTGGCGAGGGCCTGTGTGTGGTCGAAGTCGGGGTCGAGGATGTCCGGGCCGAGATGGCCCACGAGGGTGTGCTCGTCCCTCGTCGGGATCAAGTCGAGCATCCCCAGCCTCAGTCCGACCGCTGTCCACTGCCGGCCGACCAGGATCGCCCGGATGTCGGGGTGGGTGAACCTACGGACGAGTTCCTGCTGGTCGCGTCCCGGGGCGTTCTGCTGCCACGGCTGCTCACGGGGGATCGGCCCTGCCCCAGGATCGGTGGCCGCTTCGGGTGTCTTCTCGATCCGCCACTGGCCCTCCATCCTCAGGTGGGAATGCAGGGTCCAGCCGGCATCCAGCCTGGTCAGCAGGTGTTTCCCGCGGGCGACGACCTCGGTCACGATCATCTGGCGCAGGTCGGTGGTCGAGAGGCCGGGCCAGCGCAGGTCCGCTGCCAGCAGCGTCCGTCCGGCCAGCGCCTCATCGAGCCGCCGCGCCGTCCGCAGCACAGTGTCACCCTCGGGCACGACTCACCGCCTCAGCCGGAGGCCGCGCGGCGTAAGCCGGAAGCCCGCGTCGGCCAGCGCTCGGGCGAGGGGGTGCTGGGTCCCCAGGACCGCCTCGCCGTCCACCTTCTCCACGGTCAGTTTCCCCAGGGTGCCGGCGTGGACGGACTGGGCCAGCGCTGCGGCTGTGGGGACGAGCACCTCGTCGTCCTCCGACCAGCAGAGCAGGGTGCGCCCGCCCCGCTCGACGTAGAGGATCAGTTCGCCGTCGCGGAGGACGACCAGCGCGCCGGCCTTGCGGGCCGGCTGGTGGCCCCGGCCCTCACCGGCCGCAGGTCGCTCGGGCCACGGCAAGGCGGCTCCGAACGGATTCGCCGGGTCGCAGGCCGCCAGGACGATCGCCGGCCCACCCGGGCCGTCGTCCAGCGGACGTGAGAACGTCCGAAGCCGGTCAACGGCGCCGGTGCCGGCGAACTGGGCCGCGCCGAGGTGCTCCACGAAGTACCCGCGACGCACGCGTCCGGCATCCTCGGCGGCGGCCAGGACGCGGTAGACGGCGGCGAAGCCACCGGGGGAGTCCTCGGCGGTGACGCTGCCACGCGTGACCACGCCATACCGATCCAGGAGGAGCTCGGAGCGCGCCAGGGCGCGCGCGGTCTCGTCCTGTTCCGGGGCGGGCAGGGACGACCAGCGTCCAGCTGCCTGGGGCGGGCCGCTGCGCCGCGGAGCGACCGGACGGGTGAGGCCGCGACCGAACCGTGCGCGCAGCGCCGAGGGAGGACGGGGCCGGTGGGCGGTGTGTCCGCCGCCCAGTAGCGCCCGCAGCGGGACGAGGGTGTCGTTCGTCAGCTGACCGCTCCAGACCAGCTGCCACAGCGTGTCGGTCAGGGCCGCGTCATCGGTGAGGCCGAGCTGGTCGGCGAGACTGCGGAAGAAGAACGCGCCGCCGTCGGCGAGGGCTTCCAGAACGCGCAGGCCCAGCTCTGAGGTGGGCGGAGCGGGGGAGGCCAGGGTCAGCGGAGCGAGTTCGGCGGGGTGGAGTGAGATCCAGCCGTCCGCTCCGGCCAGGCTGCCGTGACCCTGCCAGAGCACCTCACCAGAGGTGGTGAGTTCATCCATCATGGCCGGTCGGTAGTCGCGGACCCGGGCCGGGAGGATCAACGACTCGACCGCACTGGCCGGCAGGGGCACCCCCGCCAGTTGCTCGACGACGCGCAGGACGCCGTCGGTTCCGCGCAGTTCGCCGATGCTTTGCCAGGCTGGGAGGAAGCGAGCGTAATCCCTTGTCGCGACGGGTTCCACGGCTGAGCGCAAGGCCGCCAGCGAGCGCCGGCGCAGCAGCCGAAGCACCCTGGCGTCACAGAACTCGGCCGATTCGCCGGCGTGGGCGGCACCGCTGATCGAATCCGGGGAGCCCGCTACGGCCGCGGGGACGTCCACCCCCAGGGTGCTGATGCTGGCGCCCGGGGTGCCGACGCTGGGCGCGGCGCCACCGCGCGGGGGTGTCCAGCCGACCGGCCGGAGGTCCCCCTCGACCAGGCGCCCTTGGGCCGTGAGCCGCCGCAGCGTGTCGCGAACCACCGCCGGGCCGAGGCCCAGCCAGGCCGCTGCCTCAGCCACGGTGAAGGGGGCATGACCCCGTGCGTAGCGGCCGAGCAGATCCCCCAGTGGGTCGGCTGTGACAAGCAGGAACGCCTGGGGGATCCCCAGCGGCAGCGACACTCCGAGCGCGTCGCGGAGCCGTCCGGCGTCCTCGATGGCCGCCCAGCACTCGGAATCGGCGATCCGGACGCGCAGGGCTCGGCGGGCGTCCTCGAGTTGGACCAGCCACGATGCGACCGCCCCCGGCTCGGTGACGCGCTGCCGCGCCGCCGCCAGGCTCAGGGGGCCGATCGAGCGCAGGACATCGGACAACTCGTCGACCTCCCGGGCCTGACGGCCCTCGGCGAGATGCTGGAGTTCGATCTCCGTGCGAGTCAGCGCGTCCGGGTCGAGCAGTTCGGCCAGGGCGAGCCCTTCGGTGGTACCCAACAACTCCGCGAGCAGGGTCGGATCCAGGGCGAGCGCCGCTGCGCGACGCTCCGCCAGCGGGGAATCTCCCTCGTAGAGGAACTGGGCGACGTAGCCGAACATCAGCGAGGACGCGAACGGGGACGGTCGAGGGGTCTCGAGCGAGACCGTCGTGATTTGGCGGGACCGGACGCCGCGCAGCACCTCGACCAGAGCCGGCACGTCGAAGACGTCATTGACGCACTCGCGGACGGCTTCGAGCACGATGGGGAAGCTCGGGTACTGGCTCGCCACCTCCAGCAGTTGAGCTGCTCGCTGCCGCTGCTGCCAGAGGGCCTGTCGGCGGTCCGGACGGCGCTTCGGCAGCAGCAGGGCCCGTCCAGCGCACTCGCGGAACCGGGAGGCGAACAGGGCCGAGGCGCCGATCTGTTCGGTGACCAGGGCGGACACTTCGTCAGGGTCGGGGAAGAGCAGGTCGATCAGCTCATCGGCGTACGGGTTCCCGGGAGTCGCCGCGGTGACCGGTGGCTCCCGGTCGACCGTCGTGACGGTCGGCCTCCTTTCGACCGGCCGGGCCGGAGCCTCCCTGTCGCCCTCGTCGCCCATCGCGGCCCAGTCGGTGTCGGGCAGTCGGAAGACCAGGCCGTCATCGGCGTGCATGGCGGCCACGTCGACCCCGAATCGTTCCCGCAACCGGGCCGCCACCGCCAGCGCCCAGGGAGCGTGCACCTGCGCCCCGTAGGGCGAATGCACCACGATCCTCCAGTCGCCGAGCTCGTCCCGGAAGCGCTCCACCACGATCTGACGGTCGTGCGGTACGCGGCCCATCGCCTCGCGCTGTTCTGCCAGGTAGGCCAGCAGGTTGTCTGCTGCCCAGTCGTCCAGGCCCCCGGCGACCAGGCGCTCGCGGGCCTTCTCCGGCGCAGCGCGGGACAGTTCTCGGACGAAGGCGCCCACCGCCCGTCCCAGTTCGGCAGGTCGGCCCAGGCTGTCTCCCTTCCAGAACGGCAGCCGGGCGGGCTGGCCGGGCGCCGGTGTCACCAGGACACGGTCGTGAGTGATCTGCTCGATCCGCCAGGTCGAGGTGCCGAGGGCGAAGATGTCCCCGACTCTCGATTCGTAGACCATCTCCTCATCGAGCTCGCCCACCCGACGTCCGGGACCCTCGGCACCGGCGAGGAACACCCCGTACAGCCCGCGGTCGGGGATGGTGCCGCCCGAGGTCACCGCCAGGCGCTGGGCGCCGCGCCGTCCCGTCAGTTCCCCGGTGATCCGGTCCCAGTTCAGACGTGGCCGCAATTCGGCGAACTCGTCTGAGGGGTAACGGCCGCTCAGCATGTCCAGGACCGACTCCAGCACCGGACGGGTCAGGGTCGTGAACGGCGCGGCCCTGCGGACGAGGGCCTCCAGATCGCCGACCGTCCACGGTTCCATGGCCAGCATCGCGACGATCTGCTGGGCTAGCACGTCGAGCGGGTTGGCCGGGACGCGGAGCGCCTCGATCGCACCGGCACGCATCCGCTCCACGATCACGGCCGTCTGCATGAGGTCGCCGCGGAACTTGGGGAAGAGGATGCCGCGAGACACCGCTCCCACCTGGTGCCCAGCCCGTCCGACCCGCTGCAGGCCTGAGGCGACCGAGGGGGGCGCCTCGACTTGGATGACGAGGTCGACCGCCCCCATGTCGATGCCCAACTCAAGGCTGGACGTGGCGACCACCGCCGGCAGGCGGCCTGCTTTGAGGTCCTCTTCGGTCTGCTGCCGCTGTTCGCGACTCACCGAGCCGTGGTGCGCCCGGGCGAGGACGGCCGGCGCCCCTCGGCTGATCGCGGATTGGGCCATGGTCTGTGCGGGCGCCAGGGTCGGGTGGCCCGCCTCGGCGCGCGGTGCCGCGTCGGAGGGCGCCGGGGCCCGACCTCCGGTCGGCGTGGTGGGAGGTCCTTCGCCGGGACCATCGGTCGGTGGCGTGGCTCGAGGATTCGGAAGTGCGGTCTCGAGTCGCTCCAGCCAGATCTCGTTCAGCCGAGCGGTCAGCCGCTCGGCCAGCCGGCGCGAGTTGGCGAAGACGATCGTCGAATGATGGCCAGCGATCAGGTCGACGATGCCTTCCTCGACGTGGGGCCAGATCGAGGTCCGTTCGGGATCGCCTGCGGCCAGCCCGCTCAGGTTGCCGGTCGTCTCGCCGATGGCACCCAGATCGGGCACCGGCACGACCACGTCGAGCTGCCACTGCTTGGCACTCGGTGGGGCGACCACAGCCACGTCCCGTCCGGCGGCGAGGAAGCGCGCCACTTCGTCGATCGGACGAACCGTGGCGGACAATCCGATCCGCTGGGCGGGACGGGACAGCAGCGCGTCCAGCCGTTCCAGGCTGAGCGCCAGGTGCGCGCCGCGTTTGGTGCCGGCCACGGCATGCACCTCGTCGACGATGACGGTCCGGACGCCGCGGAGTGCCTCGCGAGCCGCCGAGGTCAGGATCAGGAACAGCGACTCCGGCGTGGTGATCAGGATGTCCGGCGGCTGCCTGGCGAAGGCACGCCGCTCGTCCGCAGGGGTGTCCCCGGAGCGGACGGACACACGCACCTCAGGCCGAGGCAGGCCCAGTCGTTGGGATTCGTGCCCGAGGCCGACCAGAGGAGCGCGGAGGTTGCGCTCCACGTCGACGGCCAGTGCCTTCAACGGCGACACATACAACACCCGGCAGCCCGGCGACGCGTCGACGGGCCGCCCGGACGCGAGCTCGTCGAGCGCCCACAGGAAGGCGGAAAGCGTCTTCCCGGACCCGGTCGGGGCCACCACCAGAGTGTGACGACCAGAGCTGATCGCTTCCCAGGCCCCTCGTTGCGCGGGAGTGGGCGCGGCGAAGTTGGCCCGGAACCAGGCGCTGGTGGCCGGAGAGAAGCGGTCGAGGACGTCGGCGGTCATGGCGTCTCCACTCTGCCACGCGGTGTCGATCATGCACCCGACGCTAGGACGCGTCACCGACAAAAACGAAGCCGTGTTCGAATAGACGCTCCTGGGCTTCCTGCCGGAGGCTGGGCGGGACCGCTGCTCGCGGCCCCAGCGAAGCAGTTCGGCGGCGCCTGAAGTGCCCAGGACCCCAATTCGGCTGACTGAGGATCGATGAGGCGAATCGCGCCCGATCCGCTCGTGTGAGCGCTCTCATCAGGTCGATCCGGGGGTTTCGGTCGGGATTCCGCTCAGACGCGCCGCCGCACGACCAAGACGGCCCGCTTGGGTGGGGACGCCGCCGGCTCGCCCACGTCTGGGTCGAGAAGCGTGGCCCCGGAAGGGCGCGCCCGGCGACGGGCACCTGTCCTCCTGGGCGCGCCCGCCTCCGGGTCGGGCTCAGCGCCTGGTGCTCAGGCGCAGCCCGGCGTAGATCGGGCAGAATCCGACCGCACCGGTGACGACGAACACCAGGCCGACGATGCCGACCACGATGCCGACCCAGCCGCCGATCACGCCGGTGAATCCCAGTCCGGCGAGCGCGGCGCCCGCCACGACGCGAATGACCCGGTCGGTGTTACCCACGTTGCTCTTCATCTCTTGCCTCTCCGCTCGGTGACGGTTCCACGCTAGGAGGCGCCGACCGGCCGCGTCTGTGACTGGTGTCACACTCCGCCGAGGGGTTCCGCGATCGCTCCCAACCGAGCCCGGTCCCGCACCTGAACCAGCCCGCGCGAAGTGTCGACCACGCCGGCCTCGGCCCAAGCCCCGAGTTGGCGGCTGACAACTTCGCGCGCGGTGCCCACCATGTCGGCCAGCTCCTGATGCGTCGCCGGCACCCGAGGCCCCTGCTCGATTATCAGCGCGGCGAGCCGCTGTTCCACAGGGGCGAAGGCCACCCGCTCCATCAGGGCCATCAGCCGGGAGAGCCGCCCGGCCAGCAACTCCAACACCTGCCGCCGGAACGCCGGAACCTCGGCCACCAACCGATCGAACAGCCGCTGCGGCAGGATCGCCCCGCGCGCAGCCTGTTTCACGACTGCCCGGGCCGCGTAGCTCCCCGACCCGACAAGGCAATTCACCGTGAGGACGCAGACGTCCCCGGGCCCCAGCCGATAGAGCAGGAGCCCTCGTCCACCGGCGCTGGGACGGATCACCTCGACCGATCCGGCCAGGATGAGGACGAACCCGGTGCACGGGCCGTCCACGTCGAACAGCACCGCACCGGCAGGGGCCGAGAACGGACGCGCCTGTGCAGCGAGCTCCGCACCAAGCCCGGACGGGACAGAACCCAGCACCGGGTAGTGGCGCACAACCTCGCCGAGCAGTCCAGCGTCCCCCATCTCAGGGCGCCGGCTCGGAACCGGATTCGTCCACCGGGGCGGGCGTGGTCTCCCCGGAGAACAGGGCCGGGCCTGCCGCACCGGCGCCGACATCATCGACGCCCTCCGCACCCGTCCCTGCAGCGGTGACGTCGGCCGCGGCCTCCCGTCGCACTGCACGCTCCTCCCGCCGACCGGCGCGGCGCTGGCGGTACTTCTCGACCAGGTCGTACAGCACCGGCACCAGGATGAGGGTCAGGAACGTGGAGGAGACCAGGCCGCCGATCACCACGATGGCCAACGGCTTGGAGATGAACACCCCACCGCCGGTCACTCCCAGACCCATGGGGATGAGGGCGAAGATCGTCGCCAGGGCAGTCATCACGATCGGACGCAGCCGCAACCGGGCGCCGTCCCGGATGGCCCGGTCGATGCCGGTTCCGCGTTCGCGGTACTGGTTGATCAGGTCGATCAGCACGATCGCGTTGGTGACCACGATGCCGATGAGCATCAGCAGGCCGATCATCGAGGGGATACCGAGCGGAGTGTCCGTGATCAGCGACAGCCCGATCGCCCCGGTGGCGGCGAACGGGATCGACACCAACAGGATCAGCGGCTGCAGCAGGGAACCGAAGGTCGCCACCATGATCAGGTAGACCACCGCGATGGCGACCAGCATCGCCAACCCCAGTTGCGCGAACGAGTCCTGCTGCTGCTGCGAGACCCCGCCGATCCGAACGGACACGCCGTCCGGCAACACCAGACCCTTCACCCCGGCCTTGATGGCGGTGGTCAGGGCACCCAGGTCGTTGCCGCTGGGGGTGGCGGTGACGGTCGCCGTCCGGGTGCCGTCGACTCGTGTGATCATCGCGGGGGCGTCGGCCAGGTGAACGTCGGCGACCGTGGTCAGGCGCACCGCGGTGGCCTTGGTCTTCGCGGCGTCCTTGCCGGCCTGGACGATGGCCTCCTGATCGGCCTGTGAGTCGAGCGTCTTCGTCCTCGACTCGGCCAACTTGGTCAACTGGGTGTCAGCCGCGCTGATCTGGGCGCGCGCTCCGGCGATGCCGGCTTGGACTCCCGCGATCTGCTGGGCGATCTGGCCCACGGTCAGGCCCTGGGTGATCCCGGAGATCACCTCGCCCTGGATCGGGTCGGGCACCGGCACCGGGGTCGCGTCGGACGCGTCCTCCAATGCGCGGTTGAGCTTGCTCAGTTGCTTCTGGAGCGAGGACAGCGTCGACTGTGCCTTCGACCGGCTCGACCTGAGGGCCTTGACCTGCTCGTTGTAAGCGTCGGTCTGGGCCTGCTTGGCGTCGTCCTGCAGTGCGTCCGACCGGGCGGTCACCTTGTCGGCGGCCTTCGTGCGGGCGTCAACGGTCATCTTGGTGGTCACCGGCAACAGGATCGAGCGGAGTTCGTCGATGTCCTTGACCGGCTTCTGGGAGCGCAGCATCAGGTCGAGGGTCGTCTCGCCGCTGGTCAGCGTCCCCACCTTCTGCCCGCGGATGGCGCGGGTCACCGCGAGCCCGACCTGGGCCTGGCTCATCCCGCGGTCGGCGGCGGCCTGTTCGTCCACGTCCACCTTGAGCATCGATCGGGCCTCGGCCAGGTCGCTCTTGATGTTGCCCAATCCGTTCAGGCCGCGCAGCATCGCCATCACCCGCTCGTTGGCGGTCTTCAGCTTGTCGGGCTCGGAGCTCTCCACGTAGAGCACGATCTGGCTGCTGGAACGTCCGATGACGACCTCGGTCTCGCCGACGCCAGGGCCGAGGTCGGCGATCTGCGCCCGGAGTCGGTCGGCGACCTCAACACCCTTGGCGTGCGTGGCGAGCGTGATCGCATGGCTGGCGTAGTTGGTGTCGGCCTGGCTTCCCATGAACACCGCGGTGGACCCGCCGATCGTGGTCTGGTAGGTCTGGACGGTCGGCTCGACGGCCAGGAGTGCCTCGATCTTGTGGGCGGCCTGATCGGTCTCAGCCAGGCCCGTGCCGGCCGGCATCGTCTGGGTGATCTGCAGGCTGGTCTGGCCGGCCTCGCCGATGAAGTCGGTCTTCAGCCGTGGGGCCAGGGCCAGCGTCCCGGCGAAGACGGCGAACGCCATCAGCAGGGTCAGGACGCGATGGCCCAGCGCCCAGTGCAGCACAGGCACGTAGGCCTTCTGCAGCCAGGTGTCCTTCTCCTCCTGCGTGGGACGGTTCTTGGCTGCCGGCTTCATGAACCACGACGCGAGCACGGGGATGACGGTCAGCGAGACCAGGAGCGAGGCCAACAGGGAAACGGTCACTGTGATCGCGAACGGGCGGAACATCACCCCGGCCTGGCCGCCGACCAGCCCGATCGGCAGGAACACCGCGACGGTGGTCAGCGTCGAACTGGTCACCGCGCCGGCGACTTCCCGGACGGCGCCGACGATCGAGTCGTGTCCCCGCTCGCCCAGGCCCTGGTGTCGCTTGATGTTCTCGATGACCACGATCGAGTCGTCCACCACCCGTCCGATCGCGACCGTCAGCGCGCCCAGGGTGAGGATGTTGAGGGTGTAGCCGCCGGCCCACAGGCCGATCAGCGCGATGAACAGCGAGAGCGGGATCGAGATCGCGGTGATGAGCGTGGGTCGGATCGAGCGCAGGAACAACAGGATCACGAAGATCGCCATGGCCAGGCCGATGCCGCCCTCGACGCCGAGGTCGTGGATGGACTGCTCGATGAACGGGGCCTGGTCGAACACGGTCGCGAAGGTGGCGCCGTTGCCGAGCCGCTTCTCCAGTTCCGGCAGGACCGCCGCGACCGCCTTGGCCACGCTGACGGTGTTGCCGGAGGCGTCCTTGGTGATCGACAGGGTCAGTGACGGCTTGCCGTTGACCCGGGAGATGGTGGTGGTTTCGACCGGTTGCTCGCGCACCGTGGCGAAGTCCTCCAGCATCACCGGGCCGTCGGTGCCCTGGACGAGGAGGTGCTTCACGTCGTCGAGGGAGGACCAGGTGGTGCCGACCTGCACGTCCAGGTTCTCCGCCCCGGTGCGGATCGTGCCGGAGGGGACCGCGCTCGCGTTCGAGCTGAAGGAGCTCGCCAGCAGCGTCTGGTCGATGCCGTACTTCGTCACCTTCTTCTGGTCGAGGGTGATGACGACCTCACGCTTCTCCTCGCCGCCGGTGGTGACTTCCCGCACTCCGGCCACGGCCTTGAGCGCGGGCGCCACGGTGTCCTTCACCTTCTGGGAAAGGACCGTCGTGGAGTCCCGCGAGGAGACGGCCAGGATCACGATCGGGATGTCGTCGAAGCTGCCGGTGACGACCTGCGGGGTCACCCCGCTGGGCAGGGTCGCCTTGATGGAGTCGACTGCGCTGCGCAGGTCGTTGCCCATCTTGTCGGCGTCGAGGCCGTATTCCCACTGCATGGTGACCTGGGAGACGCCCGAGGAGCTCTTGGACGTGATGTCCTTCACCCCGGAGACCGTCTTGACTGCGGATTCGATCGGCTTGGACACCTCGCGCTCCACCGCCTGCGGGCTGGCGCCGGGGTAGATGGTGAGGATGCTGGCGCGGGGCAGGTCGATGGAGGGGATGAGCTCCTGCTTGAGGGCGCCCATGGTGAACACCCCGAGCCCGATGGTCAGCAGGGACAGCAGCAGCGCCACCGTTCGGTGGGTCAGGCTCATCGCTGTCAATCGGCTCATCGGTACCCCTCGTCAACTGGCAAGCCGCCGCCTGCCGTTGGCCAGTGTAAGAGGGGTCTTTGACCGTTCCCTCAGGGGGCTGTGAAAGCTCAACCGAACGGATGAGGGCCGGTGGTTCCGGGGGGTGGCTGAGCGAAATCCCGCCCGATCCGCGCCGAATCCGAAGATGTGGGCGCTAACTTCACGGGATCGGGCGTGATCTGCCTCACGCCCTTGCCGATCGGAAGCCCCTGCCGCGATGGAGTCTCAGCTCTCGGCCCTCAGCCCTCGGTCCCGGCGCGATCTCAGGCTTGGCGCACCAGCCATTGGGTGGTCGCGGTGAACCTCTGGCCCGGCTGCAGCACTGCGGACGGGAAGGCCGGCTGGTTCGCGGTGTCAGGGAACTGCTGGGTCTCCAGAGCCACTCCGGCACGTCGCTGGTAGGCCCGTCCGGAGGTGCCGGTGAGCGATCCGTCGAAATGGTCGCCGCCGTAGACCTGAAGCGCGGGCTGGTCGCTCCGGACGGACAATGCCATCCCGGCCGGATTGCTCAGCACCGCGCACTCGCGCAGGCCGACGCCGTCGATCACGAAGTTGTGGTCGAAGCCGTCGTTTCGGGCGATCCCCTCCGCGACAGCCGCCTCACGGGCCTCGCCGAGCAGCCGTCCGGAGCGGAAGTCGGCCGCGGTCCCCTCTACCCGCCGCACCTCGCCGGTGGGGATGCCGTCGGGACGGGTCGGCGTGAACTCCGAGGCGTGGAGCGTCAGCTGGTGGCCGTCGGTGGTGCCGGAACCCTCCCCGTCGAGGTTGAAGTACGGGTGCGTGGTGAGGCTCACCAGGGTCGGGGCGTCGGTGACCGCTGTATAGACGACTTGGACGCCGCCGGTGATGAGGGAGTACTCGGCGGTCGCCCGGACCTCGCCCGGGAAGCCCTGGTCGCCGTCCGGACTGACCAGGCTGAGCGCCAGGTGGCCCGCGCCGACCACGTCGACGTCCCACTCCCGCACGTGGAACCCCCCGGCGCCGCCGTGCCGGCAGTGCGGCGGCTCGTTCGCGTCGAGTTCGTAGAGCGTCCCGTCCAGGGTGAAGCGGGCGTTGTCGATCCGACTGGCACATCGCCCCAGCGTCGAGCCGAGGTAGGAGGTGTCGGTGAGATAGGTGTCGAGCCGGCGATGCCCCAGGACGATGTTGCGCCAGACGCCGTCCCGCTGGCGCACCTCGAAGCGGTGGATCGTCGCGCCGAGCGGCAGGATCTCCACGGCGATGTCAGCAGACTCCAAGCGGATCGGTGCGTCGATGCTCATGGAGGACACGCTATCGCCGTGGGCCGATCCTTCCCAGGGCCCAGGAATCGGCCCTCGTCACGCTCGGTGGGGGTCAATCACATCTCGTCGGTCGGTTCGTAGGCGGCGGTGTCCCTGGTGGCGTGGGGTTCGCGACGGGTCATCACCAGGTGGCGGTGCCACAGCACCCACGCGACCACGGTCAGGGCCAGCGACCCGATCGCCAGGGACGGCAGCGAGAACGCCAGCGCCGGGGCGAGCGCGCCGGCGATCGCGGCGTTGGCGACCAGGGACACGAACGACTGCACCGAGCTTGCCGCGCCGCGCACGTCCGGGAACAGGTCCAGCATCGCCAGGGTCAGGATCGGGAAGGCGATCGCGATCCCGAACGAGTAGATCGGGAACGGCATCACGATCCAGGGCAGCCGGGCGGTGGCCGGGATCAGCGCGAACGCCACGTTGATCACCGCGCCGACAAGGCTGACCGTGTACCCCAGGCTGGCCAGCTTCCGTCCGCTCATCCGCCCGGCGAGCAGGCCGCTCACCCAGGAGCCGAGCACCAAGCCGGAGATCATCGGCACGAAGAGCACCCAGAAGTCCTTTTCTCCCTTGCCGAGCAGGTTGACCACGAACATCGGGGCGGCGCTGATGAACAGGAACATGCCGGCGAAGTTGAACATGCCCGTGAAGGCGAGCCGGCGCCCGTCCCGGTTCCGCCACACCTCGAGGAGGCCGCCGGCCAGGGTGCGTCCGTCGAAGCGGGTGCGGTCTTCGGCGGGATGAGTCTCCGGCAGCAGGAACACCACCGCGGCCAGCAGGAGGAGCCCGAACCCGACCAGGAACCAGAAGATGCCGCGCCAGCCACCGGCGCCGAGAAGCCAGCCGCCGACGATCGGGGCCAGGGCGGGCGCCAGTCCGAAGATCATCGCGATGTGGCTCATCACGCGTTGCGCCTGCTCATCGGCGTACACGTCGCGGACCATGGCCCGGCTGATGATCTGACCGGCCCCTGCCGAAAGACCCTGGACGGCGCGGAAGACCAGCAGGACAACGAGGTTCGGCGAGACGGCGCAGCCCAGCGAGGCCACGATGTACAGCACCGTGCCGCCGATGATCACCGGCTTGCGGCCCAGCGCGTCCGACAGCGGCCCGTGCAGCAGGCTCATCGCGGCGAAGGAGAGCAGGTAGACGCTGATCAGCTGCTGCAGCGCGAGTTCCGAGACGCCCAGTTCGGGTCCCATCGAGGCGAACGCCGGGAAGATGGTGTCGATCGAGAAGGGCCCCACCATGCCCAGTCCGGCCATGATCACCAGGAAGAGCCAGTTGGGCCCGATCTCGGGTCGGGGACGGACGGACGCGGGCTGGGCTGGGGACTGGCTCACTCTCCCAGTCTTTCACGATTCAATCAGTCGAGGGCCTGTCATTGAGAGTTGTACTACGCTCACAGGATGCCCTCGCCCCTGCACATCGCGTTCGTGTCGATGCACACCTCGCCGGCCGATCTGCCCGGGTCGAGGGACGCGGGCGGGATGAACGTCGTCGAGCGAGCCCAGGCCGACGCGCTCGCCCGATCGGGCCATCGGGTGGATCTGATCACCCGCCGCTCGTCCCCGGAAGCCCCGGACGCTGTCGAACTCGCCCCGGGCGTGGTGTTGCGACACCTGGACGCCGGACCGCCCGAGCACCTGGCCAAGAGCGCGATCGACCAGTACATCCCGCAGTTCGCCGATGGACTGTCCAAGCTCGGCGCCGGTTCGGGCGCCCCTTACGACGTCATCCATTCTCATCATTGGATGTCCGGCGTGGCCGCGCTGCCGTTGGCCCGCCGCTGGGGCGTCCCGCACGTGCAGAGCTTCCACTCCGTGGCCGCCCTGCCCGGTTGGCCGCTGGCCGCCGGTGAGCCGCCGGAGTCGCCGGACCGGGTGGCCGGGGAGCGTCTCGTCGCGCGCGGATCCGACTGTGTGGTGGCCATCTCGGCGGCCGAGGCCCGCACGGTGATCGAACGCTGCGGCGCCGATCCGGAACGGGTCTGCATCGTCTCGCCCGGCGTGGACGGGGACCTGTTCCGCCCGTTGGCACCTGGCGAGCAGCGTTGGGGGTGGCCGCCGGCTGCGCCCTCGGACTGGCCGCGCGGCTACGTCCTTTTCGCCGCCCGGTTGCAGCCGCTCAAGGCCCCGGACCTGGCGATCGGGGCGCTGGCCCAAGTGCCGGCGGAGATCCGTCCGCAGTTGGTCGTGGCCGGTGATGTCTCAGTCGATTTCGCCGCCTACGCGGCCGACCTGCACTCCATGGTCTCCCGGCTGGGCCTGTCCGACGAGGTCACTTTCATCGGTCCGCAGCCGCGGACCGAGCTCGCCCGGATCATGCGTGGGGCCAGGGCCGTGCTCGTGCCGTCCCACTCCGAGACATTCGGCCTTGTCGCGCTGGAGGCGGCCGCCAGCGGCGTCCCGGTGATCGCTGCCGCGGCGGGCGGGCTGCGCGAGGCGGTCGCCCATGGCGAAACCGGGCAGTTGATGGACAGTCGGCAGCCGCACGATTGGGGGTTGGCTCTGACCCGGCTGCTGACCGAACCCGGACTGCTCGCCCGGATGGGCGTGGTGGCGCGGGTACACGCGCGCCGGTTCGACTGGCGTTGGGCCTCGCTGCGCCTGTCGGCGGTGTACCAGGAACTGCTGGGGACGGCATGAGCCTGTTCGACGGCGTGCGCCGCGTGGCCTTCCTGCACGCCCATCCCGATGATGAGACCCTGTCCACCGGGGTGCTCATCGCCTGGCTGGTCGCCTCGGGGGTGGACGTCGCCGTGGTCACCGCGACCCGGGGTGAGCGGGGCGAGGTGGTGGACGGGCCGCTGCAGCCTCTGGCTGGGACGGATGCCCTGGTCATGCTGAGGGAGCGCGAGCTGGCCGGTGCGATCGCCGCGCTCGGCGTCGGGACGCACGCCTTTCTCGGGTCTGCCCCGGCGCGGGCGGCCGGCCTCCCTCCGCGGCGCTACCGCGACTCCGGGATGCGCTGGGTGACCCCGACCGTGGCCGGGCCTTCCGATGACGCCGGAACGGACGCGCTGACCGCCGCCGACAGGGAGGAGGCCGCTTACGACCTGGTCGCCTTCCTTGACTGGTTCGGTCCGGACCTGCTGGTGAGCTACGACGTCGCCGGCGGTTACGGACACCCCGATCATGTGGCCTGCCACCACATCGCTGCGCGGGCCGCTCGGTCGGCTCAGGTCCGTCTCGTCGAGGTCGTCTCTGGACTCCCGATGGGGTCGGCCGATGGCGTCGAAGTCCTCGACCTGGGCGCCTATCTGCCGGCGGCGACGGCGGCGCTGGGCTGCCACGCCAGCCAGCTGACCGTCGTTGGAGAGGACGTGGTCCATTCCGGAGGGCAACGCCAGCCGATCGTGACGCGCGTCGGGCTTCGCGTCGGCTGAGCCGCCCCGATCCGTGGCGTGACGCCCCGTCGGTATCGCCGCTTGTTTCCCCGGCCGAAGAGCCCCGGTCTGTGGTCCAGCCCCCTGGGGTCTCCCGCTCAGCCCTGTTTCGGCCGGACCGCCCTGATCTGTGGCTTGCCCCCCGCTGGGCGTCGCGAGAGCGCCCAGAGTCCCCGAGGAGTGGGAGGGCGTGGCAGGCGCCCGCGAGAGCAGGTCTCGGGGCGTGCCGAGTAAATACCAGCGCTCGCGGGCCGAGAGACCGCCCGGGGCACCCGCTCCGGTGGCGAGCGTTGCGAATTACTCGGCACCTGCGGGTAGACCGTGGGGCCGGATCTCCCTCGTGGGGGCAGAGGAGTCAGGCCCGCCCGAGTAGTCTGCGTGGCAGCCCTGCGGAGGGAGTGGCATGGGTGAACCGAAGCGGATCGCCATCGTCGGCGCCGGACCGTCCGGGCTCTTCGCGGCCCAGGCGCTCACCAGTCAGGCGAGGGTGGAGGTGGTCGTCGACATCTTCGACCGGCTGCCCACCCCCTTCGGCCTTCTTCGCTACGGGGTGGCCCCCGACCACCTGAGCATCAAGGCGGTGGCGACAGCGCTGGCCAAGGTCTTCGAGGCCCCCCAGATCTCCTTCCTGGGCATGGTGGAGTTCGGTCGGGACGTGTCCCGCGACGAACTCGTCGGGGCCTACGACGCGGTGATCTACGCCGCCGGTGCCAGCGAGGACCGACGGATGAACATCCCCGGCGAGGGGCTGCCCGGCAGCCGGTCCGCGAGGGAATTCGTGGCCTGGTATTCGGGTCACCCGGACGCGCGCCCGCAGCGTCTGGCGGGGGTCCGCTCGGTGGTGACGGTGGGGGTGGGCAACGTCGCCATCGATGTCGCCCGCATGCTGCTGACGAGCACCGACGAGCTGGACCGCACCGACATGCCGGAGCCGGTGCTGCACGAGCTCGCCACCAGCCAGGTCGAACGGGTCTGGGTGATCGGACGGCGCGGGCCGGAGCACGCCAGCTTCACCACCACCGAGCTGCGCGAACTGCTGGCCACCCCGGGAATCGCGGTGACGGTCCACGGGTGCGACCTTGCCGCGATCGACGAAGCGCTGCTGGACCGGCGGACCAGGGCGAACGTGGAGGCACTGCGGGACGCCGCCGCCGAGACGGTTTCCGAGCCGCGGGGCTGGCTGCACTTCCTGTTCTGGCGCAGGCCGGTCGCACTCGAAGGGGACGGGGCAGTGGCGGCGGTGGTGCTGGAGCGGACGGTCGCCGATGGCGCCGGACGGGTTGCCGGGACCGGCGATCAGTCCCGGATCGAGGCGCAACTGGTCCTCCGCGCGATCGGCTACCACGGGAAGCGGCTGCCAGGCGTCCCGTTCGACGACGCCAGCGGACGGATCCCCAACCGCGAGGGACGGGTGTGCGAGGTCGATGGCACCATCCGGCCGGGGGAGTACGTGGTCGGCTGGATCAAGCGCGGCCCGATCGGCGTGATCGGCACCAACAAGTCCGATGCCGCGGAGACCGTCCATCATCTGCTGGACGACCTGGCAGAAGCCCCGCCCCGCCGGCTCGACGACCTCCGGACGGTGATGGCCGCGCGCGGATTCACCCCCTCCACGTTGGCCGACTGGCGGACCATCGACGGCGCGGAGATCGACCGCGGGCAGAACCGGGGCAAGGCACGCACCAAGATCGAGGCGTGGCATGAACTGCTGGACCTGATCAGGTCCGGACGTCCGGGCGGGCCTCCGTCCATCGCCGACGAGGTGTGACGCACCGTAGGCTGAAGGTGTGATCAAGCACATCGTGATGTGGTCCTTCGCCGATCACGCCGAAGGTACCGACAAGGCCACCAATCTGGAGACTGCCCGGGCTCGCTTGTCCGATCTGAGCGGCCTGGTGCCGGGGATGCATGCCTTCGAGCCCGTGATCGCTCAGCCGGGACTCGAGTGCACCTACGACCTGGTGCTCTATTCGGAGTTCGACACCGTCGAGGCCCTGAAGGCGTACGCCACGCATCCCGATCACGTCGCGGTGGCGAAGTTCATCGGCAAGGTCCGGACGGCACGGGCCTGCATGGACTACGAGGTCTGACACCTCCAGGCCGCTTGCGCGACGGATCCGGCGGCGAGCCGGGGCGCCACGGCGGGGCCTGCTCTCGCGGCGACCCTACGATGGGGCCGGGTCCGGACATCGCCGTCCGGGTGCCGCCGATCACGGAGGAATCGATGGAAGCGGTCAGTCGTCGTACGGCCTTGCTCGGGGCGCTGGGTCTGGCCGTCTCCGGATGCGCCACCGGTCAGCCGGCGGTGGTCGTCACTCCTTCGACCTCCGCCCCGGTCAGCCCGTCGGTAACTCCGACCCCGACGGTGGACTCCACTCCGCGAGCCCCGTTGACCGGCGAGTTGCTCTCCGACCCCGCTGCCCTGAGCCGGGTGGCCGTCGCGCTGAAGGTCTCCGACGTCCGGCTCGCGCACCCTCAGAGCGGGGTCGACAAAGCCGACATCGTCTTCGTCGAGCCCAACGGCAACGCCTACACCCGGCTCTGTGCGGTCTTCCACTCCGTCTACCCCGAGCTGGTCGGACCCAACCGCTCCATCCGTCCGGTCGATGTGCCGCTGCTCAGCCCGATGAAGCCGGTCTTCGGTAACACCAGCGCCGCAGATTGGGTGATGAAGTACGTCAAGTACTACGAGCAGTACATCGAGAACCTCTACTACATGCGGGTTCGGGGCACCGGCTCGTATGAGATCGACGCCAGCCGGGTGCGGCGGGTCAACGGAATGCGGGACTACGAGCACGCCGTCTTCTGCCATCCGGCCGTGCTGGCCAAGCAGACCAAGCGCTTCACCGCCCCGCCGCCGCCGTACCTGCCCTTCGCGGTGATCGAGGACGAGGTCTCCACGGTCGCGGGCGCGGCGGCGCGGACGATCGGCGTCCCGTACGGGAGCGGCACCGCCTTCAGCATGACCTACAGCTACGACAAGAAGACGAACCGCTATCTGCGCAGCGAGCCTTGGGGCAAGCACGTGATGGCCGACGGTACCCGGATCGCGCCGGACAACGTCCTGGTCGTGAGGGCGAGGTGGACGATGGACAAGATCTACCCCGGCGGCGGTGCCCCGGACCCGGTGGTCGAGATCATCAACGAGCGGGGCAGCTTCTACTACTTCCACGGTGGCCGCTACGTCACCGGGACCTGGCGCAAGGGTGCGGTCAACGAGATGTTCGAGTTCGCCCTCGCGGACGGCAGCCCGCTGAAGATCGCGCCCGGCCGAACCTGGATCGAACTGCCACAGTTCAACGCGAAGATCCAGATCAAGGCCTGAGTCCCCGACCAACCTGAACGACCTGGCAGGAACCTCACTCCGGGCGGGACGGCGGTTCTCACACCTGAGTTCCGGGGTTCGTCGCACGAGGCTCGACGGTTTCGTCGGAGGGCTCAGCGAGAATCTGTCACGTGAACGACATCGTCTGCCAGATCGCGTCCGGTGAGCTCGCCGCCGAGGTGGTGCTGCGCACGGACGACGTGATCGCCTTCCTCGACCACCGGCCGGTGTTCAAGGGGCATGTCCTGGTGTGCCCCGTCCGGCACGTCGCGACGCTGCCGGAATTGCCGGAGGACCTTATGCAGCCGCTGCTGGCCGCGGCGCAGCGGCTGGCCGTCGCGATGGAGACGGCGTTCGGCGCAGAGGGCACGTTTCTTGGTCTCAACAACGTGGTCAGCCAATCGGTGCCGCATCTTCACCTGCACGTCGTCCCTCGTCGGAGGGGAGACGGCCTGCGCGGCTTCTTCTGGCCGCGCACCCGCTACTCCGAGGGGGAAGAAGCCGACTACGCCGCCCGTCTGCGCGCGGCGCTCGGGCAGGGGCGGGGCCGCGCGGGAACCCCCGGCGGGCACGGCGTAGGCTGACGCGATGCGTTCGCTCGTCCGGATCCTCGGCGTCGCCCGAGAACTGTGGCCCTACTACGTGGGCATCGTGGCGGGTGCGATCCTCACTGCGGCCACCGGACTGCTGGTCCCGTTCATCATCAAGGCCGCGACCGACGAGGTGGTGGCAGCCTTGTCCGGGCAGGGCGGCGGCGTCCCGGCCGTGCTCTGGCTGGCCGTCGCGCTGCTGGCGACCGACTTGGCGAACACCCTGATCACCAATGTGGGCGGCTATCTCGGCGACCAGATGGCGATCCGGCTGCGGGCGGTCCTGTCACAGAGCTACTTCGAGAAGCTGCTCAGCCTGCCGCAGCGGTACTTCGACTCGGAGTTGACCGGGACGATCATCAGCCGCCTCCAGCGCTCGATCACCGAGACCACCGGCTTCTTGAACATGTTCGCCAACAACTTCTTCCCGATGCTGATCACCGTGGCGGCGGCGCTGGTGATCACGGCCAGCTACTCCTGGTGGCTGGCCCTGCTGCTGGCGGTGATCTATCCCATCTTCACGTGGCTGACCACGATCACCAGCAAGCGCTGGCAGCGACTGGAAAGGGAGAAGAACTCCGAATTCGACATCGCGGGCGGGCGGTTCGCCGAAGTGATCGGCCAGATCCGGGTGGTGAAGAGCTTCGTGGCCGAGCCTCGGGAGCTGCGGCATTTCAGCGAGCATTACGCCACGACGATCGAGCTGACTCGGGAACAGTCCGCTTTCTGGCACCGCATGGACGTCGCCCGGCGCGGCGCGCTGAACCTGATCTTCTTCGGCATCTACGCGATCATCTTCGTCCAGACGGTCCAGGGGGAATTCACCGTCGGCGCCATGGTGCTGCTGATCCAGTTGGTCACGTTGGCCCGTCAGCCGGTGGCCGGCATGAGCTTCCTGGTCGACGCTTCGCAGCGTGCGGTGACAGGCTGCCGGGACTACTTCGCGGTCATGGACGAGGAGGCCGAGCCGGTGCAGGTCGGAAGGGAGGGGGCGCTCGCCGTCGGGGGAACGGTCCGTCCCGTGGCCCCGCGGGCGGCACGCGGCGAGCCCATCGTCGAGTTCGAGGGGGCCACCTTCGGCTACACCGAGGACGACGTGCTCACCGATGTGACCTTCACCGTGCGGCGTGGCGAGCGGGTGGCGTTCGTCGGCGAAAGTGGGGGCGGCAAGACGACGCTGGTGTCGCTGCTGCTGGGGCTGTACCCCCTGCGCGCGGGCACCCTCCGCATTGACGGCCGTCCCATCACGGAGTTGGCCCTGGGTGATCTGCGTGCCAGCGTGGGCGTCGTCTTCCAGGACCCCTCCCTGTTCTCCGGGACGATCAGGGAGAACATCGCCTACGGTCGTCCTTCGGCGACACCGGAGGAGATCGTCGCCGCGGCCACCCGCTCCCATGCGCACGGGTTCATCAGCCAACTTCCGGGCGGCTACGACGCCGAGATCGGCGAGCGCGGGGTGAAGCTGTCGGGCGGCCAGAAGCAGCGGATCGCCGTGGCACGGGCGCTGTTGAAGGACCCCCCGATCCTGATCCTCGACGAGGCCACCAGTTCGCTCGACTCCAAGTCCGAGCGACTGGTCCAGGAAGGTCTCGACCTGCTGATGGCCGATCGGACGACGCTGATCATCGCCCACCGGCTGTCGACGATCTCCTCGGTCGACCGCATCATCACCCTGCGCGAAGGCCGGGTGGACGAGATAGGGACGCCGGCCGAACTGGCCCGTTCCGGTGGCATCTACTCCGAACTGCTGGCCCTGCAGGCCTCGGCGACCAAGGCCGACCGCAAGCGCCTGCAGCGGTACGAGATCCTGCGTTGATGCGCCCCGGCGACAAGCTGTGTCGAATTCGTCGACATCGAAGAACCTGGCACAGCTTGTCGAGGTGGAAGGATTGTCCGGCACGGCCTCGCAAGGTGGCGGGCTCAGCTGTCGGTGGGGCAAGGCACGTAGCATGTTCGCGGCGTGCCATGCTGGACCCGGGCTGACGCGGCCGGCGGCGCCCAGCTCTCACTTCGACGGAGAACCATGACGAACCAGGGCCACCAGGCGGCAGCGCACCCGCCGCGCAAGAAGATCCTCTTCCTGTTCTCAGACACCGGCGGTGGGCATCGGTCGGCGACCGAGGCCATGATCGAGGCCCTCGATCTCGAGTTCCCCGGCCGCTTCGAGTCGTTCATGGTCGACTTCTTCCGCGACTACTACCCCAAGCCGTTGAAGTATGCCCCCGAGATCTACCCGCCGATCTCGCGCGTGCCGCAGGCCTGGGGCTTGTCGTACAAGGCGTCCAACGGCAAGGTGCGGACCCGGGCGGTCAACCAGCTGGCCTATCCCTACGTGCGCAAGGCGGCACGGCGCCTGGTTCAGGAGAACCCCGCCGACCTGATCGTCTCGGTCCACCCCCTGGTCAACACCACGTTGATGCGGGCCATGAAGGACTCGCCGCGTCCATTCATCACCGTGGTCACCGACATGGTGTCCACGCACGCGTTCTGGTACGACCGCCGGGCCGATCTGGTCGTCGTCCCCACCGAAGAGGCCAAGAAGCGAGGGATGGAGTACGGGGTTCCGGAGGGGAACCTGCGCGTCATCGGGTTGCCCGTGGACGACAAGTTCTGTCGTCCCATGGAGGATCGGGAGGTGTGGCGGCGGAAGATGGGCTGGCGCAACGATCTTCCGGTGATCCTGATCGTGGGCGGCGGGGACGGCATGGGGCCGCTCAAGCGTGTGGCCCGGGCGATCAACGAAGCTCGTCTGGAGGCGTCCCTGGTTGTCATCTGCGGACGCAACGAAGCTCTGAAAGCTGACTTGGAGAGCCTCGACTGGCAGATCCCGGCGCACATCTACGGGTTCACCCGCGAGATGCCGCAGTTCATGGCCGCCTCCGACATGCTCGTGAGCAAGGCCGGCCCGGGCACGATCAGCGAGGCGTTCATCGCCGGGCTGCCGCTGGTCATCTACGCCAAGCTGCCCGGCCAGGAGGACGGCAACGTCGCCTTCGTGGTCAAGGAGCGTGCGGGCGTGTGGGCACCCCGTCCGCGAGAGGTGGTGGCCGCGCTGCGCCGCTGGGTCGAGGATCCGGCCGAGCGTCAGCGCGCTGCGGAAGCCAGCCGCCGGGTCGCCAAGCCCGACGCCGCGCGGCAGGTCGCCAGGCTCATCGCCGAGCAGGTCGGCGTCCTGCCCTGAGCTGGTCCCCGGTGCGGGTCAGGGTCCCATCAAACCGTCCCTGACGCCTGCTTTTGGCCGTCCCGCTCCGGTCCGGGACAATGGAGGGGTGAGCCAGCAGACTCCGGACGACCCTGACGCCCCGCCCGACAAGGACCCGGCGAAGCTCGACCTGTCGTGGCCGAAGATCTTCGGTGGCGCCCTGGCGGCGGTGACCACCGCCGTGCTGGGGTCGCAACTGGGGGTCGCCGGCACGATCGCCGGGGCCGCCATCGCCAGCATCGTGGGTGCCGTGGCAGGCAGCCTGTACACCGTCGGCCTGGACAGGACGCATCGTACGTTCACCGCGGCCGTTCGGCGAGGAGCCGATCGTGTCCGGGGAGAGGTCGATGATGCCCAGGGGGCTGGCACTCCCGCCTCCGCTCGGGTGGCGGCGGCGTCCGGGCCCGGCTCGGCGACCGCGCGGACCCGGTCGCAGGTGATCCGCGGCGCGCTCGTGGCGACGGGTGCGATCCTGGCAGTCTCCCTGACCACCATCACGGTGTGGGAACTTGTCGTCGGCCGTTCGTTGGACGGGTCGGAGGGGACCTCCGTTTCTCAGGTGGTCCAGCCACGTGCCACCCGATCGGCGACCAAGTCCGCCAGCCCCAGCGCGACTCCGACGCCCACTCAGACCACCGTCCAGCCGACGCCGACAGCGTCCACTCCGACCATCGTCACGCCCACGGCGGCCACCGCCACGGCGACCACCGCACCTCCGACGACGACCGCGCCGTCCCAGCCGACGTCCTCGGCGCCGACCCCGACGACGGCGGTGACCCAGAGCACGACGCCCGCACCCACCACAAGCGGCTGACCAGGGAGGGTCGTCCGGTCAGCCGAAACTGTTGACCATGAAGCCTGCCGCGCGGGTGACGTAGTCCCGCAGTTCCGCCGCGTCCGGTGCGGTCAGGTCGAGGGTGTCGATGGCGGCCTGCATGTGGCGAAGCCAGCGGTCGCGCTGATCGGGTGTCACCTCGTACGGTGCGTGCCGAAGTCGCAGCCGCGGATGCCCGCGCTGTTCGGAGTACGTGTGCGGACCGCCCCAGTACTGCTCGAGGAACATCCGGAGACGTTCCTTCGCCGGCCCCAGATCCGCTTCGGGATAGAGGTCGCGAAGCGGCGGGTCGCCGGCGACGCCGGCGTAAAAGACGTCGACGAGGCGGACGAACGCCTCATGGCCGCCGATGCGTTCGAAGAGCGAAGGCCGTTCTGCGCTGTCCACGGCTCCATTGTGCCGGTGGTCCTGCGTAGGCAGGGTTCTGCCAGGGCGGCCGTGGAGGCGCAGCGGCTGCTGCCCTCCTGGCGAGGCGATCCCGGGGTGACTGCGCGGCCCGGCCTACCCTGATCCGATGACCGGAGGGCAGACGGGACGAGGTGTGGCCGCGGCGCTGCTGGCGGGCGTGCTCGGGCTCGTGGGGGCCTGCGCTCGCGTGCCGCCGGATCCTTCACCGAGGTGGACGCCGGCCGTCGGCGTGGAGACAGCCGTGGCGCCGACGCCTGCGGTGACCTCCGCGGGAGTCGGCGCGAGCCTCCGCATGGTCAGTTCGGAGGTCATCTCCGGGTTCGATCTCAGTGTCGACGAGCACCTCCAGAGCGGACGGCACAGCTACGTGGCCCTGCCGCGGATCGCCGGGCTGGAAGCCTGGACGCAGCGGATGCGTGACGACCGGGCCGATCAGGTGGATCGGTTCCTGCATTCGTCCGTGACCGGTGAGAGCGATCGCGAGCTCATCGTGTCGTGGGACGTGGTGGCCGCCTCACCCGAGGTGGTCGGCTTCCGGCTGTCCACCGCTGAGATGGGGGAGGGCCGCTATCTCGGCACGGCTGAGACGACCTGGTACGACCTCAGCACCCGAACCGTCCGCGCTGCCGAGGACCTGCTCGCCCCGGAGGCGCGGCAGGCCGCCCTGGACCGGCTCGGGGCGGCGGCCCAGGCCGAGCCGCTGGTCGTCGGCGAACACCTGCTGGGCCAGCTTGACCGCGGCCTGGGCGGGTTCCGCTCCATCGCATTCACCCCTTCCGGCGCTCTTTGGTTCGAATTCGACCGGGCGCGGCTCTTCGACGTGATGGACCCGCTGGGTGTCGCGATCGACCCCACCGGGCTGCTGTCCGCTTTCGGCGAGAACGCTCGTCGCGCCGCCCTGCAGCCGCGCGATCCCGGCCCACTCCGCGCGTCGCCCTCTGCGAGCACCTCGCGCGCACCGACGCCGAGGCCTTCGGGGACTCCGAAGCCGCCGGACGCCCGGCCGGCTCCGCCGGTCAAGGTCAACTGCGCCAAACGGAAATGTGTGGCCCTCACCTTCGACGACGGGCCCGTCTCCGAGACGTCCCAACTCCTCGATCTGTTGGCTGACAAGGGGGTACGGGCCACCTTCTTCACCATCGGCAGCCACGTGCAGAGCCACCCGGAGATCATCCGCCGGATGGTCGCCGACGGTCATGTCGTGGGCAACCACAGCCTCAAGCACCCCGACCTGACCAGGCTTGCTGCGCCCGCGATCCGCAAGGAACTGGCGACCACGACCGACCTGATCCGGCGCGCTGCCGGGATCCGTCCGACGCTGATGCGCCCCCCGTTCGGGTCGACCAACCGCACCGTCGGTGCGGTGGCCCACGAACTCGGCTTGGCGCAGGTGCTGTGGAGTGTCGATCCCTTGGACTGGAAGGACCGGGACGCCGACGTGGTGGCCCGGCGGGTGCTGTCCCAGGCCCGGCCGGGCTCGATCATCCTGTCCCATGACATCCACGCCACCACCCGCCGCGCCTACCGCCGGATCATCGACGGATTGCGGGCGAAGGGGTTCGTGCTGGTCACGGTTCCCCAATTGTTCGGCCGGAAGCTCGCGCCCGGCGCGATCTACAGCCACCGCTGACCGCCCGGCTTCGGCCCGGCATCTGAGGAGCCTGCTCACGCCCGCCGAGCAGGCTCCGGCGCAGCGTCGCCACACTGGCGGGTAGGCCGCTCGGCGGGAAATGCGTCAGGCCGAGGCGAGCTGTGGATAGCAGATGAGGTTTCGGAAGTTGTCCACAGCCGGGTCATGGACGGGTCGAGTTCTGTCGGTCGAGGACCTTACAGTCATGAACGCCGGACGCAGTTGGACAGACACCCGCCCCCGAGGGTCGCAGTGAGTCCGGTTTCGACGAAAGCGATTCCCATGCCTGCCACTTCTGAACGTTCTTCGGCTGCGCCCGTGCGGGCGCGACGGAACCTCCGCTGGATCCTGGCGGGGGTGCTGGCCGTGTGCCTGGGCGGCCTTGGCTCGATCGTCCTGTACGCGAACCTCGCCGCGACAAGGTCCGTCATTGCGATCACCCGGACCGTCTTCCGAGACCAGGTGATCACCGCGGGCGACCTCGGGGTGATCACCGTCGCGCCGACGCCGGGCGTTGACACGGTGTCTGCCGACTTGCTGCCCGAAATCGTCGGCAGGTCCGCCTTGACCGACCTGACGCAGGGGTCACTGCTGAATCCGCGGATGTACGGGGAGCCGCCGGTGGAGGTCGGCACCGCTGTGCTGGGTCTCAAGCTGCCCGCCGGCCGGCTTCCGTCGTCCGCGCTCCCACCGGGCACGTCGGTTGTGCTGGTGCCCGTGGGCCGGGACGGTGCCGAGCCCCCGGCCGGCACGAGCGTGGCAGCCCGGGTGGCGAGTTCGTCGGCTTCCGCTACGGACGGAGTGTCCGTCCTTGACGTCGCCGTCCCGGCGGCGGAGGCCGAGCGGGTCGCCCGGTTGGCTGCGGCGGACCAGATCGTGCTGGTTCGTGACTCCGGGGTGCGGTCATGAGCCTGATCGTGCTGACGGCCGCGGCGCACTCGCCGGGGACCACCACGACCGCGCTGGGCCTGGCCCTGGCCTGGCCGGATCCCGTCCTGCTCGTCGATGGCGACCGGCAGCCGTCCCAGTCCGTGCTCGCCGGCTTCCTGCAGGGGGCCGATCCCCGCGGGCATGGGCTCACCGGTGTTCTGCAGGCCCATCGCGAACGGCGTCCGATCGAGGCGTGCCTTGGTCCGCTGAGCCTGCCCCTGCCCACCGACGGCCCGCCGCGCGCCTTCCTGCCCGGTTTCGCCCACCCGGGGATGGTGGGGCTGTTCGCCCCGGTGTGGCCCGAGTTGGTGGCAGGACTGGCGGGCGCCGGAACAGACGTGCTGCTCGATGCCGGACGGATCGGGGTGGACGGGCTGCCCCCGGCGATGGCGTCGCAGGCCGACGCGGTCGCGGTGGTCACCCGGACCTCCCTGGTAGACCTGGTGGCGCTCCGGCTGTACCTCCCGTTGGTCGTGGAGGCGGCGGGGCCCTCACGCGTAGGGCTGATCCTGGTCGGTGAGGCACGCCCGTACTCGGCCGAGGAGATCGCCCAGCAGTTCGGGGCCGAGGTGTGGGGGTGCGTGGCGTGGAGCCCGACCGAGGCGGCGGTGCTGTCCGACGGCGCCGCGCCCGGCCGGCGGTTCTCCGACGGCGGCTACTCACGAAGCCTGGCGAGGATCGCCGGTGAACTCGTGAACCGATGCGAGAAGGCGCGTCGGAGGATCGGGGCGCCCCGATGAGACGGCTGGCCGAGGTCACCCTCCTGACCGACCCGACGGACCTGCCGGTGCTGACCACCCGCCCACGTGCGGCCCGTGCGGTGCCGGCCTTCGCGGCGAACATGCCGTCCGACATCGACTGGGGGCTGGTGGTCGGATTGCGCCGCAAGGCGTCCGAGCTCATCAGCCATGGCCTGGCGGAGCACGCCGAGGGCACCGGGCGTCCGATGGCCGACGACGACCGGCTGCTGATGGGACGCTCCCGGATCCGGCGCGTGGTCGGCGAGCACGTCGATCAGCTGGCCTCCCGCGGGCAGGCGCTGTGGTCGGTCGACCTCGAGCACGCCTACGCCATGGCTGTGGAGAACGCCATCTTCGGCTACGGGCGGCTGCAGCCGCTGTTCGAGATCCCGGAGGCCGAGAACATAGAGATCCACGGCTGCGATTCGGTCGTTGTGCAGTACGGCGACGGACGGCGCGTCCCGCAGCCACCCGTGGCGGACAGCGACGAGGAACTGGTCGAGGCGATCCGGTTCCTCGGGGAGTCGGTGACCCCGGCCCGTCCGTTCGACGACGCGCACCCGACGATGACCCTGGCTCTGGGCGATCGGTTCCGGTTGCACGCGATCGGTTTCGGGCTGAGCTTCCGTCCCTCGATCACGATCCGCCAGCACACGCTGACCTCGATCACTCTGAAGGACCTTGTCGCCAAGCAGATGATGCCCGAGGAGGTCGGACGCCTGCTGCACGCGGCTGTACTCGGCCGCAAGTCGCTGGTCATCGCCGGGGACCAGGGCGCGGGCAAGACGACCCTGCTGCGCGCGATGATCGCTGCAATTCCGCCCCACGAGCGCTTCGGCACCTTGGAGACCGACTACGAACTGCTCACCCACCTGCAGCCGGGCAGGCGCAACATGCTCGCCCTGCAGGCCAAGGTCGGCTTCGGCGAGCAGCAGGACGGACGCAGCGTCGGCGAGTTCTCTGTGGCCGACTTGATCCCGGAGGCCCTTCGGCAGAACCTCTCCCGTTTGATCGTCGGCGAGGTGCGCGGCAGCGAGGCCGGGGCGATGTTTGAAGCCATGCAGTCCGGGGCGGGCACGCTCTCGACGACCCACTCGCATTCGGCCGCCTCCACGATGGACCGGCTCGCGTCGCGGGTCGCTCAGGGCGGGGTGATCACCGTGGACGAAGCATTCCGGCAGATCGCCCACCACCTCCACCTTCTCGTCTACGTGCAACTGAGGGACGAGACCTGGCGCGGCGGGGTTCGCTGCCGCCAGGTCGCAGAGATCCGCCAGTTGACCGGAGGCATCGAGGCCGGCCGTCCGGTCACCCATCTGGTGTACCGGGCGGATCCGGGTGGTGGAGGTCAGGGGCTCTTCCAGCCGGATGCGGCGTTGCTCGACGAGCTGGCGCCCTTCGCCGGAGCCTGGGAGGTCTGATGGACGCCCTGTGGGCCGGTCTGGCCGGCGTGCTCGTCGTCGGCGGAACGCTGCTGATCATGGCGGGCTTCCGATCGAGCGCGGTCCGTCCACAGCAATCATCCACAGACCTGTGGACAACCCTTGTGGACGGACGCGCCGGCCGCTTCGCCCGCGAGCAGGGCTGGCGACTGGCCGTAGCCATCCTGGCCGGCGTCGTGGCTGCCACGGCGACCGGCTGGCCACTGCTGCTCGTGCTGATTCCGGCGGGCGTGGTCGGGCTTCCCGTCCTGCTGGGTCAGCCGGCGAATCGGGAGTTGGAGTTGCTGCAAGCGCTTGACCGCTGGGTGCGGGCGCTGGCGGCGATGCTGCCAACCGGGCGGTCGATCACCGACGCGATCAGGCTGTCCCGGCGGCAATCCCCGGCCATCCTGGCGCCCGGGCTCGCCCTGGTCGTCGACCGGATCGACGACCGCTGGTCGGTCCAGCAGGCGCTCCTCGCCTTCGCCGATGAACTCGGCGGCGCCGACGCGGACGCCGTCCTGGCGTCCCTGGCGCTGGCCGCGCAGCGCGGCGGGACGGGAGCTGCCGCGACCCTGGCGGCGCTGGCGGACTCGATTCAGGATCGCCTGCGTGCCCTGCGGGAGATCGAGACTGAGCGGGCGAAGCCACGGATCGTGGTGCGACAAGTGACGATGATCACGCTCACCGTGCTGGCCGCTGCCGTGCTGTTCGGAGGCTCGTTCTTCTCGCCGTACGGGACTCCCGTCGGACAGGCGATCCTGGCCGCGCTGATCAGCCTCTATCTGGGCTCGCTGGTTCTCCTTCGCCGGATGACCCTGCCCCGGCCACGCGAACGCATCCTGCGGAGGTCAACATGACCTCGCTGGTCCTCGGATGCGAACCCACGGGCGCGCGTCCGCCCTGCTCAACACCGGTCTGGAGGCTCGCATGAACCCGCTCGTCCTCGCTGCCCTGGCCGGCGTGCTCGTGGGTGGTGGCCTGTGGTCTCTGGCGTCGACCCGGGTGAGCGTCCATCCGCGCCTCGCCGACGCCATCGATCTGCTGGACGGCCAATCGATACGCCCCGACGAGGACGGCCCCGCCGAAGGGATCGACCGGATCGGCGCCTGGCTGCGCTTCCGGCGCCGGCACGGCGTCCCTGCCGAGACGCTGCGGCGGCTCAGGATCAACGGCATCAGCGTGGATCGCTACTTCACTCACAAGGTGCTGTGGGCGTTGGGCCTGCTGCTCGGCCCCACCGCGTTCACCGCGGCGATGGCCGCCATGCTCGGCGCCGGCCCGGCTATTCCGGTGGCTCTCGCGCTGGCGGCCGGGCTGCTGGGCTTCTTCGTGCCCGACCTCATGCTGCGCCAGGGCGACCGTGCGGTCACCGCGGACGCGACGGAGGCGTTGCTCACGTTCTTCGATCTGGTCACCCTGGAGCGGCTGGCCAACCAGTCCGCGACGCAGGCGCTGCGCGCCGCAGCCGGCTTGTCCGACGCGCCGGTCTTCGCCGCGATCCGGGACGCCCTCGAAAGGGCGCGGCTGGAACAGCGTGCGCCGTACGCGGAGCTGCAACGCCTGGGCGCCGCCCTCGGACTGCCGGCGCTGGTCGACATCGCCGACGTCATGAGGCTGGACGAGTCGGGGGCGTCGCTGTCGGGCGCGCTCCGCGCCCGGGTCAAGGAGCTCCGGGACGCCCATCTCACGAGCGAGAAGATCGCCGCGTCCGCGGTCTCGGAGCGGATGGCGTTCTTCATGGTCGTGCCCAGCCTGGTGTTCGGCGCGATCTTCGTCGTCCCACCCCTGCTCAGACTCCTGTCGAGCTGAGATCAAGACCCTCTGCCAACAACCATGAAGGAGTAGCCATGCAACGGATCATCCACCTCGTCGTCGGCACACTGGTCGCGCCGGCGCCGCGGCGTGACGAGCGGGGCCTGTCCCAGTCCACGGAGAACGCCATCCTGCTGGCCGGGGCAGTCGCCGTCGCCCTCGCCGTGATCTCGGCGGTCACCGCTTACGTCACCGCCAAGCTGCCTCGTCCGTGAACGAGCGCGGGCTCTCCGAGTCGACGCAGTGGGCGATCCTGGTCCCGGTTCTCATGGCCCTGGTGCTGGGGTTGGTCCAGCTCGGCGTGTGGCTCTACTCACGCGCCGTCGCGTCCGAGGCGGCCTCGGCCGTCGCCGACCTACGGTCCAGTGGGACGCGCCACGCCGGTGCGGCTCGTGAGGCCGGCGAGCGGATCGCGGCCTCGGGGGGCCTGACCGACGTCCAGATCTCAGTGGAGGCGACCGCGGAGTCGCTGGCGGTGACTGTCACCGGGCGCGCACCGCTGTTCTTCGACCTGGGCCAAGGACTGATCGTCGAGAAGGCGGTCCTGCCGATGGAGCGGGTGACTGCCCCATGACGGCCCGCCCGTTGCGCCGTGATCGAGTGAGGCCCGCTGCCGGCTGCGCGGTCGGTGGCCGGTCGGTCACTCGCGGGGACCGCGGCTCCGCTGCTGTCGAGTTCGCCGTCGCCGTCCCCGCTCTGGTTCTGCTTGTGGGCCTCGTCGTGGGAGGAGCCCGGGTCTGGCTGGCCCGGACGACGGTGGACCAGATGGCTGCGGCCGCGGCGCGTGGAGCATCCCTGGCCCGCAGCCCGGCGGACGCGCGGCACGACGGCCGAGCGCTGGCTGAGGCCCAGGCGGCGACGGACGGTCTGCGCTGCCGGAGCCTGACGGTGACGGTGGACACTGCCGGCCTGGCGTCCGCACCGGGTCGATCCGCAGAGGTGCAGGCGTCCGTGCGCTGTGCAATCGGACTGGCCGACGTGCTTGTTCCTGGCTGGCCCGGCGAGATCACGGTCTCCGCCGAGGCCGGCTCGGTGATTGATCGGTATCGAGGGAGGTCGTGATGCGACGGTTGGTACGGGCGCTGGGCGCCTTGCTGGCGCTTGTCGCCGGCGTTGCGGGTGCTCCGTTCGCGTTGCTGGCGTGGGGGTCGTCCCCCCACGGGGACTGGTCGATGCTGCTGCGTCCGGCTGACGGCACGCTGCTGATGGTGGTCCTCACCACCACCGGCTGGTTGGCCTGGGCGGCCTTCAGCGCGTCGACCGCCGCCGAACTGCTCCGAATCGTCACATCGAATCGGCTCCGGGTGCGCCTTCCCCGGCTCGGGGGTCTGCAGGCCCTCAGCGCCGGACTGCTGTTTGCGGTCCTGTCCCTGGTGACCACCCCGCAGGCGAGCGCAGCCCAGGCGGCGCCTGCCGTTTCGCTCGCGAGCAGCTCTCCGATCGCCCCCGCGGTTCCGGGAACCACGGGGGCGGCTGACGTGGGCATCGCTCCGTCCGGGGCGGACGGGGCTCCTGATGCGGCGGGGGCGTCCACCCTCGTTGGGTCCGGCGGTAGCGCGCCGACCCTGGCTGTCGCTCAGCAGGCTGCCGTGGGCTCCGTCGCGCGGACTGCCCAGGCGGGAGCGCCGCTGCAGTATGTCGTGGCGGCGGGCGACGACCTGTGGACGGTGGCGGATCGGCTCCTGGGTGACGGGTCGCGCTGGCGTGACCTGGTCGCGGCCAACCCGGAGGTGCTGGCGGACCCGACCGGTCAGCTCGTTCCCGGAGTGCGGTTGCAGATTCCGGGCCAGACCGGGTCCGAGGCGGGGTCGCGACGCGTGGTCGTGAAGCCGGGCGACACCCTCAGCGGACTCGCGAAGAAGCATCTCGGAGATCCGGACCGGTGGCCCCGCATCGAGCAGGCCAACCCTGATCTCATTCACGACCCCGACCACATCGAGGTCGGGTGGCGGGTGGTCATCCCCACGACAAGCCAGAATGTCCGCTCGGAGACGAAGGTGTCCGGACGCTCGGAGAGTGGGAAGGGTGCCAGGGCCGGAAGCTCGGTGCCCGAGGGCGGCGCGCCCGGTGCCAATTCCAGTACCAGTACGGCGCCCCAGGAACGCCGGTCGGACCACGAGGGGAGCACCGCGTC
This sequence comes from uncultured Propionibacteriaceae bacterium, assembly GCA_964585085.1. Taxonomy (GTDB): domain Bacteria; phylum Actinomycetota; class Actinomycetes; order Propionibacteriales; family Propionibacteriaceae; genus Propionicimonas. Next base: position 59,251 of record CAZPCM010000005.1, read on the forward strand.
TGGCCCGGGCGCGGAAGTTGCGGCCCCGGAGGCCGGCGTCCAGCAACAGGCAGTGAAGCCAGGGGAGGGCGCGCCGGGTGTCCAGGTGCGGGGCGGTGATGCCGCGTCGGGGGTGCAGGTGCCCGGCGGTGATGCCGCGTCGG
>CAZPCM010000005.1:59493-67123 GCA_964585085.1 uncultured Propionibacteriaceae bacterium
GGCGGTGATGCCGCGTCGGGGGTGCAGGTGCCCGGCGGTGATGCCGCGTCGGAGGTCACGGTGCCGAGCGATGATGCCGCGTCGGAGGTCACGGTGCCGAGCGGTGATGCCGCGTCGGGGGTGCAGGTGCCCGAAAGCGAGGGTCCTGCATCCGCGGCGCCCAGCCCGGCGCCGTTGCAGGAAGCTGCCCCGGACTCTGGGGACGAAGACCACACCCGGAGCCTGCTCGGCGGGCTCGGCGTCCTGTGTGCCGCCGGCGTGGTCGGCGGTCTCGAGACGCGGCGCGTCCTCCAGCTTCGATCCCGGCCTGTCGGACGGCGAATCGCGCACCCGTCCGCATCAGCTGCGAGCGTCCGTACCGCCCTTGGCCGCCGGCAGGCGCCCGATCGGTTGGTGGTCCTCGACGCCGCCCTCCGGGCGGTCGGACAGCACTGCCACAGCACCGGCAAGGTGTTGCCTGACCTGCGTGAGGTGGTCGTGACCGGCGAGTGGATCACCCTGGTCTGGTGCGAAGCCTTCGGGCCCCCTCCTGCCGGTTTCGGCGGCTCCGTACAGGCCTGGACGGTGGCGCTGCCGGCTGGGGAGGGGTTGCTCCCGGCCCTTGTGGCCGCGAGAGACCACCCCTGCCCGTATCCGGCGCTGGTCACTCTCGGGCAGACCGACGACGGGGCCAGCCTGATGGTCGACGCCGAGCGGTCCAGGTTGCTCGGGGTGGCCTCGGACGCAGCCGACCTGCAGCAAGGTGCGCTGACGGCGATGGCCATCGAACTCGGATGTGCGCCTTGGGCAGGGGAGTTGCACGTGACGGTCGTCGGTCCGGACGCGGGCCTCACCGGGGCCGCCGGCGGTGATCGGCTTCGCCACGTCCGGGACGTGGGTGCGGCTCTGACCGAGGTGCAGTCGCTGCTCGACCAGCGGCGTGCGGCCCTGGGCGATGACGACCTGCGCGCGCTGCGCGTCGATCCGCAGCGGTGTGACGCGGTCGCCCCCAGGGTCTACATCATCACCGAGCCGCTCGACCCCGCCACTCAGGAACATCTCGATTGCTGGCTGGCCGGAGTCCCTGCGGCGATCGCGGTGATCGTGGCGACCCAGTCCGATTCTCCGGCTCAGTGGGTGGTGGGAGGGGATCCCTCCTACCCGCGTGGCCGGCACGTCCCCACCAGCCGCGACCTGGACGCCCAGGTCGTCCCGTCAGCAACCCGGGACGCCATTGCCGAGCTCTTCCGCGCGGCGGACGACCATTCGACGACTCCCGCGCCTTGGTGGAGTGGAAACTCCAAAGCCACCAACGTGCTGCCCCTGCACCCCCGCACCGTCACCTCCGAGGAGACCGTGGATATCGTCAGACTGCGTCACTTGGCGCCCGCCCACCCGCAGCTGTTGCTGATCGGTCCCATCGATGCCATCGGCACGGCGGGACCCGAACCCACCCGTTCCCGCCAGCAGTTGGTGGAGATGTGCGGCTGGCTGCTGGAGAACCCAGGCCTGACCTCCTCAGCGATGGCGTCGGCCCTGTTGGTCGCGGAGGGCACCCGTCGCTCGAACATGAGCAGGCTCCGGACCTGGCTCGGCGCCGACCCGGACGGCCGGGCGTACCTGCCTGATGCGTACAGCGGACGGATCAGACTCCATCCTGACGTCAGCTCGGACTGGAACAGGGTGCAGCTGCTGCTTGGCCCGGGCGTCGACAGGGTCGGTGACAGTGCCCTGATCGCGGTGATGGACCTCGTTCGGGGAGCGCCCCTGGCGGACGCCGCGCCCGGTCAGTGGCATTGGGCTGAGGAGATGCGAACCGACATCTCCTCAGCGATTCGGGACACCGGCTTGGTGCTGGTCGACCATGCTCTGGCGCGCGGCGAGGTGGACCTGGCCCGCTGGGCCGCTGCCCGCGCCCTCCTGGCCGCTCCCGAGGACGAGCTGTTGATGTGCGCACGGATCCGCACCGAGCACCGCGCCGGGAATCGAGCCGAGGTGGAGCGCCTGGTCGCGCGACTGACCCAACAGGCCCGGACGCTGGGCGTGGATCTGATGCCTGAGACCGTCCTGCTGTGCCAGGAGGTGATCGAGGGGCGGCCGCGCGCCAGATGGGCGTGAGTCGGGCAGAGGGGGTAGGCGGCTCGGCGCGTGGGGGTCCGTGACGGCGCCTGGCGTCGGTTGGGCGCCAGCCGCAGTCGAACCGACGTCGGCCTCGGCGACCATCGCTGACCGCGTGGGCGCCGCCGCGGGCGAACCCGACGTCGGCCTCGGCGACCATCGCTGACCGCGTGGGCGACGCCGCGGGAATGACGAAGCCCCCGTCCGGGGGGATTTCGAATGGGGGCTTCGCCTCGTCGTGACAGGCCCGCGTAACCGCGTCCTCGACGCCCCATCCCAAGCTGGGGTGGCGTGAGCCATCCACTGACTGAGAGAAGGTATCAGAAGGTGCGCGCTCCTCTCCATGCCGGCGTCGCCTGGTGTTACGGCTCAGGTCCGCGGGCCACCCGCTGTGGTCAGGCTCGCGGGCCCACCCCTCGGCGCGCCTGCCAGGACGCGCGGAAGTCCCGCAGCAGCCAGGGCCAATCGGTCTGGATGGCGTCCACGCCGAGCTCGAAGATCGGGCCGTAGGCGACCTCGGGCGAGCGAGCAATGGCGAGTTCGTCGTCCAGACCGCCGAAGAGCGGGACGCCGGTCGTCAGAGTCTCGGTGTTCACGAAGCAGAACACGCCCATGCTGTGGAACTCCTCCACGACTGACGCGGAGAACCAGGGGTGTTGCGGGATCGTGGTGATCAACTCGACCCCCACCGTGTTGAGTTCAGGATCCCCGACCGTGCGATACACATCATCCGGCGTGGCGCAGATCGGAGTGAAGGGGTACTTCACGCGGCATTGGCGAAGGCGCTCGAGCGCCGCTTTCTCCCAGGCCGGGCACTTGAGCAGCAACTGGTCGGCCATGTTCAGGCCTTGCATGGACTGGAGCAACTGGGGCCATCGCCACCAGGAGCGGTCGACGTTGAAGAGGGTGTCGCCGCGGAAGCTGTGCAGCATGGGGAGCAGGCGTTCGACCCGGACCCGGCGTCCCGGCCGATCCACCCAGATGTGGGACGCCCGGTCGATCTCCTGCGCCGACAGGGTCTGCAGGTTGACGTCGATGCCCAGGAGTTCTGCCTCATACCCGTCGTGGAAGCAGTAGAACTCCCCGTCGGCGGACGCCGTCACGTCGATCTCCACCATGTCAGCGCCGCTCAGCAGCGCGGCCTTGACCGCCAGCGACGTGTTCTCGGCGATGCTGGCGAGCCCGGTGCCGCGGTGGGCGACGATCATGACGCCGACCTCGTCGAGTTTGGCGTTGATCAGCGAATTGATCGGGGCGAACTGGGGCTGCCCGAACACGCCACCTCCCTGGTCGAACGTGTCCGCCAGACCTTACGGGACGGGTCGGCGGCGACTCCAACAGCCGATCATAGCCTCCGACCCGGTGTGTGGAATGCCCCCGCGACGGCTCTCGCCGGGAGGCCGCCGCGCCGCTGGAGGAATTCCCGGACGCGCGAACTCCCTGGTCAGAGCGTTGTCACCCGGAGGGGGACGCCCCGCGAGAGCGCCGGAGGAGGCGCGCCCGACCGGGTCCTGGTGGCTTTTCGCGGTCGTCCCTCTGGCTCCTGGTTGGTCGGTCAAGGTTCGCCCTCGCGGCCAGCTCGCAGACTCACATGCCAGGGGTAACGGGCTCACAGAATCCCCACAGAATCCGGCACGAGAGTCGATGGCATGACAGCAACGAGCACGAGGGAAAGGCTTGCGACGCCGACACCGACGCCGACGCAGCCACCGCAGACGCCCAGCCGGCCGTCCACTGCGGCGGATCGTTACCGCCGGCAAGGAAGGGCCCTGGCCTGGCGGGCGGACGCGATCGAGATCGTCGGCTGGGTGTCGATGGCCGTGGCCGCCGCGCTCTACCTCGCCTACGGCGGGGCGAATCGGTTCGGTTCCGTCGGGGCCGCGTTCACCTCGATCGGGATCCTGAGCGGACTGGTCGCCACCGACGCCGTCCTCCTCATGCTCGTGCTTGCGGCACGGGTGCCGTTCATCGACCGGACACTCGGACATCCCCGGGCCCTGGCCCTACACGCCCGGATGGGCCAGTGGGCGGTGATCGGCCTCGGGCTGCACGCCGCCTTCCTGATCACCGGCTACGCGCTGACCGCCCGGACCGGTGTCATCGACCAGTTCTTGGCGTTCTGGGACGTGACCCCCGACTTCGGCTGGGCCGTGCTCGGCATGGTGCTGTTCCTGATCATCTCGGGGACCTCGATCGTCGCGGCGCGTGCCAAGCTGCCCTACGAGGTCTGGCACGCCCTGCATCTGGTGTCGTACGTGGCCGTGGCCGCCTCGATCCCGCACATGTTCTCCCTGGGCGGCCTGTTCGCCGACAACACCTTCCAGCGCTGGTACTGGATCGGGCTCCTGTCCGCCACCGCAGCGGCCCTGCTCGTCTACCGGTTCCTGATGCCGGTCCTCACCACCCTGGACCACCAACTGCGGGTCGCGTCGGTCAGCTGGATCTCGCCCGACACCGTGAACATCGAACTCACCGGACGGCGGCTGGCCGACCTCGGCGCTCAGGCCGGGCAGTACTTCCACTGGCGCTTCCTGGCCCCCGGGTTGTGGTGGCACCAGCACCCGTTCTCGCTGTCGGCCGCGCCGACGGCCAACAGCCTGAGGATCACCGTCCGAGTGCTCGGCAAGGGCACCGCGCAGTTGGTGGGGGTCCGCCCCGGCACCTGGGTGGCGGTGGAGGGCCCCTACGGCATCTTCAGTGACGCCGCCCGCACCCGCGAGGCCGTCGTCCTGGTCGGTGCCGGCGTCGGGATCGCCCCGATCCGGGCCATCCTCGAAGGAACCCACGTCACTCCCGGACGTGCCGCCGTCGTGCTGCGGGCCTCCGATGCCGACGGCCTCTACCTGGTCGACGAGGTCACCCGACTGTGCCGCGAACGCGGCGTCGCACTGGCCCTGCTGACCGGCCCCCGGGCCGGCGACGGACGCTGGGTGCCGGCGTCCAACCCCGGCCTGGAACTCACCCACATCGCCCCCTACCTCGCCGAGGCGGACGTGTTCGTCTGCGGTCCCGACCCCTTCACCGAAGCGGTCGTGGCCGAGACCCGCGCCCACGGCGTCCCCGAATCCCAGATCCACGACGAAAGGTTCTCCTGGTGAGCACTCGATCCAAGGCCGCGGTCATCCTCGCTTCCGCCGGCGTCCTCCTCGCCGGCTGGCAGATCGGCACGGCCAACGGCCAGACCATCACGACCACCCAGCCCACGACCTCAACCGACACTTCCTCGACCGGTTCGAGCTCGACGGGTTCGACCACCACCGCAGGCGGCTCGACCTCCACTTCGGACGGTTCGTCCTCCACGTCAGAGGCTTCGTCGAGTTCCTCCGGCGGGGTGAGCGGCACCTTCACCGGCAGCACCGCCACCAACCAGTACGGCGAGGTGACCGTCACCGTCACCTTGGAGAACGGAACGATCACCGACGTCCAGGCCGAAACCACCGTCTACGAGCAGCACTCACAGCGGTTCGTGCAGCTGGCGGCCCCGACCCTGCGCGAGGAGGTCATCGCCGCGAACAGTGCCGACGTGAACATCGTCAGCGGCGCGACCTTCACCTCGCAGGCCTACCTCACTTCCCTCCAATCCGCACTTGACAAGGCCGGACGATGACCTACGCCTTCGCCTCGATGGGCACCGTCATCAGTCTCGCGGGCGACCTCCCGCGCGGCACCGCCGAACGCATCACCGTCGCGTTCGCCGAACTCGACGAGCGCTTCAGCCTCTTCCGCCCGGGCTCGGAAGCGGACCGGATCGCCACCCGCGAACTGCGGATGACCCGCGCGAGCACCGAGATGCGGGCCGCCTACGACCTGGCCCTGACCTGGCGCTCCGACACGGACGGGGCCTTCACCCCGCACCGTCCCGATGGCGTGATCGATCTCAACGGCGTCGTCAAGGCGATGGCCATCCAGCGCGCCGGTGACCTGCTCGACGAGGCAGGTTCCACGCACTGGTCGGTCAACGCCGGCGGCGACGCGCTGACCCGGTCGACGGCCGGCCGACGGCCCTGGGTGGTCGGCGTGGTCGATCCCTTCGATCGTGGACGGATGCTCACCCAGCTCATCGCCACCGCTGCGTCCCCGGCGGTCGCCACTTCCGGGATCGCCGAGCGTGGCGAGCATGTCTGGCGGATCGGCGCCGGCGACACGTTCTGCCAGGTGACCGTGGCCGGTCCGGACATCATGACCGCCGACGTGCTCGCCACCGCCATCCTGGCCGGCGGCCGGCAGACCCTGGAGTTGGCCACGCGGCGCTGGCCGATCGAGGTGATCGCGGTCACCCACGGCGGCGAGCTCTTTGCGACGCCGGTCTTCCGCCGGGCTGCCTGACCCCGGTGGCCGCGTGGAGGCGAGGGTCCCGTCGACGTCGCCGCCTCCCGGCCGCGCCGAATCGCAGAGAGCCTCGGCGTTCGGACGTCGGGTCGATCGTGGCGGGAGGGGGGCAGCGGCCGGCGGCTTGGTGCCGCCTGCGTCGTCAGGACGCCTGTGAAAAGATGGGAGACGGTCCAACGAAGGAGTGAAATGGCCGAGTTTCTCTACGAAGACATGTTGCCGCTCGGTGCGGACACCACCCCCTACCGGCTGCTGACAACCGAAGGCGTCGAGGTGGTCGAGGGGCCTGATGGCCGCCAGTTCCTCAAGGTGGCCCCCGAGGCGCTCGAACTGCTCGCCGAGACCGCGATGCACGACATCGCGCACTACCTGCGACCCGCCCACCTGCAGCAGCTCCGCAACATCCTCGACGACCCCGAGGCCAGCGCGAACGACAAGTTCGTGGCACTCGACCTGATGAAGAACGCCAACATCGCCGCCGGCGGGGTGCTGCCGATGTGCCAGGACACCGGCACCGCGATCATCATGGGCAAGCGCGGGCAGCAGGTGCTCACCGAGGGCACCGACGAGCGTCCGCTGAGCAAGGGCGTCTACGACGCCTACACCAGGCTCAACCTGCGCTACTCGATGAACGCGCCGCTGACGATGTGGGACGAGAAGAACACCGGGACCAACCTTCCGGCCCAGATCGAGCTGTACTCCGACACCGCGCCGGGCCACGAGAACACCTACAAGTTCCTGTTCATGGCCAAGGGTGGCGGGTCGGCCAACAAGAGCTACCTGTACCAGGAGACCAAGGCCATCCTGAACCCCGACTCGATGATGAAGTTCCTCGACGAGAAGCTCCGCTCACTCGGGACGGCCGCCTGCCCGCCGTACCACCTCGCCATCGTGATCGGCGGGACGTCGGCGGAGTTCGCGCTGAAGACCTCCAAGTACGCCTCGGCGAAATACCTCGACACGCTGCCCACCAGCGGTTCGATGAGCGCCCACGGCTTCCGCGACGTCGAACTCGAAGCCCAGGTTCTCGAGTTGACCAGGCAATTCGGCATCGGCGCCCAGTTCGGCGGCAAGTACTTCTGCCACGACGTGCGGGTGATCCGCCTGCCCCGCCACGGCGCGTCGTGCCCGGTCGCCATCGCCGTGTCCTGCTCGGCCGACCGCCAGGCCCGCGGCAAGATCACCGCCGACGGCATCTTCCTCG
>CAZPCM010000006.1:0-40976 GCA_964585085.1 uncultured Propionibacteriaceae bacterium
GGACCGCCCGCCACCACACGGGCTTCGTCAAGCTCAGCCATCGTGCCTGACTCCAGACGACCCCTGAGCCCGACGAAGGCGGACCGCCCGCCACCACACGGGCTTCGTCAAGCTCAGCCATCGTGCCTGACTCCAGACGACCCCTGAGCCCGACGAAGGGGGACCGCCCGCCACAACACGGGCTTGGTCAAGCTCAGCCCTCGTCAGGTGATGGAGGCCTCGTAGATCGACTGGATCGACGCCTCCAGCAGCGCGTCGAACTCCTCGGCCGTCTGCTGCGCGGTCAGCCCCTCGGTCAGCGCCCGTGAGAAGGAGGCGATCAAACCGGGGTTGCGGGCGAGCCGCTCGTTGGCCTCAGCGCGGCTGTAGCCGCCGGACAGGGCGACCACCCGCAGCACCGACGGCTGCTTCATCAGCGCCGAGTAGAAGCCATCCTGGCTCGGAATGGTGACCTTGAACATCAGCGGAAGGTCGTTGGTGCGAGCCCCCAGCGCCTCAGCGATCGCCGCCATCAGCAGAAACTCGCATTCCTCCTTGTCAGCGGCGTTGATGTCGACCTCGGGTTCGATGATCGGGACCAGCCCGGCAGCCGCGATCCGTTCCGCGATCTCGAACTGCTGCGCGACCACGGCGGCGATCCCGTCTGGATTCGCCTGCTTGATCACCGAGCGCATCTTGGTGCCGAAGATGTGCCGTGCGCTCGCCCGCACCAGCAGGTCGTCGAGGTCGCCGATCGGCTTGAGCAGTTGGACGCCGTCGGCCGGCTCTGCAAGCCCCTTGTCCACCTTGAGGAACGGGACCACACCCTTGACGTCCCACAGGTAGTCCGGTGCGGGCATTCCGGCGAACTCACGATCCATGGTCTTCTCGAACAGGATCGCCGCGATGATCCGGTCCCCGGTGAAGACGCGGCTGGTCACGATGCGCTCACGCATGGCGTGCACCAGGTCGAACATCTCGGCCTCGTTGGAGTACTGGTCCTCGGAGATGCCGTAGAGCCGGAGTGCCTTGGGGGTGCTCCCGCCGCTCTGGTCCAGGGCGGCCACGAACCCCTTGCCGCTGCGGATCTTGTCTGCCTGTTTCTCGTTCATGACAGCCTCCTGACAAGGCGATGGAAATGGATCGTCATTCTCATCGTAGGCTCGGCGAGGCGGGTGCACCGGGCGATGGAGGCAGGACCTCAGGCACTGACGGGACGCCCGGCCCGGGAGGCGAACAGGTCCATCCCCAGGGCGCTCGACAGTCGGATCGCGACCTGGACCCCCCGGACGCTGTTCCCGGCGGCGTCCAACGGTGGGGAGTAGGTGCCGAGACCGCCCTTACCGGGCGAGACGGTGACGATGCCGCCACCGATGCCCGATTTGCCTGGCAGCCCGACCTCGTAGAGCCAGTCGCCGGAGGTCTCGTACAACCCCGCGGTGGCCATCACCGCGAGCACGTGGTGGCACAGCCGCTGGTCGATCACCCGCTCGCCGGAGACCGGATTGACGCCGCCGTCGGCCAGCGTGGCGCCCATCACGGCGAGGTCCCGCGCCGTCACCCTCAGCGAACTCTGCCTGGTGTAGAGCTCCAGGGCGTCGGCCTGGCCGCAGGCTAGCAGTCCCCGCTCGGCCAGGGCGGACGCGATCTCGCGGTTGCGCAGGTTTGTCTGCGAGGCGGACCGATGGACGTCCTCGTCGAGGGCGAGGCGGCGTCCGGCGAAGCCGGACAGACCCGTGACCAGGGCGTCCCATTTCTGGTCCAAGGTCCTCCCGGGGACCAGGCTGGTCGTGGCGATGGCGCCGGAGTTCACCATCGGGTTGGTCCGTCCGTCGTGGTCGAGCACGGGCGCAACGGCGTTGAACGGACGGCCGGTGGCGTTCACGCCGATCCGGCGGCGGGCCTCCTCCGGTCCGATCGCCTCGCAGACGAGCGCGAAGACGAACGGCTTGGCCACGCTCATGATCGTGAACGGCACCGCGGCGTCGCCCACGCAGTGCAGCTCACCAGCGGTCGAGACCACACAAATGCCGAACAACGCCGGGTCGACCTCGGCCAGCGCCGGGTACACCGACGAGTTCCGCCCCTCGGACAGCCCGGCCAGATCGGCGTGCACCTCCTGGATGATCCGCGCCACATCGGCCGCCGGGGGTAGCTGCCCCGTGGCGACGAAGGGGTCGTCAGCACGGGGCTCGCCTGGACGGACGGACAGCGGCTCGCGGGACGCCATGGCCCGAATCTAGTCCACCCAGCGGACCCTGGCCGGGCACGCACCGAGCGGGTTCACGTCCCCGAGGGGGCCGTCCGGACGGCGACCGCCTTGGCCAGTTCCACGATGCCCAACAGCGCCAGGGCGAAGCCCGCCACCCAAGACCACTCCAGCAGGCTGAGCGGCACGATCTCCAGCACCGCGCCCAACGACGGGATCCAGAACGGCAGCAGGGCGGTCAGGATCCCTGTCCCGACCGCCCAGAGCAGCGGCTTGTTGGCAGTCAGCGGATTCATCTTCCACAGGGGAAGTCGCAGGCTGCGGTAGGCGAAGATGTAGATCACCGAGTTGAGCGCGAAGCTGGCGAAGACGATGCTCCGCCCCTCCGCCGGGTCGCCCACGACGAACAGGAAGTGCCTGAACAGCACGAGCGCAAAGACCGCGCTGCTGAGGCTGATCGCCGCGATGAGGCTGCCGCCCAGCCGGTCCAGCACGGGGTCGCTGAGCGCGCGGGGACGGCGATCCATCACGCCGACCTCCTTCGGCTCAAAGCCCAGGACGATGTCGGACGGCCCGTCGCAGATCAGGTGGATCCACAGGATCTGGGACACCAGCAGGGGCGCCGGCCAGCCCAGCAGCATCGCGCCGAAGATCGCCAGCACCTCCGCGAACGAGTTGGACAACACGTAGGCCACGACCTTGCGGATGTTGTCGAAGATCACCCTGCCCTCCTCGACGGCGGCGACCACCGTGGCGAAGTTGCTGTCGAGCAGGATCAGGTCGGCGCTCTCCTTGGCGACATCGGTGGCGGTGCCGACGACCACCCCGATGTCGGAGTGCATCAGTGCCGGGGCGTCGTTCACCCCGTCCCCGATCATGGCGGTGATCTCGCCGTTCGCCTGCAACGCCCGGACGATCCGCAGCTTGTCCTGCGGACGGATGCGCGCGAACACCGCCGTCCGCCCCACCTCCCGGCGAAGGTCGTCGTCGGTCATCGCGGCCACGTCCGCGCCTTCGAGGACGGGCTCGGTCGCCAGCCCGATCCGGGCCGCGATGCTCTCCGCCGTGCGCCGGTAGTCGCCGGTGAGCATCGTGGTCCGGATACCCGCGCGGCGGGCGAGTTCGACCGCCTCCGGCACCCCGGCCCGGACCGGGTCGTCCAGTCCCAGCAGCCCGAGCCAGGTGTACCCGGTGTAGTCGTCCAGCGTCCCGTCGTGGCGGAAGGCCAGCGCGATGAGGCGCAACCCCTCGGCCGCCCAGCGGTCGAACTCGGCCAGGCGGACGGCCTGCTCGGCCTGGCTCATCGCACACATCCCCACCACTATCTCCGGCGCCCCCTTGAGGAAGAACACCGGACGCCCGCTCCCACGCTCAGGCGCCGCCTGGCCGGGATCGTCGCTGACGAGATGGCTGGTGACCGCCGCGATCATGTACTTGGTCTCGCTGGTGAACAGCTCCTCGGCTAGCCGCTGGGAGGCGTCGACCAAGGCCTGGGGGCGACCCGGCATGGCCTGCTCGGCGTACTCCCACAGCGCCACGTCGACCGGCCCGTCCAGGTTGTTGCACAACACCATGGCCTGCCACGCAAGCTCGGGATCGGCCAGCTCGGTGCGCTGGACGCGCATCCGTCCTTGGGTCAGCGTCCCGGTCTTGTCGGTACAGATGATGGTCACCGAGCCCAGGGTCTCCACGGCGAGCAGGCGCTTCACCAGGCCCTCGCGGCGCAACACCTGGCGCATCCCGAGCACCAGGATCACCGTCACGGCGATGATCAGACCCTCCGGGACCGCGGCAATGGCCAGGATGATCGCGATGCGCAGCATGTCGAAGAACTCGCGTCCGGCCGCGAGACCAGTGCCCAGGATCACCGCGGTCGCGCCGACCACGATCCAGGTGAGCACCCGGCTGAACTCACCCAGACGGCGCTGCAGCGGCGTGGCCTCCTCCGACTGCTGACCCAGGCTGGCCGCGATCTGACCCAGCTCGGTACGCGTCCCGGTCGCCGTCACCAGCAGCAGCCCCCGTCCCGTGACCACCGTCGAACCCATGCATGCGTTGGTCCCCACCTGCTTGGTGACGGGCTCGCTCTCACCGGTCAGGATCGCTTCATCCGCCGCCAGCCGGGTGGCCTCGATCACCGCGCCGTCGGCCGGCGTCCGGTCGCCCGCGCCGAGCACCACCAGATCGCCGGGCACCAGTTCCCACACCTCGACCTCGGCGCGCCGTCCGTCGCGGATCACGGTGGCGGTCGGCTTCAGCAGGCCCTTGAGCGCCACGTAGGTGCGCTGGGCCTGGAACTCCTGGACGAAACCGAGGGCCACGTCGGCCACCACCACGACCATGATGACCGCGGCATCCCCCACCTCACCCAGCGCCAGGGAGATGGCCGCCGCGGCCAGGATGATGAAGATCAGCGGACTCTTCATCTGGTTGGCCAGGATCCGCCAGACCGACACCCCCTCCTCGGTGGGCAGCCGGTTCTCGCCCCACCGCGCCCGCAGTGCCGTCACGTCGGCACTGGCGAGCCCGGACGGCGCCGGGCGCTGGGGCCCGTCCATCCAGCCACCCCCTCATCTCCGCCCTGACAAGCCAGAATACTCCGGCGCGTGCCGAGTGCGAACCACCGGAGTAGATTCGATTCCGTCAGGGAGCGGCCTCAGGAGGCACCATGACCGAGCAACACAAGCCCACCCGAACTCCCCCGCCGGAGAGCTCCGCCCGAGCCGAACACACCGGCGAGCCGGTGCGCTACATCCCCGGCGACGCCGGACGCGAAGTGGGCCCGGGAACAGCGCTGTGCCTGTCCGGCGGCGGCTATCGGGCGATGCTGTTCCATGTCGGCGTCCTGTGGCGGCTCAATGAGGCTGCGCTCCTGCCCCAGCTCGACCGAATCTCCAGCGTCTCCGGCGGCTCGATCACCGCCGGCGTCCTGGCGATGAACTGGGAGAACCTCGACTTCCACGACGGCGTCGCCAAGCGGTTCGCCGACGAGCTCGTGGCCCCGGTGCGACGGCTGGCCGGAGTCACCATCGACGTCAGCGCCGTACTGAGCGGACTGGCGCTGCCGTTCCTCTCGATCTCCGACCAGATCGCCGACGACTACGCCCATCACCTCTACGGTCGGACCACCCTGCAGGAGCTGCCCGACCACCCCCGCTTCGTCTTCAACGCCACGAACCTGGCGTCCGGGGTCCTCCTGCGGTTCAGCAAGCCCTCTCTCGCCGACTACCGTGTCGGACGGGTGGACGCCCCGACGCTGCGCCTGGCCACCGCGGTCGCCGCCTCCTCTGCCTTCCCGCCGTTCCTGTCCCCCAGCACGATCGACCTCAGTCGCGCCGCCTGGCAGACCGAGCCCGGCAATGACCTCGCCGGCGGCGACTACCGGGGGGTGATCCGGCTGAGCGACGGTGGCGTGTACGACAACCTGGGTCTGGAGACGGCCTGGAAGCTCTATTCGCACATCCTGGTCAGCGACGCCGGAGGCCAACTCTCCCCCGATCCCGATCCACCCGGCGACTGGCCACGGCACATGGTCCGGGTGTTGCAGGTGGTCCACGACCAGGTTCGGGTCCTTCGGAAGCGCCAGGTCATCGACGCGCTCGCCTCGGGCCGGCGCCAGGGTATGTACATCGGGATCCGCAGCGACCCCGGGCATTTCCCGGCAGCCCCGGGGATACCCTCCGACCAGGCGATCACCGGGCGCCTGGCTGCCATCCCGACACGGTTCGACGCGCTGGACCCCGCGCAACAGGAGCAGCTCATCAACTGGGGCTACACGATCTGCGACACCGGACTGCGGTCTCACGTGGTCAATGACGCAGCACCGGGGCGACTGCCCTACCCAGGGCGCCCGCTGACAGCAACACGCTGAGATGAGAGCGAGACGGCGGCGACAGACAGGACTCGGCGCCTTCGTCAGGCTGAGGGCAGGTCACCACCAACGACGCCTGAGCCCGACGAAAGCCGCGCTCCCCACGGGCGCCACCGCACGCATGGGACGCGGACGCCTGCTCCGCGCCCCGGTCGCCCCTGCGCCACCGCACGCGTGGAGCGCGACTCGCACCGCTCCACACAAGGGACGGCCTCAGTCGTTGACCAGTTTGGCCAGGATCGTGAAACCGTCGGCCTCGAGATCGGCCTCCAGCGCATCGGTGTTGCGGGTGTTCACCCCCACCACCACGGTGGAGTGGTCCGGACCTCGATAGACCGCGACGTGCTGGATGTTCGCATGGTGCCGAGCGGTCGCCTCGGCCAGCCGCGCCAGCATTCCCGGCTGATCGGTGGCGTCCACGGTGAGCCTGGTGCCGTGGTCGCGGAAGCCGAGCAGTTCGATGAACGCATCCAGGATCGCGCTCTCGGTGATGACGCCGACCAGTTCGCCGTTCTCGACCACAGGCAGCATCTCGATCTTGTGGTCCCGCATCGCGACCGCGGCCTCTTCCAGCAGAGCGTCCGGGCTGATCGTGATCGGGTTCCGCGTCATCACCTTGCCGACTTTCAGCTTGCCCAGAAGGTAGGTGATCTCGCCGGCGCTAAACGAGGTGGCCGGCGACGGGGAAGCAGCGGCGATGTCGCTGTGCGAAATGACCCCGACCACCCGTCCGTCGGTGACCACGGGCAGGTGGCGCACAGCACGTTTCTGCATCAAGGCGACGGCCTCGGGGATGGTGTTCTCCGGGGTCACCGTGAACGGGTTGGCCGTCATCCGATTCCTGACGAACATGGCTCTAACCTCCCAGGTAGACCCGTTTGATGTCTTCGGTCTTCGACAACTCCTCCGCCGGACCGGAGAGCACGATCTTCCCGGTTTCCATCACGTAGGCCCGGTCGGCGATCTGAAGGGCCTTGTTGGCATTCTGCTCCACCAGCAGGACCGTGGTCCCGGCCTGGTTGATGCTGACGATGATGTCGAAGATCTCCTGCACCAGCAGCGGCGCCAACCCCATCGACGGCTCGTCGAGGAGGAGGATCCGGGGTCGCGCCATCATTGCGCGACCCATCGCCAGCATCTGCTGCTCGCCGCCGGACAGGGTGCCCGCGGTCTGCCTGCGCCGGTCGGCGAGCACCGGGAACCGCTGGTAGACGCCGTCCAGGTCGCCGGAGATGTCAGCCCGGTCGCGTCGAAGGTAGGCACCCAGCTCCAGGTTCTCCAGCACGGTCATGTCGGCGAAGACCCGCCGCCCCTCCGGCACCTGGCTCAGGCCCAGCCGCACCCGCTGCTGCGCCGACGTGGCGGTGATGTCCTTGCCGTCGATGAGCACTTGGCCCGACGTGGGCTTCTTCAATCCGGACGCGGTGCGCAGCGTCGTGCTCTTGCCGGCCCCGTTTGAGCCGATCAGAGTCACGATTTCCCCGTCCTCAACCCGCAGGGACACGCCCTTGAGCGCATGGATGCCACCGAAATGGACGTTGAGGTCCTTGATCTCAAACATCGGCGGCCTCCTCACCGAGGTAGGCCTCGATCACCCGGGGATCGCCTCTGACCTCCGCGGGGGTTCCCGACGAGATCACCATCCCGTGGTCGAGGACGTAGATCCGCTCGCAGATGTTCATCACCAGCGACATGTCGTGCTCGATCAGCAGGATGGTGAGGTTGAAGTTCGTGCGCAGCCAGGCGATGAGCTCGGTCAGCTGCGCGGTCTCGGCCGGGTTCATGCCCGCGGCCGGCTCGTCCAGCAGCAGCAGTACCGGCCGCGTGGCCATCGCCCGGGCGATCTCCAGCCGCCGCTGCTCGCCGTAGGACAGGTTGCGGGCCATCTCGGCGGCTTTGCCGTCCAACTTCATGATCCGCAGCAGGTCGAGGCTCTCGTCCCGAATGGTCTGCTCGGCGCGGCGGTGTTTCGGGGTGTGCAGGAACGCTGGCACCAGCCCGTAGCGGACGCCCTGCTGCAGCGCGATCATGACGTTTTCCAGCACGGACAGGTTCTTGAACAACCGGATGTTCTGGAACGTCCGGCCCACGCCGGCTCGGCAGATCGCGTACGGCTTCATCCCGCCCAGTTGCCGCGACACGCCGTCCCGGCGGAACTCGATGGTGCCTGACGACGGCGGGTACACCCCGGTGAGCAGGTTGAACGCCGTGGTCTTGCCGGCGCCGTTGGGTCCGATCAGGCCGACCAGTTCACCCTCGGCGAGGGTCAGGTCGACGTTGGCGACCGCGGCCAGGCCCCCGAAGTTCCTGGTCAGCCCGGAGACGGTGAGGATGTCGGTCACGACGCTGCCCCCTTCCCGACGCGGGGCGCTCGCAACTTGCCGAAAAGCCTGCCGATGACGCCGAAGGAGAGCTCCCGGTCTCCCATCAGGCCCTGCGGACGGAAGACCATGATCACCACCAGGACCAACCCGTAGATCACCATCCGCAACTCGGGGAACGGCTGCAGGAGGGTCGAGATCACGGCCAGCAGGACGGCGGCGATCACCGACCCGGAAAGGCTGCCCATCCCGCCGAGGACCACGATCACCAGGATGTCGATGGACTTCAGGAACCCGAACAGGTCGGGCTTGATGAAGTAGAAGTAGGACGCGTACAGGCCGCCGGCGAGGCCGCCGAAGAAGGCGCCGACGACGAACGCCAGGGTCTTGGCCCGGACGGCGTGGACACCGATGGATTCGGCGGCGATCTCGTCTTCGCGGACGGCGATCGAATCGCGTCCCGGACGCGAGCCCAGGAAGTTGGAGATGAGGATGATGGTCCCGGCGGTGAACACGAACAGCCAGGTCCAGTCCACGAACTGCGGGATTCCGGACAGGCCGGCCGCTCCGTTGGTGAAGTCGAAGTTGAGCAGCAGGACGCGGATGATCTCGGCCATGCCCAAGGTGGCGATGGCCAGGTAGTCGCCGCGCAGCCGGAGCGTCGGCAGGCCGATCAGGAAGCCGATCAGCGCAGCCAGTGCGGCACCGAGGAGCAATCCGCCGAGGAACCCCCAGACGGTCGGGAAACGCATCGTCGCCAGGGCGGTCGCGTACGCGCCGATCGACATGAAGCCGGCGTGGCCGAGCGAGAACTGCCCGGTGAAACCGGTGATCAGGTTCAGGCTGACGGCCAGGATGATGTTGATGCAGATCGTGGCCATGGTGGCCTGGAGGTAATCGTCGATGATCCCGGCGGCGATCAGGCCGAGCACCGACAGGTACACCGCCGCCAGCCAGACGGCCTTGACCAGGACTCCGGGCAGCCGCTTGGCCATCACACCTTCTCCTTGACGTTCTTGCCCAGCAGCCCGGTGGGCTTGACGATCAGGACGGCGATGAGGACCGCGAACACCACCGCGTCGCGGAACAGGGAGTAGCCGGCTCCGGCCACGAACGTCTCCAGCAGGCCGATCACGTAGGCGCCCAGCAGCGCCCCCGGGATGAGTCCGATGCCGCCGAACACCGCGGCCACGAACGCCTTCAGGCCCGGCATGATGCCCATCAACGGGTTGATCGAGTTGTAGTACACCCCGACCAGGACGCCCGCCGCGCCGGCGAGCGCCGAGCCCAGCGCGAAGGTCAGCGAGATCGTGTTGTCCACGTCGATCCCCATCAGCCGGGCGGCCTCGGCGTCCTGGGAGACCGCACGCATCGCCTTGCCGACCTTGGTCCTCTGCACGATGAACTGCAACAGCGCCATCAACGTGATCGAGACGCCGATGATGAGCACCTGGAGATTCTTGATCACTACTCCGCCCACGGTGAAGGAGCCCTCCATGAAGGACGGCAGCGGCGGGTAGGACCGGACGCCCGCACCGACGAAGTACATCACCCCGTACTCCAGGACCAGGGACACGCCGATCGCGGTGATCAGGACGGCGATCCTGGTCGAGTTCCGCAGCGGTTTGTACGCCACCCGCTCGATCAGGACGCCGAGGACGGTGCACGCCGCCATGGCGATGATCAGGGACTCGAAGAAGCCCAGGTGGAAGGCGGTCATCGAGAAGTAGCCGACGAAGGCGCCGATCATGTACACGTCGCCATGGGCGAAGTTGATCAGCTGGATGATGCCGTAGACCATCGTGTAGCCGAGCGCGATCAGCGCGTAGATGCTGCCGAGCGACAGCCCGTTGATCAACTGCTGCAGGATCTGTTCCACGTCACCCCTCCCTGTCAACCCTGGAAGCCTACGCATAGGGAGCGAGGGCCGTCGACCCTCGCTCCCTTCGCGTCTTGGGGGGCTGGGCCCCCCCGATGTCAGGCGGCGATCTTCTCGCTGGAAGCCTGGGCGCCGTCCTTGAGACCGACCACGACGATGGCCTTGACCGGGTTGTGGTTGGCATCGATGCTCAGCTTGCCGGTGACGGCTTCGAAGTCCTTGGTCTGGGCGAGCGCGTCCTTGACCGCCTCACCGGTGAGCGCACTGGCCCGACCGACGGCGTCCGCGACGAACTTCGCGGTGTCGTAGCCCAGCGCGTGGAAGGCGTTCGGCTCCTCGTTGTACTTGGCCTTGTAGTCGGCGATGAACTTGACGACCTTGGGGTCCTTGTCGAGTGAGGAGTAGTGGTTGGTGAAGAAGACGTTGTTCAGCGCCGCGGCGCCGCCCAGCTTGAGCAGGTCGGGGGAGTCGAAGCCGTCGCCACCCAGCACGGGGGCAGTGATGCCGAGCCCACGCGCGGCCTTGATGATCAGACCGGCCTCCTGGTAGTAGCCCGGGAGGTAGATGGCGTCGAACGTCTGGCCCTTGACCCTGGTCAGCACCGCGTTGAAGTCGGTGTCGCCGGCCACGTAGGCCTCCTCGCCGACGATGGTGCCGCCGCTGGCGGTGAACGTCTTCTTGAAGTTCTCAGCCAGACCCTTGGCGTAGTCGCTGGAGTTGTCCTTGACGATCATCACGGACTTGGCGCCGAGGGTCTTGCTGGCGTAGTTGGCCATCGCGGTGCCCTGGAAGGAGTCGTTGAAGCAAGTGCGGAAGGCGTACTCCTTCACGCCCGAGGCGTCCACGGTGACGTCGTCGGCGGTCGCCGAGCCGGAGACCACCGGAACCTTGTTCTTCAGCGCGACCGGGATGGTGGCCTTGAACCCGCCCGAGGTGGCGGGGCCGATGATGGCCAGGACCTTGTCCTGGGTCATCAGCTTGGTGGCCAGCGTGGTGGCCTCGGCGGGCTCGGACTTGTTGTCGTACTTGACCAGTTCGACCTTCTTGCCCTTGATGCCGCCGGCGGCGTTGATCTCGTCAACGGCCATCTCGACGCCACGGACGCTGGCCTGGCCGTAGGTGGCGACCGCGCCGGAGAGCTCGTAGTTGAGGCCGATCTTGACCGTCTCGGGTGCCGCCGCAGTGCCGGAGGTGGTGCCGCCGGAGCAACCCGCGAGCACGGACATGCCCAGGGCCGCAGCCAGGAGTCCGATCGTGATTCTCTTCATGTGGTACTCGACTTCCTCTGGGAAGAGTTGTGGTCCGCCCCCGGCCCGGACGGGTTGTCCAGACCCGCCGACCCGCCGGTGGGCTGACGCGATTAGGAGGCGAACATAGCCACGGGCCGGGCGGTTTCAAGGCCAGGCACGACATCTGAGATGAGAGCGTTATAGACGCGATCGCCGCCGCTCAGACACGGGCCCTGGTGACGACCTCGTGGCTCAGGTGGGCGTCACGACGGGCGAGCTCGTCGGCCAGCAGCGTCCGGACCCGCGCGGTTGCGTCCGCGTCCGAACAGCGGACCTCGATCTGCCCGATCTCCAGGTCCTCGCTCGCCACCAGGGCCAGGTAGTCGTCGACCCGCTCCTGCCACCAGAGGTCCGCAGCGTCCGCAGGGGGCACATCGATAGCCACCAACTGGCCCCCGGTCCCCGGCAGAACCGCGGCCAGACGCACGCAACGGCCGTCGTCGAGGGAGACCTCGAGCGTCCCGGGCGCGGATCCGACCGAACCCGGGGCACGGAAGATCCGCCACTGGACCAGGGCGTTGCCGGCCTCCCGGCGAAGCACGGCCCAGAGCGTGGGGTAACGGACGCCGCGGGCCGCGTCCACCCGGCGGGCCTGGGCGCGGGCGGTGTAGGCCCCGGCCACGCCGATCAGCCAGAAGACGAATTGCGTTGCCATCGCCCATTTGAAGGCGGTCAACGAATACCCGCCGAGCAGGTCGAGGACCACCCCGACGATCCAGATGTTGACCAGGCCGGCCACGAAGCCGCCAACGATCACCACTCCGGACGCCGTCCCGATCTGATGCAGCGGGTTCGAGGCTCGCGCCACGTCGAAGCCGATCCCCGACCCGGGCCCGGACGCCGCCATCCCGACCACCGTCACCGCCATCAGCCACACCGGCGCGGCGCCCGGCCAGACCAGGACGGCCAGCCACGGCACCGCCGCGAGCGCAGAGACCAGCAGCGCGATGTTGGTCCGCTGAAGGGGGGCGCGTCGGCTGAGCACCCCGAGCAGCGGACCGAAGGGCACACCGGCCAGGACCAGGAGCGTGAACAGGCCCGCGGCTACCGGTTGCGGATAGCCCAAGCCGTGCAGGAGGAAGGGGTACCCCCACATCAGGGCGAACACCATGCCCCAGAAGGAGCACATCCAGTGGATCCAGAACGCCAGCCGGGTCGCCGGCACCCCCAGGACGTCGACGATCTGCCTGCGCACCCCGACCCGCGGCGTGGAATCCGAGACCGAAGATCCGACGGGGGCGTTGCGGAGCGAGGCCAGCACGACGACCGCCACCACCGCTGACACCGCGCCGGCCGCCACGAAGGACGCCGTCCAACCGGCCGAGCCGAGCATGGCGGCCAACGGGATCGAGCTCAGCAGTTGGCCGGCCTGGCCGAGCATGCCGGTCATCTGGTTGAGAACCGGGATCCGTCCCGGACTGAACCAGGCCGGGAGCATCCGCAGCACGGCGGTGAAGGTCATCGCGTCCCCGGCGCCGACCAGGACGCGCGCGATGATCGCCGACACCAGGCTCGTGCTGAACGCCAGGTCGAGCTGGCCCAGGCACATCAGGACGGCGCCGCTGCCCACCACGAGCCGCGTGCCGAACCGGTCCGCCAACACCCCCACCGGCACCTGCATGCCGGCGTAGGTGAGCAGTTGAACGACCACGAACAGGCTCACCAGGGAGGCCCCCGCCGAGAACCGCTCGGTGGCCAGCACGCTGGCCACGCCGAAGCTGGTCCGCTGCATGACCGCCGCCGTGTACGCGAGCACGCCGAGGGACCACATGAACCAGGCGCGCGGGGAGTCGAGGGCGCTCACACCGACACTGTGGCACTCCCCCGCCCACGCCGCCGACGATCGCCGCCGCCGGCACAGGGCCGCCTCGAACCTCCTCCCGGTGGTATTCGACGAAGTGGGATCGCCCCGGATGCCGCACGAAACCGCTGACCTCCCGCGGGGCCGGGACCGGACCGCCGCGATCACTTCGATGCGGCGAGGGTCTCCCGCTCAGGTGCGCACCAAATCCAACACTCGATCCCGGAATTGGCCGATTCGAGCGCCCGAAGCGCATCGAGTGTCAGTTTTCCGGCGCTTCTCTCCGAAGAGAGGAGAGCGGCCCGTTCAGCGAACCGGCTCGACCGCGGGCCAACGCCCGCGCAGGTAGGAATCCGGGTAGCGGGCCATCGCGTCGGCGTCCAACTCGGCGGCCGCCCGCAACGGCCAGGACGGTTCGCGCAGGGCCACGCGTCCGAGCGAGACCGCGTCAGCGCTGCCCTCGTCCAGGATCGCCTGAGCCTGGGCCGGTTCGGTGATCCGGCCGACCGCGCTCACCGGCAGCCCGGCTTGGCGGACGGCCGCGGCCAGGGGTACCTGGTAACCTGGCTCGGACGGGATCTTGGCCAGCACATTGCCGCCACTGGATACGTCGATGAGGTCCACCCCGTGCTCTGCCAGTACCCCGGCAAGGCGGACGGTCTCCTCCAAGCTCCAGCCGCCGGCCGTCCACTCGGTGGCCGAGATCCGCACCAGCAGAGGTTTGGCCGGCGGCCAGGCCGCACGCACCGCGTCCACGACCTCCAGCAGCAGGCGGGAGCGTCCGGTGAAGTCGCCGCCGTAGCCGTCGGTGCGATGGTTGGAGAGCGGGGAGAGGAACTCGAAGAGCAGGTAACCGTGGGCGGCGTGGATCTCGATGACGTCGAAGCCGGCCGCGTCGGCGCGCTTGGCAGCGGCGGCGAAGGCGTCCGCCACGTGGGCCAGGTCATTCACGGTCGCCTCCCGCGGCGTGGCCAAGCCGGGGAAGGGGATCGCCGAGGGCCCGATCGTCTCCCAGCCTCCGTCGCCGAGCGGCACGGAACCCGACTTGTGCGGCTCGAAGTCGCGGTACACAGAGGCTTTGCGGCCCGCGTGGGCCAACTGGATGCCCATGGCCGCGCCCTGCGAGTGCCCGAATTCGACGATGCGTGCCCACGCAGCCTGCTGCTCTTCGTTCCACAAGCCGCAGCAGTTGGGGGTGATGCGGCCTTCGGGGACGACTCCGGTCGCTTCGGCGATGATCAACCCGAAACCTCCGGCCGCTCGGGCACCCAGGTGGACCAGATGCCAATCAGTGGGGACGCCGTCACGCGCCTCGCACTGGTACTGGCACATCGGCGCCAGGAAGATCCGGTTGGGGACGGTCAGTTCACGCAGCTTCAGCGGATCGAACAGGGACGGCATGGGTCCAAGAATGCCCCAGCGCGGGACAGCTGACCGGGTCCAGCCACAAACGACGACGGGCGCCACCAGGATTCGGCGCCGTCTCCCCATCCCCACGCAGCAGCGGGCGCGACACGCCCTGCCGAGCTCCGTAGCCGCCGCTCAGGAGGCCGCCCGGCTGGGCGCAGACGCAGAAGCGGACGAGACCCGGCCCGCCAGCCTGACCACAGATGGCAGTTGCGGACCGGGCACCCTCGTCGGCCAGGATGGGGAGGTGCAGGCACTCCTCCTGGGCCTGGGTATCGGTCTCGCGGCCGGGGTGAGTCCCGGCCCGCTCCTGGTGCTCGTGATCACCGCAACGCTGCGGGGTGGCCTTGTTCACGGCGCGGCCGTGGCCACCGCGCCCCTCCTGAGCGATGTCATCGTGGTGGGAGTGACGCTCGTGGCGCTGGGACAGATCCCTGGCCAGCTCCTCACCGCGCTGGGAGCGATCGGCGCGGTGGCGGTCATCGCGGTCGGCGCCCAGACCGTCGGTCAGGCACGGGGCGCCTCCCTCACCCTCCCGGCAGGCACCGCCGGTGCGAGACTCCCCTCCACTGTGCGGCAGGGTGTGCTGGTCAATCTGCTGAGCCCGCATCCCTGGATCTCCTGGGCCACCGTCCTTGGTCCGCTCACGCTCGCGCAGTGGCGGGATTCGCCCGCGGCTGGCGTGCTGTTCGTGGTCGGCTTCTACCTCGCGCTCGTCGGGTCGAAGGTCGGGGTCGCCGCCCTCGTCGCCGGTGGCCGACGCCATCTCACCGAGAGCGGCTACCGGGTCGCCGTGCTCACCGCCGGGGTGGCGCTGGTGGCACTCGGCCTCCTCATGATCGCCGAATTCGGGTCCCGTCTGATGCCGTGATCGGGGCGCCCGGCCAAGCGGGCGTGCTGGGCGAACCCTGAAGTCACAGATGAGAAACGCACGGGGCACGCGGCCCACCGCACGCGTGATCTGCGGCTTCACCCGGCTTCTTAGGAACTTCTAAGGATCGAGACGCCGTGTCGCTCTAGATTCTGAGGCACCGCGCACGCCTGCCCGCAGGCCGGCGCAGCGCGAATCGTGGAAAGGGATATCGATGATCACTCGCCGCCTTCTGATCACCGGCATGGCCGGCGCCGCGGTCGCCGCAGCCGTCCGCGGCCCGGAGGCCCAGGCCCAGGTCTTCGGCAGCTACGACGTCCCCGCCGAACTGCTCGCCCTGTACGTCCCCAACCAGGCGTGGGTGGGTCTGCCCCTCGCGGACGTGGGCTCGGTGTCCGGAGGGCTGAAGCAGCGATTCAGCTCAGCCGACATGTACTACTCCTCCTCGCTCGGCGCCAGCATCGTCACTGGGAAAATCAAGACGGCCTACGACGGCTACGGGCCGAGCAAACTCGGGCTGCCGATCGACGTCGAAGTGGTCTCCGGCACGTACAGCTCCCGGACGCAGGGTTTCGACGAGGGCCGGATCTGGTACTCCTCCTCCGATGGCACCAAGGTCGTGCCGGACTCGAAGACCGTGCGGCTCAAGGGGGCGCCGAACTTCCGCGACGTGGCCGGCGAGGGCGACGGCATCAGCGTGGACGGCGGACGGATGCGTCGCAACCTCGTCTACCGGTCCAGCAAGCTGTCCGGCGCCACCAAGATGGACAAGTTCATCCTCAAGACCCTCGGCATCGGCACGATGGTGGCCCTGTCGCCGTCCAGCACGGGGACGATCTCCGGCATCGACAAGGTGCGTTACTCCATCACGAACCCCAGTTCGAGCACGCTGGCCCAGAAGCAGGCCATGTACCGCCAGTACGTGACGAACTCGTCCAACCGGTCCAGCGTCGGGAAGGCGCTGAAGCTGATCGCCGACAGCAACAAGCCGGTGGTCTTCCAGTGCCTGAGGGGCTGGGACCGCTCCGGGTGGGTGGCCGCGGTGCTCCAGGGTCTCCTGGGAGCCTCGTCGTCGACGATCATGACCGAGTTCCTCAAGTCCAACAGCTACAACGGACCGGGGGTGCGCCGCGAGTACCTCGACGCGGCGCTGGGGACGATGCGCAGCAACTACAGCTCCTTCAAGGGCTACGTCAGCGCGTGCGGGGTGAGCAGTTCCGCGATCTCCAAACTCAAGGACAAGCTCATCGATTGACGTCGACGCTCAGCGGGCCGGGACGAAGCGCCGCAGCCGCATCGAGTTGGTGACCACGAAGACGCTCGACAACGACATCGCCAAGCCTGAGATCAACGGGTTGAGCAGGCCGGCGGCGGCAAGCGGGATGGCGGCGACGTTGTAGGCGAACGCCCAGACCAGGTTGCCCCGGATGGTGCCGAGCGTCCGGCGGGCCAGCGCGATGGCGTCCGGAACGACGTCCAGGGTGCGGCGCACCAGGATGATGTCGGCGGACTTCATCGCCACGTCCGTCCCGGTGACCACCGCCATGCCTAGGTTGGCGGTGGCGAGCGCGGCCGCGTCATTGATGCCGTCACCGACCATCGCCACGCGGCGTCCGGACGCCTGCAACCGTTCAATGACACCCGCCTTGTCGGTGGGCAGGACCTCCGCGATCACCTCGTCCACGCCGACCTCACGGCCCACCAACTCCGCCGCGCCGCTGCGATCACCGGTGACCAGGACCGTGCGCAGTCCCATCGCCCGAAGCCTCGCCACCGCACCGGGCGCGGAGTCCTTGATCGCGTCGGAAACCACGAAGCCGCCGACCGCCAGGCCGTCCACCCCCATGAGGACGCAGGTCCGCCCAGCGTCGGCCGCAGCCTCGACCAGGTCGAGCGCCTGGGCAGGCAACTCGATCCCGCGCCCGGCCAGCAGGTCCGGATTGCCCAGCAGGATTTCGCGGGTCCGGTCCCCGGTGGTCAGCGTCCCGCGCAGACCCTGTCCGGGCAGGGCGGTCACGTCCACTGAGGTGGCCGGTTCGAGACCGCGCTCACGCGCGGCGCGCACGACGGCCCGGGCGACCGGGTGCTCCGACCGGTTCTCGACCGACGCGGCCAGGCCCAGCAACCCGTCCTCGGAGCAGCCGCCGAACGCCTCCACCCGATCGAGGGTCATCGTTCCGGTGGTCAGCGTTCCGGTCTTGTCCAGAACCACGGTGTCGATGACCCCGGACGCCTCCAGGGCATCCGGCCCCTTGATGAGGATGCCCAACTGCCCGCCGCGTCCGACCCCCACCATGAGGGCGGTCGGCGTGGCCAACCCCAGGGCGCAGGGACAGGCGATGATGAGGACGGACATGGCGGCGCTGAACGCCGTCCGCGGACCGGCGCCCGCCAGGAGCCAGCCGCCGAGCGTGGCAAGGGAGATCACCAGGACGGCCGGGACGAACACGCCGACGACCTTGTCCACCAGAGTCTGGACGGCCGCCTTGCGTGCCTGCGCCTGCTCGGCGGTGGCCGCCATCTGGGCCAACTGCGTGTGCGCACCGACCTTCTCGGCTGCCACGACGAGCGCCCCGGTGGTGTTGATGGTGCCGCCCAGGACGCGGTCTCCCTCGGTGACCTCGCGCGGGGTGGGTTCCCCGGTCATCATCGAGGTGTCCACCGCCGACGAGCCGACCAGGATGCGCCCGTCGGTGGCGATGCGTTCGCCGGGCCGCACCACGAACCGCTCACCGACGGCCAGCGAGCCGATGGGGACGACCTGCTCAACGCCATCCCGGATGACCCGTACCGTGGTCGGGGCCATCCTGCCCAGCGCGGACAGGACGCTTCGGGCCGAACGTTTGGATCGTGCCTCGATGTAGCGGCCGCCGAGCAGGAACGTGGTCACCGCCGCGGCCGCCTCGAGGTAGAGCGTGTCGGCGCCGGCCGGCGCGATGCCGTAGCCGATCCAGTAGCCCTCGTGATCCTCGGCGCCGATGAGCGTGGCCACGACCGACCAGCTGAAGGCGGCCAGGACGCCCAGCGAGACCAGGGTGTCCATGCTTGTCGCACCGTGCCGCAGGTTCCGCCAGGCGGCACGGTGGAACGGCCAGGCGCACCAGAACACCACCGGCAGCGCCAGGGCGATGAGCACCCACTGCCAGCCCGGGAAGCGCATCTGCGGGGCCAGGGCGAGCACGATCGCGGCGTCGCCGAGCGGGATGGTCAGCAGCGCCGCCACCAGCAGACGGTTCCGCAGCAGCTTCACCCGGTCGCTGTAGCCGTCCCCCTCGGCGCCCTCGACCACCGGCGCAGCCCCGTAGCCGGCCGCCTCGACAGCGGCGACGACCACGTCCGTCCGTTCCGGCGCAACGCCGAGGACGACGG
Source organism: uncultured Propionibacteriaceae bacterium (assembly GCA_964585085.1). Lineage (GTDB taxonomy): Bacteria > Actinomycetota > Actinomycetes > Propionibacteriales > Propionibacteriaceae > Propionicimonas. Next base: position 18,997 of record CAZPCM010000006.1, read on the forward strand.
CCCGCTCGGTCGCGTAATTCACCGTTGCCCGGACGCCGTCGAGTCTGTTGAGCTTCTTCTCAATGCGGTTCGCGCACGCCGCACACGTCATTCCGGAGATGTCCAACTCGATCCGCTGATCAAGTCCGCCCGAGGGCGTCGGGGTCGCGTTGCCGGCGCTCATTCCGACCTCCCCCGCTCGTCGAATCTGGCCGTGACGTCGGCCCGGCGATCGTGCTCGGCCAACTGCGCGAGCATCTGGTTGTAGGCCGCCATCGGGTCGTCACCGCTCGCGTCCGCCAGGGAGTCGCTGCGCACCGCCTCCGTCCGGTCCTGCCGGAACCACTGTGCGGCAAGGGCGATCACCGCGATGAACATAGGGATCTCGCCGGTGAACCAGGTGATCTGGCCGGCAATGTTCTGGTCGGCCATCAGGTCGCCCACCCAGCTGACGGCGATGGCGGAGTAGAAGTCGCCGCCGATCAGGGATCGGGCCATCATGATGCCCACGGCGAAGATGGCATGGAACGGCATGATGCTCAGCATCAGCGCGAACTTGACCAGGTGCGGCAGCCGCCACAGCTGCCGATCCACCCCCACGACCAGGTTGAAGAAGGCGTAGCCGGCCACCATGAAGTGCAGCAGCATGAGCTGGTGCGCCCAGTGGTATTTCATCAGCCACGGGAAGAGTGGGGTGAAGTAGACGAGATACAGCGAACTGACGTAGTTGAGCCACAGCGCCGGCGGGCTCAGCAGCCAGTGCACCAGTCGATTCTCGGCCAGGGCAGTGAGGAGTTCGCGGGGGCCGGCCAGTTCGCCCTCGGCGCGGCGCCGAGCGGCGGTGTCCAGCAGGGTGAGCGGGGCGCCGAGAACGCACAGGATCGGCACGAGCATGTTCACCGTCATGTGCACGAGCATGTGCCAGCTGTAGACCGCGGTGGAGTACTCCCACAGTCCGCTGACCGCCAGGTACAGGGTCAGCCCCCAGCCTCCCAGCCAGGCGAGCAGCCGGGACACCGACCAGCGTCCGCCGGCCCGGCGCACCCGGATCACGCCCCAGAGGTACGCCGCCAGGGAGCCCAGCGAGAGCAGGACCCACAGCAGGTTGGGACGACCCAGGCCGACCAGGCGCTCGAAGGTGGCCGGCACGTCCATCTCGTAGCCGAGGTAGTTGATCTGGATCGTCTGCGGCACCAGGAACCGCGGCGGCGGGAGGTGGTTGGCGGCGGTCAGGCAGGCGGCGTACCCGATCAGGACCACGACGTCGCGAACCACCGAGGACGCGGCCCGAGCTGGATCGGCGTGCGGGGAGGTGAGACCGAACGCACGGCGCCACCCCCAACTCGCCAGCAGCAGCACCAGGCACACGAAGAACCCGATGGTGGGGACGCCGAAAGACACCTGCAGCGGCGACTCTCCAGCCAGTTCCTGCCAGGCGATCAGCGCGTGGGCCGCACCAGCCACCAGCACAAGCGGGACCACCGCACGCTGGTAGCGCCGCACCGCGGCGAGAGTGGACGCGGCCGCCTCACGGCCGAGGACGTGGCCCAGCACGACGCCGACCGCCCCGCCCGCGAGCGGGACCAGCGCCAGGGCCGCAGCGACGGCCGCGTCCGTGGCCCAGTCGTGATCCTGTCCGACCGACACGTTCCCGGTGACGGCGATGAAGGTCACCGCCAGGGTGCCGCCGATCAGCGCCAGCGCGTACGGGGCCACCCGTCGTGACGCGTACGCCACGAGGGCGGTCGAGAGTGCCACGATCGCGGCGGTCAGCCAGGCGAGCCCGCTGGGCGTGGAGCGCTGGAAGGTCCACCACGTCTGGAGACTCAGCGTGTAGCCCAGCGGGACGCCGTTGACGAAGGCCGAGTTGGCGAAGGTCATCAACACCGAAGCCGCGAACCACACTTGGGCCGACCGGCCGGCCCACCGGGCAAGGCGGCGCCCCGGCACGCCGAGTGAGTGGTCCGGCCCCAGGGGCAGGAACGCGATCACGCCGGCCAGGCTGCCCAGGGTGGCCAGTGCGGCCAACCGGGCAGTCAGGTCCGCCACCATCGAGATCACGACGGTCAGCGGGTCCGCCTGCGGCCGACCCGGGAGCGCGAGCGGCAGGACTCCGGCAACCGCCGTCCACGCCATGAACGCGAAGGCCGCGCCGACGGCCGTCCAGACGGCAAGGCCCGCAGCCGCACTGCGGCCGGCGGCGCGGTCCGCCGGGTGGACGCGCTCAGACACGCTGGTCATCCTTCATGGTCACGTCAGGGGACGACCCGGGAGTCTAGTTCCTCGCACCGACAGCCAGCGCTGGGCGGGACCGGCCCCGCGGTCGGTCCCGCCCAGCTATGACGTGCTCGCGCACGGTGCGGCTCCGCCGAAGTGCCTACTCCGCCTTGCCCCAGACGTGCGCCCCGCCCCAGTCGATCACCACAGCCGGCTCATCGCCGACCACCCAGCCGTCGTGCCCGGGCGGGAGCACATTCACATCCCCCGGTCCGACCTCGAACTCGGTCCCGTCAGCCATCAAGCCATGGAGCCGTCCAGAGATCACGTACTGGAAGTGCGGGGCCTGGCAGAGTTCCGTCCCCACGGCGGGCTTGACATGGACCGACCAGCGCCAGCCGGGCTGGAGGGTGAGGAGAGCCACCTGGCCCCCTCCGATGTTGACGACGTTGCCGCGTCCTTTCGGGAACTCTCGCACCTCATCAGGGGTGCCGACGTTCTTGGATTCTGCTCCGGCCATGGGAGTCTCCTTCCTCGGGATCCGCTTGGGCGACCTCGGCTGGATTGTCGTCGCTCCGCCACCACGCCGGCGTTCGGCCGGGGCCTTCACTGCCATATTCACCGCCGGGAGACTCCCGCACCATGGGCACTCTTGCCCGTCCGCGCCGGCCGGAGCAGTCCGGGCGCGAACCGGGACCCGGTGCAACCCGCAGCAGACTCCGGGCTCAGCGCGCGGGCAGCGTCAGCGACAGCTCGTGGGCGGCGTCCTGCAACGCCGGCACCATGCCGACCAGGTCCGCCACCGAGCGCCGGAAGGCCGGCGCGGCGACCGAGATGGCCGCGATGGCGTTGCCGTCCGCACCCAGAACCGGCACCCCGACGGCGCGGACCCCCACCTCGTGCTCCTCGTCGGAGATGGCGTAGCCGCCAGCGCGAACGGCCTCGATCCCGGCGGCGAATCCCACCCGGTCGGTGATGGTGTTCGGTCCAAGCCGGGTCAGCTCCAGTGTCGCCACCAAGTGCTCACGGACCGGAGCCGGGGCGAACGCGATCAGCACCTTCCCCATCGAGGTGCAGTGGATCGGCCCGCGCGTGCCGGGATCGCCGATGACATTCAACTGGAGCGGTCCCTGCACGTGCGCGACGTAGAGCTGGCCGTCCTTGTCGAGAACCGACATCAGCACCGACTCCTGGGTCTGCATCGAGAGCCGACGCAGCACGGGCAGGGCGATCTCATCGAAGCCCCGTCCCGCCGAGACCCGCTGGGCCAGCGCGAACACCGCCAATCCCACGCGGTAGCGCCTGGTGGACTCGTCGACGTCGACGAAGCCCTCCCGCACCAAGGTGCCGGCGAGCCGGTGAGCCGTCGAGAGCGGGAAACCGGTGGCCTTGGCGACCTCGGTCAGTGTCACCCCCTCCAGCGAACCCTCTCCGATCGCCTTCAACACCCGCAGCGCCTTGCCGACCATGTCGGGACGCTCGCCGGACGTAGCGGACGGGCGGGCGCCCGAAATCTCCGATGCAGCACTCATGCTGCCAGCCTAGCCCCGTTTGCTTCCATATTGCGGAAGCGCAATCTGCGAGACGGAAGAGGGCTTGACAAGCCTGACCAATCCGGGCAGGATTTCTACATCCTGAAAGTAACTTCCACATAACGGAAGCTCGACAGAGACGTCACGAAAGGAGCCCAACGATGGGCAACACCACACCGCCGAAGGTCGGCGGAACCGGAGTGATCGGAACCCAGCGGTGGTCACGACTGCTGCCGATCACGTTCGTCACCTACTCCCTGGCATACCTCGACCGCTCCAACTTCTCGGTCGGCATTGCGGGCGGCATGCAGCAGGATCTGGCCATCTCGGCCGGGATCTCCGCCTTCATCGGAGCGGCCTTCTTCCTCGGCTACTTCCTCTTCCAGATCCCCGGCGCGATCTACGCCGAGCGGCGCAGCGTGCGCAACCTGATCTTCTGGTCCCTGATCGCCTGGGGTGGCCTGGCGACGGTGCAGGGGTTGTTGTTCGACGCCACCTCGCTGATCGTGGTGCGCTTCCTCATCGGGGTGGTCGAGGCCGCCGTCCTGCCGGCGATGGTGATCTTCCTGTCCCACTGGTTCACCAAGAGAGAACGCGGCCGGGCCAACACCTACCTGATCCTCGGCAACCCGGTCACCGTGCTGTGGCTCACCGCCATCTCCGGCTTCCTGATCGAGGCCACCTCGTGGCGCGGCATGTTCATCATCGAAGGCATTCCGGCCATCCTGTGGGCGTTCGTCTTCCGCAAGATGGTGCAGGACAAGCCGCGCGACGCGGCCTGGCTGAACGAGACCGAGAAGACCACCCTGATCGCCACCCTGGCCGAGGAGCAGGCCGGCTTCGCCAATGACTCGGCCAGCTACACCGAGGCGCTCCGCTCACGGAACGTCGTCCTGCTCTCGACCCAGTACTTCCTGTGGAGCCTGGGGATCTACGGCTTCGTCTTCTGGCTCCCCTCGATCGTCAAGGCAGGCACGGGACAGGGAATCGGCATGACCGGCCTGATCTCGGCCATTCCCTATGCGTTCGCGGTGGTTGCGATGATCGTCAACGGCAAGGCCTCCGACAACTCCGGGCATCGCGGCCGGTACGTCTGGCCCTGGTTGCTGGTCGGCGGCCTCTCCTTCTACGGCTCCTACGCCCTCCACAACAACTTCTGGGCCGCGTTCGTCCTGCTCGCCGTCGCCGGCGCCTGCATGTACGCCCCGTACGGACCCTACTTCGCCCACATCCCCGAACTCCTGCCGCGGCAGCTGGCGGCTCCGGCGATCGCCCTGGTGAACTCCCTGGGCGCGGTCGGTGGGTTCGCCGGCAGCTACCTCATCGGCTGGCTCAACGGCACCACGGGCTCCACGGACGCGTCCTTCCTGCTGATGGCCGCCTGCCTGTTGATCGCCGCCGGGTTGATGTTCCTGATCAAGGCCCCCGCGAGCCCCGCAGCGGCCGCAACCGGCCCGCGAGAGCTCGCCCGCGACGCAGTGAGGGGCTGACCATGCGCATCGCTCGAATCTCCCACCCCGGCGGGAGCGGCTACGCCAGCGTCGAGTCCAACGGCTACGCCCTCATCGAGAGCCCCTTCGACTCCGCCCCCTGGGTCGGCGGCCCAGTCCGCCGCACCGGGACGGTGGTGCCGCTGTCGGCGGCACGACTCCTCGCACCGGTCGTGCCACGAACGATCGTCGGAATGGCCCACAACACTGGCCCTGCCGATCGCGCCCTGCCGCCGCAGTCCTTCCTCAAGCCGGTGACCACCCTCACCGGCCCGGGGCAGCCCATTCCCCTGCCGCCCGGCATCGGACTGGTCGAGGCCGAGGCCGAGCTCGCGATCGTGATCGGTCGCACAGCGAGTCGCCTCACCCTCGATCAGGTGGCCGACCACATCTTCGGGGTGACCATCGCCAACGACGTCACCGCCCGGGACTTGCAGCGAACCGACCCGCTGTGGTTCGCCGCCAAGTCCGGGGACGGCTGGACCCCGCTCGGACCCTGGATCGAGACGGGTCTGGGTCTTGTCGACCTGGACGATCTGACCGTTCGACTCACGGTGGACGAGGTGGACCTGCCCGCCTCGACCACGGCGAACCTGGCTCGCTCGGTGGCCGAGTGCCTGGTCTATGTCACGAGCGTGCTGACGCTCCGGCCCGGCGACGTCCTGCTCACCGGCGCCCCCGGCCGGACCGGCGCCATCGTCCCGGGCAGCCGGGTCAGCGCCGTCATCGATCGCGTCGGCCGCCTCGACAACGTGGTCACCAACCCCACGATCGCGATCGCCAGAGAGGAGGCAGTGGCATGAGGCATCTGGACGCTGTCACGTTCGGCGAAGTGATGGGCATGTTCGTCGCCACCGCCCCTGGCCAGCTTCACCGCGTCCGCGGCTACACGATGGCCCAAGCGGGCGCCGAGGCGAACGTCGCCACCGGCCTGGCCCGGCTCGGACATCGTGTGGGCTGGGTCGGCCGGGTGGGCGCCGATCCCATCGGGCGCTTCTGCGTGGAGGAACTCGCCGCAGAAGGGGTGGACGTCAGCCAGGTCAGCGTCGACGAGGTCGCACCCACCGGGTTCCAGCTGAAGAGCATGGCTCAGGGCGGCGATCCGGAGGTCGTCTACTTCCGCAAGAACTCCGCCGGAAGCCGTCTGGCACCGTCGGAGTCGAGCGACAACTACATCGCCACGGCCCGGCACCTCCATGTCACGGGCATCCCGCTGGCCCTCTCCCCGACGACGCGGGCTTTCGCCTTCCACGCCGTGGAGGTAGCTCGCAACGCCGGCGCGTCCATCTCGTTCGATCCGAACCTGCGCCCCAACCTCTGGCGCTCGCCGGCGGAGATGGTCGAGGCGACCAACGCGATGGCCCGTGCCTGCGACTGGGTTCTGCCAGGCCTGGCCGAAGGCTGCCTGTTGACGGGCCGGGCCACCGCCGAGGCGGTGGCGGAGTGGTACCTGTCGGCCGGCGTCCAACGTGTGGTGATCAAGGACGGCGCCCGCGGCGCAACCCTGTTCACTGCCCAGCACCGCCTCAAGCGGCCCGTCTTCCCGGTGTCCGTGGTCGACACGGTCGGGGCCGGCGACGGCTTCGCAGCCGGGCTGATCAGCGCCCATCTCGATGGACTCCACGACGAGGCCGCTCTCGAACGCGCCGCCGCAGTCGGCGCACTGGCCACCACCTCTCCCGGCGACAAGGACGGCCTGCCCCGCCGGGCGGAACTGGACGCCTTCCTCGCGGCGATGTCCGCAGAGCCCGCGCTTGCGGGAAGCCCGAACCGATGACCGACAGGAAGGAAAACGCTGTGCAACTCCAAGTCGCCCTCGACCGGATCTCGCCCCCGGCCGCGCTCGCCCTCGTCACCGAGGTCGCGCCGTTGGTCGATTGGCTCGAGGTGGGCACGTCGATGATCAAGAAGTACGGCCAAGGCTTCCTCAGTGACGTCGTTGCGGCATCGGGTGGAACCCCCGTCCTAGCCGACCTCAAGACGGTCGACGACGCGCGCTGGGAGTTCGGCATGGTCTACGACGCCGGGGCCCGGTCGGCCACCGTCCTCGGCCTCGCGCCGAGCGCGACCATCGACACCGCCGTGGCCGTGGCCGCCGAACGCGGCCTGGAGGTCGTGGTGGACCTGATGGGCCTGGACGGCGCGGCCCGCCAGGCGCTGGCCGACCGGCTGCCGGTCGAGGTCGTCCTCGCCGCGCACGTCAGCAAGGACACCCAGGCCACCGGCGCCTCCCCGCTGACGCAGCTCGGCCCATGGGCGGAGGGTCGGACGGTTGCCATCGCCGGCGGCCTGACAGCCGCGGACCTGCCGCCCCTGGCCGGCCGGAACGTGCGAGTCATCGTCGGCTCAGCGGTGACCGGCAGCAACGACCCCGCCGGCGCCACCGCCACCCTGCTGGCCGCCGCCGGCATCCCGGTTCCGAGGGTGGTGCAGCGATGAGCGCCCCGACGCCCGCGGATGGCCCCACTGCAGACGGCGTGGGCACTGCGGCTTTGCTCCGGACGATCCTCGGCGAGATCGAGGCCGTGGTCGGCAAGCTGAACCCAGCTGAGGTGGACGGCCTGGCCGACCGGCTCCAGGCCGCCGGACATATCCTCGTGACTGGCGAGGGTCGCTCCGGCTTCATGGCCAAGGCCCTCGCGATGCGCCTGATGCACCTGGGCCTCCAGGTCCACGTGGTGGGCGAGACCACCACTCCGCCGGTTGGGCCCGACGACACCCTGGTCGCAGTGAGTGGCTCGGGGACGACGGCCCAGACGGTTCGGGTGGCCGAACAGGCACGCTCCCTGGGGGCACTGGTGTACGCGGTGACGACCGACCCGGATTCGGCCCTGGGGACCGCCGCGACCTCCGTCCTCCACATCCCGGCAGCAACCAAGTACCGCCGGGAGGGCGAATCTCCGACGATCCAGCCGCTGTCGAGTCTGTTCGACCAGGTCTGCCATGTCGTGTTCGACGCGGTCTGCCTCCGCCTGGCTCTCCTTCGCAAGATCGACAACGCCACGGCCCGGTCCGCCCACGCCAACACCGAGTGAGCACCCACCAGGACAGCTCGAGGGGCACTGAGTCGGTCCCGGCGCCCCTGAGACTGTCGGACGGCGGTCGTAGGCTGCCCGCATGATCGGGGCGCGGACGGGCGGCGGGACGGGCGCTCGTCCATGGCCTGCGCCGGGATGGGCCCTCGTCGTCGCCCTCCTGCTGCTGGCGGCCTGCGCCCCGACGCGGTCGCAGCCGCCGGAGCCGACACCGTCCTGGGCGGGAGCGACCCCTGCCGCACCCGTGCCGGGTTCACCGGCCCAGTCCCGAACCTCGTCGATCCCGACCGCCACGCCGAGCAAGCCGCCGCCCGGCGAGACCGTCACCGTCACCCATGTCAGCGATGGGGACACCTTCAGCGCGACAAGGGGAAACGGGCAAATGATCCGGGTCCGGCTGCTGGGCATCGACGCCCCTGAGGTGAGCCACGCGGGATCCCAGCCCGAGTGCGGCGCCCAGCAGGCCACCTCGGCGCTGAGAAAGCTGGTTGCCGGACGGCGCGTCATCCTGTCCGGCGATCCACTTGCGGACCCCATCGACCGCTTCGGGCGCCACCTCTCCTACGTCACGGTGAACCGGACCGACGCGGCCCTCTCCATGGTGTCGGCGGGGATGGCCGAGGCCTGGTACCCCGGCGGCGAACCCATGCCAGAGCGCTACCCGGACTACCGAGCGGCTGAAGCCGTCGCTCGGGCCACGGGCATCGGACTGTGGCGTACCTGCCGGTCGATCGGACGATGATCGGCCGGCGGCACCGGAGCCAGGAGGGCTGGCGGCCAAGGCACGGAATCGGGCTCAGGTGACCTTGACGAAGGCCTGGATCAGGGCCTTGGCGCCCGCGGCGTCCGGAACCCACACGCCGCCGGAGGCCACCCCGGGGGGATAGGTCAGCACCAGGTCGACGCTGGTTGCCTTCTCCACCAGGGGCGCGTCGTTCCACGCCCTGACCAGCACGTCCACGTACGTGGCTGCCTTCGTGGCCTCGGTCACCTTGGACTTGTCGATGGAGGCGGCGTGGGTGCGGAAGGACCCGATCAGGTCGATGCCACGGATGGCCAGGGTGACGGTGGCGGTGCTGCCCGTCACGGATTCCTTCACCACTCCCGTCTCAACCCTTGCCAGAGCGGTCCGCTTCGCCTGGGCGAGTCGCTGGTTCTGCTCCTCGGTCGGGGTGACCCCGAGCGACTTCAAGGTGCCCGTGTTGACCCCGTCGAACGCACTCTCGTTCATGGCCGTGTCCGGGTTGTAGGCCTTCAGCCCGGCGGTGTCCCCGCGCAGCGCGTCCATGTAGAGCAGCGCGACCTGACCGGCCGACAGCTCTCCGGCCGGCGCGCTGGCGGTGCCGGCCCCGGGGGAGGCCGCCCCAGCGGAGGCCGACCCGGAGGCCACAGGGTTCGCCGGTCCTGTGCCGCAGCCGGTCAGGACGAGACTCATGGTCACCGCGACCAGCCTGATCGCGCGCCCGGCCGGGGTCGATCTGCAGCGTGTGCTCCTGTCCCCCGTGTTCGGTGGACCAAGGCACGCCCTCGCCGTCGGCTTCATGGCTTGCGCCTCCTCTTGGTGGAACGACTGACGGTTGCGGCCCAGGCACCGGCCAGGTGGAACGACTCCCGGATCAGGGGGCGTGGACGACCGAGGACAGCCACGGCTTGGGGTTCGGTGTCGATCCGTGGATCTCCAGCCTGTCGCCCGGCACGGCCCACACCGTCGACTTGCAGTAGCTCGGCGTCCCACCCGTCAGCGTCTTCGTGGTGACCAGGCGGGCGGACTGCGCGGAGTAGAGCTTGATCGTCACGACGGGCCGGTAGCGGGTCACCTTCACGTTGTTGGTGTACGGGCAGACCTGGACGACCCGCTCGCTGACGCTGACCACGGCGACGAGCTCGAGGAAACGCAGCGCTGTCGGCGAGACGGCCTTCCAGGTGAAGGACGGGTTGTCCTTTCGGATCACGATGAGCGGGTGGAAGCGCCCGTTCGCCTTGTAGCTGGGGGCTTCCTTGATGCGGGTGCCCTTGGGCACCTTGGACGCCTTGCCGGTGATCCAATCCAGCTCGTCGAGTTGGATGTTGCGTTTCCGCGTCTCGGCGGAGAGATCGGAGACCTTCACCCGCAGGGCGACCGCGAGCCACGCGTCACCGGCCTTGGTGTCGAGCACCGCTTTCACCCCGCGTTTGACGCCCATGGCGACCAACTGGTCGTTCAGCAGCGCCTGTGCCCGGCTCTTGACTTCCTTCGAGCCGACTTTGATCTGGCTCAGCAGAGCCGCCACCAGGCTCTCGTCGGAGAGCCCGCCGATCACCGACGGCAAGGCCTTCTCCGCGACAGCGGCGACCGCCGGGCGCGCGTCCGTGCTGACCGCGAGCAGGGCCACCAGTGCCGTCGAGGAGTTGAGGGAGTCCAGGTACACCGGGACGGCCGCGGTGGCCCCCTCGCTCCAGGCGCCGGTGGTGACCTTCGCGAACTCGATGAGGCTGGTCAGGGCGGCGGTCACGTCCGGGTAGGAGCTCAACGACGCCATCGACCGGTCCAGGGCGGCTTGGCTCACTTGCGACCTCGAATCGTTCTGGACGGTCAGCGTCGCCTGCAGCGCGCGTGGCATGCCCAGCCGTTCGAGGTAGGAGTTCAGCGTCCGGACGGCCGCGCCCTCGGAACCGCCGACGGGTGCGGCCGACTCCACCGACAGCGCCAGCAGATTCCGGGTGGCCTCGTCGTCGGCGAGGCCGGCAGCCAGTTCCACCGAAGCGCTGGTGGCCGCCGCACTCACCGCCGCGTCCGCGTCGGACTGGGCGGTCAGCAGCGGCGCCAAGGCCTCAGGCGCCTTGGACGCGCCCAGCGCCAAGGCGGCCTCCTTGCGGATCTGCGGATCGTCCTTGTAGACGAGCGCGGCGATCAGCCCCGCCACATCGCCCTTGTCGCGCAAGGCAGCGACGTTCGGTGCCAACAGCTTGGGGACCACGATCAGCCCGGCGGCGATCAGGACGACCGCCGCCGCGACGCTGCCCACGATGACGAGCAGGCGGCGCGAGGAGCCCGGACGAGGGCTGGACTTCGCTGTGGGCTTCTTCTCCTGCGATCCGTCCTCCACCCCGGGCCCACCGAACCCCGTGGGAGGACTGGGGGGTGCCATGCCCGGCCCGCCGGGCGGGGGTGTGACAAAGCCGACCGGCGGCGCCCCGCCCGACGTGTGGGCTGCGGGCTGGGCGGGGCCCGTGGGCGCCGTGGGCCCATACCATATCGGCGGCCCACCGGGGCCGATGCCGGAACCGCCCGGGCCGACGCTGGGGGCGCCCGGTCCGGGCGGCCCGAACCACATCGGCGGCTGTCCCGGCACGGGTCCACCGGCCGGGCCCCACGGAGGCTGGCCCGGACTCGGGTAAGGGGCGGCCGGGTAGCCGGCTCGCGGCTCCCCGGGCGGCGGCTGGACCGCGTGGCCGGACGGATCGCCGACCTGCCCTTGGGTCGCGTGCGGAGCCGCCGCAGCTTGACCACGGGGAGGCGCCGGCGTCGCCTCGTGCGCCATCGGTGTGCCGCAGCGGGGACACACCGACATTCCCGTCATGACGTCCAACCCGCAGACCTGGCAGCGCATCGTCGCCTCCCCGCCTCGACGGCTCGATACCTGCAGGCTAATCCGAACCCGTGGCGTCCGGGTCAGAACCGGTCGACCGGGATGGGCCGTCCCTCCGGGTCGCGCTCAGTAGGCCGCGGTCGTGGAGTCGCAGACCCACACGGCGTAGTCCTGGTCGACCTGGACGATCGGCAGCGCGATGAGTTGGGGAGTCTGGTAGGGGTGGAGGTCACGGACCCGCTCGAAGACCTGCTCCACCAGGGCGGCACGGGTGTGGAGAATGGCGAAGGCCTCTGTCCCGTCGTAGATCGAACCGTCCCACCGATAGATCGATCGGATGCCCGGGGTGATGTTCGCGCAGGCTGCCAGGCGTTCACTGACCAGGGCGTGCGCGATCGTCGCAAGGTCCTCGGCGTCCTCGGCGGTCACGGTGATGCTGACCAGATCCTCCACAGGTGCCTCCTGAGCGAACCGCTGTCCGGCGAAGTTCCCGACCACCACAGGCGCTGGGCCGAGACGGTGACGAGGCACACCTTCTCACACCCCCGCCGGCCCGGCGTCCTAGGGTGGTTTCGGGAATCGGCGCACGACCCGGCGTTGGCACGGGCGCCCCGCCGACCGAGAGGAGCGGGGCTAGATTGCCGCCATGACCGACATCGCACCGCTGCTGAGGCAGCGCTGGAGCCCCAAGCAGTTCGATCCCGCCCACCGCGTCGGCGACGACGAGGTGCGCCTGCTCCTGGAAGCCGCGCGCTGGGCCCCGTCGGCGCGGAACCAGCAGCCGTGGCGGTTCATCGTCGGACGCCGCGGCGACGCCCTCCGGGCCCGGATCGAGCGCTACGTCCAGGGCCATTCCGACTGGGCGCTCGCCGCAAGCCTGTTCGTGGTCAACATCTATGAGGCCTGGCACCCCGACTTCGATCTGCCGCTGTACGACCTCGGCAGCGCGGTGGCGCACATGAGCGTCCAGGGCGAGGCCCTGGGGCTCCACGTCCGGCAATTCGCGACCTTCGACAGGGCGGGCCTCAGCCGCGAGTTCGGCATCGCCCCACCCTTCACCGCGGTCACGATCTGCGCCTTCGGCGTGGCTCCCGTCGGCGTCCGGCCAGACGGGCGCACCCGCAAGGACGCCGACGCCCTGCTCTGGCCCGTCAGCTGACAGGCGCGATCACCACGCCCGACGTGCCGGGCCAGGGCCCGCCGCCCATCGCCCCATTCCGCCCTGCAGAAGCTCCGCTCCCCAGCGCCCCGGAGAATCCGACGAAGTCGGCGGGCGCAGCGGCCTCGACGAAGCCCCCCGCAGCACACGAAGATGGCCGCATGAGGATCGTGGTGATCGGCGCAAGCCGCGGGACGGGTGCCGAAGTCGTCCGGCAAGCCGCAGCCGCCGGCCATGACGTGATAGCGGTGTCCCGCTCGGGCGCGGGCGCCACAGGCCCTGGGGTCACGGTCGCGGCAGCGGATGCCCTCGACATCGAGGAGGTTCGCGGCGTGGTGGACGGCGCCGACGCGGTGGTCGTCACCGTCGGCGGCTCTTCCGGCGACCGGAGCCGGCCCCGCGCAGCGGTCACCGAGAACGTGGTCACGGCCATGGAGGAGGCCGGAATCCGGCGCCTGATCGTGCACTCGACGTACGGTGCCGGAGGCTCTGCGACGCACGCGCCGCTGCCCGTCCAACTGCTGATCCGCACCGTCCTCGCCCGGGCTCTCGCCGATCACGACGCCCAGGAAGAGGTCGTGCGGGCCAGTGGCCTGGACTGGACGATCGTCCGACCGGTCGGCCTCACCGATGCGCCGGCGAGCGGCGTCTACCTCGCCGTGCCGTCCGATGATCGGACGCCGTTGGGCTCCCGGATCGCGCGCGCCGACGTCGCCGAATACATCGTGGGCGCCCTCGGCGACCCGGGCACGATCCGGCAGGCCCTCACGCTGGCCCCGCGACGAACCTGACCCCCAGGCCGCGCGGCGACGTCCACAGGCCGGTCACCATCTGGTCACGGGGGACACCGGCGGAGGGTCTGTCGGAGGGCGGGGTAGATTGTGGGCGCGTCAGCCGGAGAGGACTTCGGCGACGCAGGAGGACGCTGGCATGAACGGTTCAACGGCGAAGTACCCGGGCATCGCGACGGTGATCAACGGAAACGGTGCGGTCGCCCACGTGATGCGCCACGTGTGCGGCGGCGTCATCGGGTATCCGATCACCCCGTCCACCGAGATCTCCGAACTCTTCGAGGCGGCACGCGCAGAGGGTGCCGTCAACGTCTGGGGGCGGCACCCCTTCTTCTTCAGCCCCGAGGGAGAGCACTCCGCGCAGAGCGGGGCGCTGGGTGCGGCGCTCACCGGCGGGCAGTTCATCTCCAACGCCTCGTCCAGCCAGGGCGTCCTGTATGCCATGGAGAGCCACTACGTCACCGTCGGCAAGAAGGTCGGAGGCTTCGTCCTGCAAGTGGCCGCGCGGGTGGTCTCGAAGCACTCACTCAATGTGATGGCCGGGCATGACGATGTCTACGCGCTGCTGCCGGCGGGGTACACGGTCCTGTTCGGCGCCGATCCCCAGGAGGCGGCGGATCTGGCCGCGATCGCCTACCGGACGGCCGCGCTGACGCTCATCCCGGTCGCCAACGCCATGGACGGCTTCGCCACCAGCCACATGCTCAGCGAGGCATTACTGCCCGAACCGCAACTGCTCGCCGAGTACCTCGGCGATCCGTCCGGGCGGATCGAATGCCCGACCGTGGCTCAGGAGATGCTCTTCGGCGCGAAGGGCCGCGTCCACCAGCTCACGTCGTGGCTGAACCGCCGGTCCGGCGATTTCACCCCGGACGCCCTGGCGGCTCTTCGCGTCCACCTGGCTGACAACGCCGAACGCGTCGAGCGCGACAACGCCGGCGACCTGGTGGGCCGAACTCTCGGCTGGGTGCCCGAGGACCTGCACGGCGCCTGGCGACGACAGTGGGTCAACTCGTTCCAGAAGGGGACGCGCCAGCTCGTGCCCGCGCTGGTCGACGTGAACAACCCCGGGCTGACCGGCCCGGTGCAGAACCAGCCCGACTTCCAGGCCGGTTCGGTGGACCACCGAACCCATTTCGCCAGCGCCGTCCCGCGGCTGGTGCGCCAGGCGATGAAGGAGTACTCCGCACTGACCGGACGCGCGTACGCCCCGGTCCGGACGGTCGGCTGCGAGGACGCCGACGTGGTCCTGATCGGACTCGGCTCAGTCACCGAGGATGTCGAGGCCGTCCTGCCGTACCTTCGCAGCCAGGGCCTGCGCGTGGGCCTGGCCGCGGTCAAGCTGCTGCAGCCCTTCCCGGAGGCCGAGCTGGTCGCGGCCGTCGGGAACGCCAAAGCGGTGATCGTCCTGGAGCGGTCCGACACCACCGCTCTGACCAGCCTGGTCACCTCGGCACTGTTCAAGGCGTGCGAGAACGCCGCCGAAGTGCGACACCTGGGCATCCCGACGCTGGGCACGCCGCCCCGGCTGACCACGGCGATCTTCGGCCTCGGCGGACACGATCTGCAGCCGCGCCACCTCATCGCGGCGGCCCGTCACGTGGCGGACGGCCACGGCCAGCCGCTCATCTTCCTGGGCTCCCAGTTCTTCGCGGACTCACCCGGCCCGGCGCTCGCCGCCCTGCAGGAGAGGCTGCGCGCGGCCTACCCGGAGACCGAGCTGATGGCGCTGGAAACCGAACCGAACCCGCGGCTGCTGCCCGAGGGGGCGCTTCGCGTCCGCTTCCACTCGGTCGGGGGCTACGGGACCATCGCGACCGGAAAGCTGCTCACCGACATCCTGGCCGGGGCGCTCAACCTGCACTCCAAGTCGGCTCCCAAGTACGGGTCGGAGAAGTCGGGCGCGCCGACGAACTACTACATCACCCTGAGCCCCGAGCCGGTGCTGATCACCAACGCCGAGCTCGAGGACGTCGAGATCGTGCTTTCCCCCGACCACAAGGTGTTTCACCACACCGACCCGTTGAAGGGGCTGGCCCCGGGCGGCACGTTCATCCTCCAGTCCAACCTCAGCCCCGCGCAGGTCTGGCGGGAACTGCCGCCCAGCGCGCGCCGCACGATCCGGGAGCGCGCCATCGACTTCCACGTCATCGACGCCTTCTCCGTGGCCCGCAAGCATGCCCCGACCGTGCAGCTGCAGACCCGGATGATGGGCATCGCGTTCATCGGCGCCGTGGTCGGCCACGTGAACCGGGTCGCCGTCGGCACGTCCCGCGAGGAGATCCTGGACAAGGTGCGCCAGCAGATCGCCAAGAAGTTCGGCGCCAAGGGCGCTGCGGTGATCGAAGGCAACATGGCGGTGATCCGCGAGGGGATCGACGCCACGCACCGGGTGGACTACCACGCGGCCGAGTTGGCCTCCCTCGAGACCGAGCGGCGTCCGATCCCGCTGCGGACGGTGTCCCTGTCGGCGTCGATGTGCGCCGGCAACGATGCCTGCTCGGGCCTGTTCGATCCGGACTACTACGAGCAGCTGATGGCCGGGCCGTTCCGCGAGGGGACGATCGCCGAGGCGCCGGTGCTGCCCGGAAGCGGCCTGTTCATGCCCGCCGGGACGGCCGCTGCGAAGGACAAGGGCCTGTTCCGGCGCACCGTCCCGGTATTCCAGGCCGAGTTGTGCACCGGCTGCATGGAATGCGCGCTGGTCTGCCCGGACGCGGCCATCCCCAACAGCGTGCACGAGATCCACGACCTGCTGCTGACCGCGATCGGTGAGCTGGAGGTCACCCCGACCCAGGCCGACACCATGAAGACCCAGGTCTTCGGGCTGAGCGAGCGGGTGCGCGCCGGCTACCGCGAGAACAGGGACGCCGCCCCGCTGGCAGACCTCGTCTCGGTGGCCGCCGCGCCGCTGGTGGCCGAATCGCCGGCCCTGGCCCGCGGGTACGCCCAGCTCAGCGCGCGGCTGGCCAACTACCCGGTCGCACGGACGCGTCCGTTCTTCGACGCGATGGAGCGGCAGTCGCCCGGCAGCGGTGGCCTGTTCACCGCGACCGTCGACCCGTGGAAGTGCACCGGCTGCCTGGAGTGCGTCGAGGTCTGCGGGCCGAAAGCCCTTGTCGCGCAAGATCAGGACCAGCTGCTGGCGGACCTGCTGGCCGAGCGGTTCGCGTTCCTGAACAGGACCCCGAACACGCCGGCACGCTTCCACTCCTCCTCCATCGAGTCCGGCGGCGACGTGAAGCGGCTGCTGCTCGACCGAGGCAACTACTACGCCACCACCGGCGGCCATGGCGGCTGCCGCGGCTGCGGCGAGGTCACCGCGATCCGGCTGGTGATGGCCACCAACCACGCCCTGGGCCAGAAGCGACGCAAGGATCACCTGCGGGAACTGGAGTCCCTCCTGGCCGGGCTGACCTCGAAGCTCGACACCGTGACCGACGCCGAACGACGGGCCCGGCTGACCTCACTGCGCGGGACGCTGGAGAGGCGGCTCTACCTCTACGAGGGCGGCCCCACCGGGAACGGGCCGGCGAGTGCGGTGATCGCCAACTCCACCGGGTGCAGTTCGGTCTACGCCTCGACCGTGCCCTTCAACGCCTACACCGACCCGTGGGTGAACAGCCTTTTCCAGGACGCGCAACCGCTGGCCAAGGGCATCTTCGAGGGCCTGTGCGCGCAAAGCCTGGACGACATCCGGGCGCTCCGGGAGGCCCGCCTGGAACTCACCGACGCGTGGGACGCTTCGGCCGCCGCGGAGCTGAACACCTTGTCGTGGGCGGCTTTCACGCCCGAGGAGCTGGGCCTGCTGCCGACCGTCATGACCATCGGCGGGGACGGCGCCACCTACGACATCGGCTTCGGCGCCCTGTCGCGCGTGCTGTCCAGCCCGACTCCACTGAAGGTGCTGGTGCTCA
The DNA here is from genome assembly GCA_964585085.1 of uncultured Propionibacteriaceae bacterium. Lineage (GTDB taxonomy): Bacteria > Actinomycetota > Actinomycetes > Propionibacteriales > Propionibacteriaceae > Propionicimonas. The sequence goes on from CAZPCM010000006.1 coordinate 36,686, forward strand.
ACACCGGCGTGTACTCCAACACCGGTGGGCAGGCGTCCACGTCCTCGTTCACCGGACAGGACTCCGACCTGGCCCGGATCGGCAGCGCCCACTCCGGCAAGAAGGAGACCCGCAAGGAGATGGGCCTGTTGGCGTCGTTCCATCCGCATGTCTTCGTCTGCTCGACCACCTCGGCGTTGCAGTCGCACTTCCTGCGCAACACGATGGAGTTCCTCAGCTACACCGACGCCCCAGCGGTCATGGACGTCTACACCCCGTGCCAGTCCGAGCACGGCATCCCCGACGCCGCCTCGGCGGCCAGCGCCAGGCGCGCGGTGGAGAGCCGGATGAACCCGGTGTTCGTGCACGACCCGCGCCGCGGGTCGACCCTGCATGAGTGGTTCTCCCTGGACGGTAACCCCGACGTCGAGGCGACCTGGACCTCCACCTCCGTGGAGTACCTTGACGACGATGGTGGCGCTGCGCTGCTGGAGGTCCCCTTCACCCCGGCCGACTTCGCCCTCGGCGAGGCCCGGTTCGCCAAGCAGTTCCGTCCGCTGCGGCTGGCGGAGGAGCCGCGCGCCGTCCTGGTGAGCGAGTACGTGGACCTGGCCCCGGCTGACCGGGAGGGACGGCTGCCGTTCGTCTACGCCACCGACTCGGCCCGGAGGCTGCGCCGGATGACTATGTCGGACGCGATCGTCGAGCTCGTCGAGGAACGCCGCCGCTACTGGCAGATGCTGCAGTACCTCGCCGGGCAGCACGTCGACAAGCTGACCGCCCTGCACCGCGCCGACGTCGCCGACCTGGCGTCCCGCTACGACGAGTCGGTCCGGCAGCGGGACGCGTCCCTGGACGACATCGCGCGGGCGATGGCCGATCTTGCCGCCTCCAGCACCGCCCCGACCGGTGGCGCGGTGCCGCTCACCGTCGGCGGCCTCGGGTCGGGCCTGTCCGGTGCGGTCGGCGCGACTGCGCCGGCTCCGTCCGCGGTCGCGGTGGCTGACGCGCCGGTGCACCTCGATCCGGCCGACCAGGCCCGCTGTACCGACTGCAAGACCTGCTACCAGGAGGTCCCTGAACTGTTCGAGCGGACCAAGGTGATCATCGACGGCGGCGCCCGCGACGTCGCCCGGATGATCCCCGGCGCCTTGGAGCGAGTCAACCTGACCCCCGACCTGCTGGCGCGGATCGCCCGGGTCAAGGCCACCTGCGACGCCGAGATCATCCGATGAGCGAGCTGTCGGCCTACCTCGATGCCGAGGCCTCCCTGGCCTCGGCCCGGACGCACCTGGACGAACTGGAACGGACTCCGGCCGTGGAGTCCTTCAACACCCAGCTGGAGATCCTCCGTCGTCGGCTGATCGCCGATCCGAAGGCCTTTCGGGACCTGTTCATCTCCGACGGGATGGCCACGGTCGCCGCGGAGTTCCGGTCCGAGGAGTTGAGTGCCGAGTTCACCCGTGCTGTATGGGACATCCTGCTCCGCGACGACGACGCCAGCACGCTGCTGATGCGCTTCCTCTGGGACGTCCCGCTGCGCTTGAAGCGGAAATTCATCAAAGCCCTCGACCAGCACCTGTCGAACCGGTATCCGATGTTCGCCGGCCTGAGCGAGAACTGGCCGGCGGCCAACTCGATCAGCCCGTACGTCCGTCCCGCCGAGGCGAGGTCGGGCGATTTCGAACTGGTCAACCAGGGGTTCCTCGGCTACCTCTCCCTGGGCTACAGCCCACGCGAGGTCGACCTGTTCGTCTGGCTGGAAGCCGTCCGGGACAAGCAGTGCACCGAGAAGCCGTGCGAGATCGGCGAACTCATCGCCGGGCGCACCGAGCGCAAGGGCGGCTGCCCGGTCCAGATCCACATCCCGGCGATGCTCGAGTTGCTCGGCACCGGACGGTTCCGCGAAGCGCTGGAACTGATCGAACAGTCCAACCCGCTGCCGAACGTGACCGGACGCGTCTGCCCGCAGGAACTGCAGTGCCAGGGCGTGTGCGCCCACCAGAAGCGGCCGATCGAGATCGGCCAGATCGAATGGTTCCTGCCACAGCGGGAGAAGGCGGTCGACCCGGACGCCGTCCGCCGGCGTTTCGCCGGGCGTCCGGACCCCTGGGAGACGGCCACGAAACCCCCGGTGGCCGTGGTCGGGTCCGGCCCCGCCGGGCTCATCAACGCCTACCTGCTGGCCGCCGAAGGCTTCCCGGTCACGGTGTTCGAGGCCTTCCACGCCCTCGGCGGAGTCCTGCGCTACGGCATCCCCGAGTTCCGGCTGCCCAACGAACTCATCGACGACGTCGTCAGCAAGATCCGCCTACTCGGCGGGCAGTTCGTCTCCAACTTCGTCGTCGGAAAGACCGCGACCCTGGCCGACCTGCGAGCCGCTGGGTTCTGGCGGACCTTCGTCGGCACCGGCGCCGGCCTGCCCCGCTTCATGAACGTGCCCGGCGAGCATCTCCTCAACGTCATGTCGGCCAACGAATTCCTCACTCGGGTGAACCTCATGCAGGGACATCGCGAGGGATTCGAAACCCCGCTGCCACAGACCCTCGGCAAGCAGGTGCTCATCATCGGCGGCGGCAACACCGCGATGGACGCGGCCCGCACGGCCCGCCGCCTCGGCGGCCAGGTGACCATCGTGTACCGGCGCACGCAGGCTGAAATGCCGGCCAGGGTCGAGGAACTGCACCACGCGCTTGAGGAAGGCATCGCCCTGCGCGTGCTGGCGGCGCCCAGCGAATTCCTCGGCGATGACGTGACCCACCGCGTGACGGCCGCCGTCCTGGAGGTCATGGAGTTGGGCGCCCCCGACGCGTCGGGCCGGCGGAGCCCCGTCCCGACCGGCCGGAGCGAGACCGTCCCGGCCGATCTGGTGATCATGGCGCTTGGCAACACGTCGAACCCGATCATCGCTGACTCCGAACCCGGCCTGGCCACCACCAGGTGGGGGACCATCGAACTGGTCGACGCTCAGCAGACCTCCCTTGACGGGGTGTACTCCGGCGGCGACGCGGCCCGGGGCGGCTCAACGGCCATCCGCGCGGCCGGGGACGGCCAGGCCGCCGCCCGGCAGATCGTCGGGGACGTCGACGTGCCGCGCGAGGACATCCCGGCCATGGTCTCCGCGGCGCGCTCCTACACCAGGTTGGCGACTACTGCGCCCACGATCCTGACCAGGACGGAGCTGGCCGAGGGGATCGTCGAGTTCGTCATCAGCGCTCCGATGATCGCCAGGTCAGCCCGCGCCGGCCAGTTCGTCCGCGTGCTCGCTGAGCCCACCGGCGAACTGATTCCGCTCACCCTCGCCGACTGGGACGCGGCCGCCGGCACGATCACGCTGGTCGTCCAGGGCCTCGGCGCGACCTCGATCCAGATCAACCGGATGACCGCCGGCGATTCCTTCGTCGGCATCGCCGGCCCTCTGGGCCTGCCCAGCGAGCTACGCCGGTACCCGTCCCCTCCGACGACCCCGGCCGAGCACCCCGGCTCCCCGCTCGGGCCAGCCGACGCGTCGAACCGGGGTGACACGCGTCCGACGGTCGTGTTCACGGCCGGCGGGGTCGGCCTGCCGCCGGTGTACCCCATCGCCCGGGAACACCTGCGGCTGGGGAACCACGTCACCCTGATCGCGGGCTTCCGCAGCGCCGACCTGCTGTTCTGGACCAGCGCTGACGAGCGTGTGGGGTTGCTGCAGGCCGAGTTCGGCGACCAGTTGGAGGTCATCTACACCTCCAACGACGGGAGCTTCGGCGTCCGCGGCTTCGTCACCGGCCCGCTGGCGGACCTCCTGGAGGCCAACCAGCGGGGCGAGGGCCGTCCGATCGCGGAAGTCGTCACGATCGGCCCGCCGTTGATGATGCGCGCGGTCTGCGACCTGACCCGCGGCTACGGAGTCAAGACGGTGGCCAGCCTCAACTCGATCATGGTGGACGCCACGGGGATGTGCGGCGCCTGCATGGTGCCGGTCGTCATCGGCGGGAAACTGGTCCGACGCCACGCCTGCATCGACGGCCCGGAGATCGACGGCCACCTGATCGATTGGGACAAGTTCCTGCCCAGGTTCAACCTGTTCAAGGCCCAGGAGGCTGCCGCCAAGGCCCGACACGACCTCTGACCCTTGGCCCTGCCTCCGGCCCTGGTTCTACCTCCGGCCCTGGTTCTACCTCCGGCCCTGGTTCTACCTCCGGCCCTGGCCCTACCACTGGCCCTGGCAGGCTCGCGCGCGCCCAAACGCACCGCGCTACAGCAAAGGCGCGGCGCTACACAGGCCTCAGCAGCACCATGAACTTCCTGTAGCGCGGCCAAACCGAAACGC
>CAZPCM010000006.1:41076-57231 GCA_964585085.1 uncultured Propionibacteriaceae bacterium
TACACAGGCCTCAGCAGCACCATGAACTTCCTGTAGCGCGGCCAAACCGAAACGCGGCCAGCAACCCGACGCGGCCACGAAAGACCGCAGGCGCTTGACCGGACGAGGCGAGTTTGACGCGTGACGACGACAGACGGGAGCGACACTCGATCGGAACGGCCTTCGCCGCGCGAGCGCGGCCGCAGCGCGCCCACGACGTCGCCAGTCGCGGCACTCGCGCCTGTCGCGCCTGTCAAGCCTCACCCGAGCGCCCTTGCCAAACTCGCAAACAGGGGTGTGGGCAGCGGCCCACTGGGCCCGGATACAGGAGATCGGACGCCGCCAGCCGATCCACTCCGCTGTGAGGACCCCGGTGCCACACTGGTTTGGGGGACTCGGCGCTTCGAGGCGCTGTCCCGCGAGGGGGCTCCGATGACAACTCCTCGGCGGTTCGCCGTGATTCTGGCCGCGCTCGGGTCGGCCTTCGCCGTCTCACTGCTCACAGGTATGGGGCCGAGCGCGGGCCTCCCCGCTCCCCGGGCCGCATCCCCGACCACGACGTCCCCCGCAACGTTGCCGCTGGCTGACATGGCGCCGCTCTTTCCCGGACGCGGGCTCCCCCTGAGCTCGGAGCTGAGTCCGGGCGTCATCGGAAGCCAGCCGGGACTGGCCGCCGGACACGGGAAGACCTGCACCGTGACGGGCGAGGGCGCGGTGCAGTGCTGGGGAGCAGGCCCGGCCGGCGACGGCACCATCACCACCCAAGGCGCACCGGTGCATGTCCTGGGAGTCGCGCCGAGCGCGCGAGCTGTCGGCGTCGGCCTCGACCACACCTGCATCGTGTCGCTGTGGGGAGCGGTCAAGTGCTGGGGAAACAACAGTTGGGGTCAGCTGGGTGACGGAACCACCCTGGGGAGGGTCATCCCGGTGGACGTGGCGGGCACGAGCACCGACATCCAGGCCGTCGCGCTCGGCGGCGCCCACACCTGCGCCCTCGCCGCCGATGGCGGCGTCCAATGCTGGGGCAACAACCACACCGGCGCGCTCGGCGACGGCACCACCACGAACCGGCTTGCTCCGGTCCCGGTGGGCGGCCTTCCCTCAGGCGTGCAAGCGCTCGCGCTCGGGATGGGGCACTCGTGCGCGCTCACCAGCGCCGGCGGCGTCCTGTGCTGGGGCTGGAACCAGTACGGACAGTTGGGGGACGGGACGACGACTGACCGTTCGGTCCCCGTCGCGGTGGAGGGGCTCACCTCCGGGGTCGTCGCCATTGCGGCCGGCACCCAGCACACCTGCGCCGTGACCACCCACGGCGACGTCGCCTGCTGGGGTGGCAACGACTGGCACCAACTCGGTGATGGCACAACCACGGACAGTCCCGTGCCGATCCACGTGTACGGGTTGACGTCGCCGGCGAAGTCGGTGGCCGTCGGGACGGGGCATAGCTGTGTCGTCACAACCGGCGGCGAGGTCGCGTGCTGGGGGAACAACGCCGAGGGCGAGCTCGGGGACGGGACGACCACCGACCGACCGGCTCCCGTTGTGGTCGCCGGACTGACCGGGGTCAGCTCCGTCGCCGCCGGCACCGCCCACACGTGCGTCATGACCAGTGCGGCCGCCATCAAGTGCTGGGGTAGCAACGAGTACGGCCAGGTCGGGGACGGAAGCCGGCAGCCCCACCGGCTCCGGCCCGTGGCCGTGGCGTCCGCCGCGAGCCCGCAACCACCCGAGTGGCTTCAGGTGAACAGCGAGTTCTCCGACCCCAATGATCCGGGTCCGCTGTGGATCGGCTGCGACAGCGCCTTCTGCAGCAAGCTGGAGGATGGCGCCTACACCATCGAACGGAAGCAGCAAGGGGGCACCTTCCTCTGGCTGACGCCACCAGAAGTGCCCCTGCAGACCGCGACGCTGACTCTCGATGTCGCCTCGCTGACCACCAAGGGCACCCCCTTCGTCGGACTGGCGTGCATGACAGCGGTCAAGAACGGCTACGTGACCGCCAACTACGAGATCTCCCTGAGCAGCACCGGGCGGCTTTGGTTCTTGAAGTACGCCAACAGCAAGTACACCAGGCTCCGCGATCCGGTCGCGATCGAAGGCTTCAAGGCCTCGTCGCCGCCGGGACTGGTGCTCAGTTGCACCCTCCGCAAGGACGGCGCCCTACTCGCCGTCGGCGTGCAGGGGGGCGAGCTCTACACGGCGCTGGACAAGAAGCCGCTGAAGACCGGCGCCGCAGCGCTGCTGTTCGGCAACGACAAGAAGGGGACGTCGATCACCCGCATCCGATCGATCGACCTCATCGGGGTGCTGAAGGGCTGATCACGAGCGACAGGGAGTGCGGTGTCCACCTTCAACGGGGCGGTTCTGGCGGGGCTGTACTCCTCGCTCTGCGGGACGCTGGCCGGCTTTGCCGTGGCCGGGCTGATCTTCGTTGTGACACTGCTGAACCGCGAGGGCAAGGGGCCCTCTGCGGAGGGCGAACGGCGCACCGACGATCCCGACATCCCCCTGGCGCTGCTGACGTCGGCCTTCGTGGGCCTCATCCTGACCTCGGGAGCCTACGCGCTGATGGCCGGTGAGCCGCCCCAGAGCCAACGCCTCGCGTCCGAGCAGGTGATCGCCGGGGCCGGCTTCGGAACCGGCGCCCTGATGCTGCTGCTGGCCGTGAAACGCCTGGTCTGTGGGGCCGCGCCGGACCTCACCCGCTGGATGCGGCATGTGATCGGCAGTGGGGCTCCCTGCGTGGTCTGGCTGTACCTGGCCGAGGGCACCCGCTACGTCGGGTCAGTCACCGAGCCGAACCCGTCCGCGCTCTGGTTGGTTCTGGGGACGACCGGCCTGGTGCAATTCACGTCCGCCACGGTGGCCCTCCGAACCCGACACCGGGTTCCGTTGCGGACCAGGCAATTCGTCCACCTCGCCTCGATCGGCGTCCTCATCCCGACGATCGCGACAGCCCTCGTCGCGCTCACCCCGTCGGCGTTCGCCAACGACGCCGCACCGCCGGTCTGGGTCCTGTACGCGCTGCTCATCGTCTGCACGATCGGCACGACGCTGTTCACGCTGTGGGTGGGACGCGCCGAGCCCGGCGAACTCCCGGTCACGTTCGGCGATGAAGCCTGACCTGCCTGATCGCGGGAGGGGGCTCCCCGCCGTCCGCGACGGCACGAACTAGCATGGCTGCCATGGCGATTCGGTCCGTTCCCGCGCTCGCACGCCTGCTCGTCGGGGGGCTGACGTGTGCGCTGATGGCCACCGGCTGCAGTTCGGTCACCCCTGAGATCGGACCGACCGGTCCAGCCGCGACGCCCGCCACGATGCCTGCAGCAACGCCGGCCTCGACGCCGGCCCCTTCCACGCCCGCCGTCAGCGCCTCCCCCGCGTCCACCACGACGGCGAGCGCCACCCCGTCCGCGACCGCCTCCCCCAGGTCCGAACCAGACTGCTCAAAGCTCAAGTGCATTGCGCTGACCTACGACGACGGTCCCTCACCCCAGACGGGCCGACTGCTCGACACCCTCCAGCGGGAGCGCGTGACGGCAACCTTGTTCATGGTCGGCAAGGCGGCCACGGCGAATCCCGCGATCGTCAAGCGGGCTGCCTCCCTGGGGGTGGAGATCGGCAATCACACGACCAATCACAAGCAGCTCAATCTCCAGTCCGACAAGGTCGTGAGCTTTGAGATCGCCGACACCCAGAAGCGCCTGAAAGCCATCACCGGGCAGTACCCCACCTGGTTCCGACCCCCGTATGCCGGACGCAACAAGCGCACCGACGCCATCGCCGGACGCCTCAAGCTCGGCGTGGTGACCTGGACCACCAGCCCGGTGGACTGGGAGAACAAGGACGCGGCCACGATCACCCGCCTGGTGCTGAGCCAGGCACGTCGCAACAGCATCGTGCTGATGCACGACAGCCACTCCTGGACGGTCAACGCCGCACCGGCGATCATCAAGGGGTTGAAGGCCAAGGGCTACACACTGGTGACCCTGACCCAGCTTGTCGGCGCGCCGCGTCCCGGGAGGCTCTACTACTGAGAAACGCCCGCCCGGCCACTTGATCGACCCCCTGATGACGCTGGGTTTGAGCAGGGGGTAGACTTCAGGCGGTCCCTGTCCAATCCCCCCGGGCAGGGGCCTTTCACGTCCCGGCGCAACAGGTGCGCCGCGCCTCAGGGGACGAGGTGCCCGGCGGCACGGTACAGCTCGTACCACTCCGGCCGGGTCAGAACGATGTCGGCGCCCTGAGCGGCGGCGGCCAGCCGATCCGGGCTGGTGGTGCCCAGCACGACCTGCATCCGGGCCGGATGGCGGGTGATCCACGCCGTGGCGATCGCCTCGGCCGGGACGTCGTACTGGGCGGCCAGCCGGTCGATCACAGCGTTGAGTTCGGCGTGGGCTGGGTTGCCCAGGAAGACCCCGGTGAAGAACCCCGCCTGGAACGGCGACCAGGCCTGGACGGTGATGTCGTGCAACCGGCAGTAGTCGAGGATTCCGTTGTCGCGGCTGATCGACTGCTCGAGGGCGGCCATGTTCATCGCGACACCCTGGGCGATGATCGGGGCGTGGGTGATCGAAAGCTGCATCTGATTGGCCACCAGCGGCTGCCGGACGTACCGCTTCAGCAGTTCGATCTGACCCGGCGTGTGGTTGGACACCCCGAAGGCCCGGACCTTGCCCGCCGCGGACAGCTCGTCGAACGCACGGGCCACCTCCTCGGGCTCGACCAGGGCGTCCGGACGATGCAGCAGCAGGATGTCGAGGTAGTCGGTCTTGAGGGCGAGCAGTGATCCGTTGACCCTCTTGATCAGGTGTTCGTAGGAGAAGTCGAAGTACGGGCCTTCCTTCACGATCCCGGCCTTGGTCTGCAGGATGATCTCCGCGCGCTCGGACGGAGAGAGTCTCAGTGCCTCCGCGAACCGCGCCTCACAGCCGTGAGCGGGCGCCGAACCGTAGATGTCGGCGTGGTCGAAGAAGGCGACCCCGGAGGCCAGCGAAGCGTCGAAGAGGGCCCTCACCTCGGCGTCGGTCTTGTCCTGGATGCGCATCACGCCGGTCACGACGGCGGGGACGGTCAGGTCGGTGCCGGGCAGGGTGAAGGTCTTCATGAGTTGCTCCTCGGGGACTCGATCGATGGCGTGGGTCAGGCCATCCAACCTACGCCGGTCGTGGAGCTCGAGCGGCGCCCGGCGTTGGGAGGGGTCATCATGGGGGCATGACGCTGCTGTACCTCGTCCGCCACGGACAGACCGAGTGGAGCAAATCCGGAAGGCACACCTCCATCACCGACCTCGACCTGACCGAGGTCGGGGTCCAACAGGCCCGATCGCTGAGCTCGCGACTCGACCCGTCCGACTTCCAGATGGTGCTGTGCAGCCCCCGACTTCGCGCGAGGAGGACGGCCCGACTCGCCGGGTTCACCGACATCGAGGTCGACGATGACCTGGCCGAGTGGGACTACGGGCCCCTGGAGGGCATGACCAGCCCCGAGATCCGGGAACAGTGGCCCGGGTGGCGGATCTGGTTCAACGGCTGCCCCGGCGGCGAGTCGGCAGAGGAGGTCCGGGCGCGCCTGACCCGGGTCGTGGCCAGAGTGCGCGCCTCCGGTGTGGAACGGGCCATCTGTTTCGGGCATGGACACGCGTCCCGGGTGCTGGCATTGTGCTGGCTCGACTTCCCGATCATCTTCGGGCAGAGCTTTCCCCTCGACGTGGCGAGCGTTTCGGTCCTCGGTCGCGAGAAGGAGTCGCCCGCAATACTCCGCTGGAACAGCTGAGTCGCGCGCATTGGGCGCGGCGAAGCGCGCTAATTCCCTCACTCGATCGCAAATTGGGGGCCCGAAAACCCCTCGTGGGCCATCGACTGAGGGAATTAGTGCGGCCTCGAATGGTGAGCCTCTGGACAGCTGTCCCACGCGCCTCGTGAGTGCTGGAATCCGGGTGGCCCCGGACCAAACCCTCAACCCCAACCCTGAACGGGCACTTGAGGCCGGGGATTTTCAAAACCCCTAGCCAAAGCCGACTCGCCAGGAGCTGGGGTGGGCCCGAGTCTCAAGGAGACCTTGCCGCGCCTCCCTCGGGGTCGGTACGAAACCCCTTGTGAGGAAGTATTCGCGAACAATGATCATGGCGATTGGCGTCGCCATGATCATGGGTGTTTCGCTGGCCGGGGCACCTTCCGCGGGCGCCCTCACCGCCGCTGCGGAGAAGTCGTTCATCGCCAAACTCGTGTTACCAGCGCAGCAGGCCCAGCAGAAGTACGGGGTCCCCGCGTCGGTCTCCATCGCCCAGGCGATTCAGGACTCCGCGTGGGGCACTTCGAAGCCGGCCACCAGCGCCAACAACCCGTTCAGCACCCGTTGCACGGCCGCGATGACCGCCGCGCAGTTCATCAAACTCGCCCAGGCGCAGGTGGGCAAACCCTACGTGCTCGGCGCCGAGGCGCTGCTCACCAACACCAATCCATCCAAGTTCGACTGCTCCGAGTTGGTGGAATGGCTCTACGGCCGCTCGGGCAACCCGATCACCGACCTTGCGGCCGCCCAGTACAACGCCACAAGCGCGGTCTCGACCGCGTCCCCGAAGACCGGCGATCTCGTCTTCCTGCGCAACAACCCGGCTCGCGCCAACGGCATCGGACACGTGGCCTTGGTCACCATGAAGCTCGCCAACGGTGACTGGGAGGTCATCGAGGCCCGGGGCCGGGCCTACGGCGTGGTGAAGACCACCCTGAGCTACTGGAAGAAGCGGGCCTTCTTCGCCGGCATGCGTCGCTACGCCAAACTGGTCTTCGCCGGCCAGGACAGCGTCACCGCGTCCGCATCGAACCTGTACCAGTCCGGCTGCGTAAGCATCACCTCCTCGGGCACGACGAAGAAGTACAGCAAGTTCACGTCGTTGACCAACGCGTTCTACGCCCACGCGGCCGCGGTCGCCGACGACTCGGCCTACGCGGGCGCCCGGTCCGTGATGTCCAGCGTCCCCAAGTTCGTCGACGCCATCGCCAAGGTCGAGCATTCAGCGGACGCGAGCGCCTACGCCAAGAAGATCGACGACCTGATCGATACCTACAACCTCACCGACTACGACGTCGTGCCGATGAACCTCCTGCTGGAGTCCGGCGACCAGGGGCCCGCGGTCACCGCTCTGCAATACCTGCTGCTCGCCAACAGCGTGACGGTGAAGGCGACCGGCACGTACGACTCCACGACGGTGGCAGCGGTGAAGAAGTTCCAGACGGCGAAGAAGTTGGAGTCCGACGGCCAGACCGGTCCGATCACCCTGACCGCGCTTCTGGCAAGCCTGAGCAAGGGTGCGACCGGCCACCGGGTGAGTGCCCTGCATGCCCTGCTCGCGGCGATCGGCCGTCCCACCACCACTGGTGACACGTTCGGGACCGAGACCCTGGCCTCGGTCCAGGACTTCCAGTCCGACGTCGGCCTGACTGCCACCGGTGTGGTCGCCCAGGGGACCTGGGCGAAGCTGTTCCTGTCCCTCAACCCGACTCCGGCGCCCACCGTCAGCGGCGTTACGACGGTCGGCCAGACCCTGACCGCCACCGCCGGCCAGTGGGGTCCGGGAAGCGTGTCCCTGGCGTACCAGTGGTTCCGAGGCGACAAGGCCATCGACGGCGCGACCAGCGCCACGTACGTCCTCCAACCGCCAGACGCGGGAGCCCGACTGACCGTGTCCGTGACTGGAACGAAGGCGGGCTACACCGCCATCACGCGCACGTCCAACCCCACCGCGGAGGTGGCCACGGCGCCGCTGACGGCGACGCCCACGCCGACCATCACCGGCAAGGCGACCGTCGACCAGACTCTCAAGGCCGCGCCCGGCACCTGGGCGCCGGCACCGGTGGAGCTGGGCTACCAGTGGTACCGCGGGTCGGACGCGATCCCGGGCGCGACCAAGAGCGCCTACACCGTCCAGGCCGGCGACGCCGGCGCAACCCTCAAGGTCACCGTCACCGGCACCAAGCCCGGCTACACGACCGCCTCGACCACCTCAGCGGCCACCGGCAAGGTCGCCACCGCGACCTTCACCGCCACTCCTGCCCCGAAGATCACCGGAACCCCCAAGGTGGACCAGACGCTGACCGCCGACCCGGGCACCTGGGGACCCGCACCGGTCACCCTGACCTACCAGTGGTACCAGGGCACGAAGGCGATCGCTGGGGCGACCAAGGGCACCTACACCGTCCAGGCCGGCGACGCCGGCGCAACCCTCAAGGTCACCGTCACCGGCACCAAGCCCGGCTACACGACCGCCTCGACCACCTCAGCGGCCACCGGCAAGGTCGCCACCGCGACGCTCACGGCCACCCCGACCCCCAAGATCACCGGGACCGCCAAGGTCGGCAAGACACTGACCGCCGACCCGGGCACCTGGGGACCGGCGCCAGTCACCCTGACCTACCAGTGGTACCGGGGGACGAGCGCGATCAGCGGCGCGACCAAGCAGACCTACACCGCGAAGTCCGCCGACAAGGGCGCCGACCTGAGGGTTCGGGTTCGCGGCAGCAAGGCCGGTTACGCCACGGTCGACAAGAAGTCCGGCGCCACACGGATCAGCTAGTCGCGAGCCAGTCGGCAGAGGCGCACGTGACCGTGATGCTGAACGGCAGGATCGCCCTGGTCTTCGCAACGCCGTCGTTCTCCACCACCTGCGCCTTCCCGGACACCTTGTAGGTGTTGCCCGAGGCCCTGAAAGTGGCGGAGGTGCCCTTGATGGGAGAAGCCGTCTCGTAGGCCAGCGCGCGGCTGATGTTCTCCGAGTCCTCTCCGAAGGCCGCCGAGATCGAGGTGATCCCGTCCACGGTGGGCGTGAGGACGATCGTGACGTCGACGGTCTGGAAGAAGTCGTTGGCGTGGTCGGCCACCGTCAGGGTGGGCCCTCCGGCTCTCCGCTGGCACGTGCCGGTGAGCCGGGTCGACACCGGGCTGAACAGCGACAGGCTGCCGGTGGCCTTGGTCGCCACCGCACTCGGGCTGGCGCTTGGTTTCGTGGGTGTCTGGGACGGGGTCGCCGACGCCGAGGACGTCGGTGACGCGCTGGCCGGCACCGAGGGGGTGGACGGGACAACACTCGGCCCCCCGGACGTGCCTGCGCCGTCCAGGGTGCAAGCCGCGAGGCCTGCCGCCAGCCCAGCGCCCAGCACCGCTGACGCCGCCCTCCTCCAGCGCCTCATCCCGACCCGATGCCTCAGCACGCCCTCGTTTCCAACCACGTCCTCCATGCTGGGACCTGGACGGGCCGAGCTCCGTGACCGACGCGCCAGACACGCCCGCCTCACCGGCGTCGGGTCGTTCGGACGCACGCCGCCCCTGGCCACGCCGGCGTCCCGCCACGGGGTGTCGCAGAGCTATTCCGCCTCTGACGAGGCGGGTTATGCTGGCCGTGTCAGTCGTCCTGGCGGATGGCTGCCCTGGGATTGTTCTCGGCGAGGAGTCCTGATGGGCGGGATCAGGCGGGCCGCAGTTGTCACGGCCCTTGCGTTGCTGAGTTGCTTCCTTGTCGCGCCGCCGGCGGCGGCCGCCCAGGTCTCGGGGCCGAAGCCGACCGTCGCGGGGTCGGCGGTGGTCGGCCACACGTTGACCGCCAATCCGGGAGTGTGGCGCCCGGCGGGGACCACGTTGGCATTCCAGTGGTTCCGGGTGTCCGGGAGGTCGCGGTCGGAGATCCCCGGAGCGACGAGGGCCACCTACACAGTGCGATCAAGCGATATCGGCAGCTCGCTGATGGTGCGGGTCACCGGCTCGAAGGAGCGGTTCACCTCGCTGTCGATGTGGTCGGACGCGACCGCCGAGGTGGCGAAGCCGTCGTTGACCAGGACGCCGACACCCACGATCTCAGGGACGGCCCGGGTCGGGCACACCCTCACCGCGCATCCGGGCACCTGGGCCCCGGCCCCGGTCTCGCTGTCCTACCAGTGGTACCGAGGCGGGACGGCGATCCACGGTGCCTATCGCTCCACCTACCGGGTCGTCAGCGCCGACCTGGGCTACCGGTTGAAGGTGCGCGTGACCGGCTCCAAGTCGGGCTACGCCTCGGTCGGCCGGTGGTCGGCAGCCACGGCCGTGGTGGCGAAACCGTCGTTGACAAGGACACCGACGCCATGGATCACCGGGACGGCCAGGGTCGGCAGAACCGTCACCGTCCATGTGGGCGCGTGGGAGCCGGCCCCGGTCGCCCTGTCCTTCCAGTGGTACCGGGGCGGCTCGCCGATCCGAGGGGCTTACGGCCGCACCCATTTGGTCGAGGTCGCCGACCTGGGTCACCGTCTGTCAGTCCGCGTGACGGGCTCGAAATCCGGCTACGCCTCGACCAGCAGGTGGTCGGCCTCCACCGCACGAGTGTCGAAGGGGTTGTTGACGAAGGCCCCGATACCGAAGATCTCCGGCGCGGTCGAGATCGGGCAGATCCTCACCGTGAAGCCGGGCGCCTGGGGTCCCGGGCGGGTCAAGGTCAAATACCAGTGGTACTGCAACGGTCTGGTCATCAAGGGCGCCACCAAAGCCACCTACCAGCTCCGGCCCGGCGACCTGGGCTGTGTGATGCGCGTGACAGCTACCGGTTCCCGAACCGGGTACCAGACACTGGGGAAGGACTCCTCCCCCACCGTCCCCGTCCAGGTGTCCCGGATCCAGGTGTCGGCCGGCGCCCAGCACACCTGCCTGGTGAACGGCCAGGGCGGCGTCCTGTGCTGGGGCGGCAACGGCTTGGGGGCGTTGGGGGACGGCACCACCATCGACCGGCTCACGCCCGTGCCGGTGGTCGGGCTGGCGACGGGGGTCCGGGCCGTCTACGCCGGGAGCCGGCACACCTGCGCGCTCACCCTGGCCGGGGGCGTGAAGTGCTGGGGCGGCAACGCCCACGGTCAGCTCGGCGACGGCGGAACCGCCGACCGCTCGACTCCGGTGGACGTGGTCGGACTGTCCTCGGGCGTGGTGTCGATGTTCAGTGGGTACGACTACTCGTGCGCGCTGCTCGACGCCGGCCGCGTGAAGTGCTGGGGGGCGAACAACTTCGCCCAGCTCGGTGACGCCAACGACCCCTGGGACTCGACCACGCCGGTGGACGTGATCGGCGTGGGTGGCCAGAGCCTGCTGTCGGGCATCATCGCCCTCGCCCCTTCCGGCTACGCCCACGCCTGCGCGATCACTTCGAACAACGGGGTCGACTGCTGGGGATGGAACTTCGACGGTGAGCTCGGCAACGGCACCGACCACTACTCCGCCACGGCCGTCGCCGTGTCCGGCCTCTCGCGCTCCCCGATCGTGTCCATCGGCGTGGGGACCCGGCACTCGTGCGGGGTCACCTCGTGGGGCAGCGTGAAGTGCTGGGGACGCGGCGAGGACGGTCAACTCGGCAACGGCACCGTGACCGAGCAGCACGCGCCCAAGACCATGCCCAACCTCATCAAGGACGTCGCTTCGATCTCGGCCGGCGGCTCTCACAACTGCGTCCTGATGAAGACGGGCGGGGTGAAGTGCTGGGGATGGGGCGAGAAGGGTCAACTCGGCAACGGACACTCCACCAGCAGCAGCGACCCCGTCGCAGTGGCCGGCCTCTCTGGCGTGGTGGTGTCGCTCTCGGCCGGAGGTGGCCACACCTGCGCGGCGATGGCGGTTCCGGTCGGCGAACCGCCCAGGATCAAGTGCTGGGGTGAGGCCTGGTTCGGCCAGCTCGGGGACGGGACCACCGGCGACGCCTACCACGAGCGGAACACGCCCGTTGACGTGGTCGGCTTGTGAAGGACGCACGGTGAGAGGCTTCAGGGATCGATCCGCCCGGGCTGCGATAGCCGGGCTCGTGCTCGTGCTGGGCGGCCTGACCGGCTGCGTTTCGCCTGTCGCGTCCACGACTCCCGTTCCCAGCCAGACCCCGGGGTTGGTCGTCCTGACCATCGACGGACGGGTCATCAAGGGCAGCTGGTCGATGGGCTGCGTGAAACTGCGGGACCACAGACGGATCCTGATGTCGACCAAGGACACCAAGGGTACGTACCAGAACGCCAACCTCGAGGTGGACCTGACCCCCGACGGCCAGGCGGTGACCTCCCTGGTCGCCACGTTCACCTACGCCAACAGCGTCACCCGCACCCTCAAGCACACCGCCAAGGGCTCCGGCGACGCGGGGACCTCAGCCAAGCTGAAGGTGGACGACCTCACCTACGAGATCAGCGGAACCGGACGGCTCACCGCCAGCGCCACCGCCGAAGCCAAGCTCGTGCCGTACCGGTTCACCATCACCTGCCCAGAGTGGCAGGACTTCGACTGAACGATCGCGGCCTCAGAGCAAGCCCGACTCCCGCAGCAGCCTGCCCACTTCGCTGCCGTCCAGCTTCCCCACCAGCCATCCGCGCAGCGCGGCCGGTCCGGGGACGTGGACCGGTTCGCCGTCGCGGAGTCTGGAGGTGGCAGCGAGGAGGGTTCGGACGTCGTAGGTCGAGTTGTAGACCTCGGGCACCCCACGTTCGACGTCGAGCAGGCGGTAGGCCGCTTCCATGCCGGTGCGCACCGAGTACTCGGTGGTGAAGACGCAGTCGCGGGAGGTCTCGGCGAACTGGCCGATGAAGGCGAAGTTGGTCGCGCCGTCGGGCACCACGGCGGGACGGTCGCCGGCCCGGCGCGGCAGGAAGAACGAGGTGACGTAGGGCATCATCACGGGCACGCAGGTGGCGCCGGTCGCGGCCAAGTCGGCGATGTCCCCGACCGGGACGCCCAGGTGGAAGAGCCACTCCTGGGTGATCTCCTCACCGGTGCACTCGGCCATAGTCTTGCCGACGAAGTCACCGGGACGGTCGACGAACAGGGAGTAGAGCCAGGCCACGACCTGGTCCTTCGGCTGCTGCTTGAAGTGCGGCTGGCGGTTGACCGTCCAGCTCAGCAGCCACGCGGAATCCCGGGCGGTGACGATGCCGCCGGTGACCACGCGTCCGCTGAAGGGGTCGCGCTTGGCGATCCTGCGGATGTACTCGGGGATCCGCGGGTCCAGGGTGGTGACCGTCGCCGATTCCCACTTGCTCTGGTCGATGCTGGAGCAGAAAACCTCGGGGTGGCCGAACGACGGGTCCTTGCGGGCGACCCTCTTCCACAGGTCCCAGGCCGAGGCCGGGCCGCGGTTCAATGTCGCGGGAGTGTGGTGGTCGCCGTTGCTGGTGTTGTCGACCAGGGAGCCGATGGTCAGCAACACGAAGTCGTCATCGGTGAGGTCGACCCCGCCGGGTTCGCCCCGGTGGATCCAGTGGATCCGGGTCGCCTTCTTCCGCTTGGCCGTGATGTCGAAGTCCACGTCGGTGACGTCGGTCTCGAACTGGAACCTCACGCCCTGGTCGGTCAGCCACCGGATCAGCGGCTGCACCAACGACTCGTACTGGTTGTACCGGGTGAACTTCAGCGTCGACATGTCCGGCAGACCGCCGATGTGGTGGATGAAGCGGTGCAGGTAGAGCTTCATCTCCAACGCACTGTGCCACTGCTCGAAGGCGAACATGGTCCGCCAGTACAGCCAGAAGTTGCTGTCGAGGAAGTCGCGCCCGAAGACCTCGTCGATGCGCTTTCCCTCCAACTTCTCGCGGGGGGACAGGAAGACCTTGACCAGCTGTTTCTGCGCCTTGTTGTTGAGGGTGAAGAGTCCGTCGGTGTGCGCGTCCCGGCCCTGCTTATGGGTGACGCGCTGCAGGCTGTGGTTCGGGTCGTCCTTGTTGAGCCAGAAGAACTCGTCGAGCACCGAGGCGCCCTCGATCTCCAGGGACGGGATGCAACGGAAGCAGTCCCACAGGGTCTCGAAGTGGTCCTCCATCTCGCGGCCGCCACGGATCACGAAGCCTCGACCGGGTTCCCTGATCCCGTCCAGAGCGCCGCCGGGGATGGTGAGTTTCTCCACGATGGTGATGTTCGCGCCCGGTACGCCACCGTCGCGGATCATGAAGACCGCTGAAGACAGCGAGGCAAGCCCGGCTCCGACGAACCAGGCGCGCTTGCGCTCGGCCCCCTCGGGGACGCGCGGACGGGCGAAGGCTTCGTAGTTGCCGCAGCTGTAGTACACGGGTCTCTCCTGGGGATCGGCGTTCCCGACTCGGGCCTCAGGTCGTCGTAGGGGACTCCAACGCGTGGTTGTCGGGGTCCCTGAAGGCCCCCATGTCCCCAGTGAACCACCGCCGTGACCGTCTCGGCGGTGGTTCACAGTCCCTCCCCGTCGGCCTACACACGGCGAATCCGCGGTCAGCGTTTGGGGATGTCGATCCGGGTGACCGGCGTCCGGTTGCCGGCGTTGTCCATCCCATAGATGCAATACGCGGCGGGCAGGTCGGCGCTTTCGAGGGTGAGCGGTACGACGAAGAAGTCGTGGAAGGCGTCGGCGTTGTCGCAGTCGAGGCGGTCAGGGCTGCCCCAGGCGAACCGGACGGTGGCGATCTCGGGCGGGTTCAGGTGTGGCCGAACGATCACGACGCCGCCGCCGATGTCCTCCACCTCGGCCGACGCTGCGAACAGGGGCGGGGTGCGGTCGACGTCGAACAGCACGGTGGCCGCGCCGGCGTAGTCGGCGCCGTTGACCGCACACAGCACGTAGTGGCCCTCCTGCTCGGGCAGGTCGACCGGGACCTCGACCCCGACCAGTTCCCAATCCTCGCCAGCTTGGGGAAGGGGCACCGCGTCCACGCCCTGGTAGGTGTCGGCTTGCGTGCAGGCGGTCGCGTCCCCGATCGGCACGACGTGCGTGCGGACGGCGCCGGCTCGCCGGCCGACCAGGCTCGCCTGGGGCCGCACCCCGGCGGAGTTCGGCAACTCCCCGCCGCGGAAGGAACCGCCGCCCGACTCGGCCCAGAGGCTCGAGGTGGGCAGCGGGCAGTTCCCCTTCAGCGCGAAGTCGCCGTCGGAATCGAAGCAGGATCCGAGGCCGGCCACGCTCTGGGCGTAGCTGGTCCGCTCGACCATCCGCACGCCCTCGTCGGTGACCTCACAGGGACGGTTCATCGAACACGCGCCACCGTCGGCGGCGGTGACACCCTCCGTGGTGGTGTTGATCATCGCCACCACCGCGGTCGGCCGTCCGTCGGCTCCCACCGTGACGAGCGGCGAGCCGCTGGAGCCCTGGATGATGCCCGGGCAGTCGTTGGACCAGGCTCCGAACCACAGCCACCGATGCTCGATCAGGGTGCGCTGGGCGCCCAGCCGGCACTCGCCGCGACGCAGGACCCAGTCCTCGTGCTTCAGGTCCTGAATCGGCACGCCCACGTTCACCACTGCAGTCCCAGGGGCGGGCTCGGTCGCCGCGATCGGGACCGGACGGATCCCCAGGGCTTCCAGTTCGGCCAGGGTGGGCTTCAGGCGCAGGATCGCGGTGTCGGTGTGCCGCATGGTCGAGTAGGCCAACCCGACCACGTCCACGGTCAGGGTCTCGTCGAGGTTGCCCGACGCCGCCAGGAACTCCGCGGTCCCTCCCCACTCCTGGGCGAGCGTCGTCATCTGTGGGGACCTGCCCACGTCCCCGGCGCAGTGGCCGTTGGTCAGCACATAGGCCGGACCCGAGGGCACGCCGGTGTCGATCAGCGTCCCGGTGCAGTTCGAACCGGCGTTGAGCGCCGCCACCCCACTGAATGCCGCCAACTGGCCCAGCGGAAGCGGGTCGGCCGGGACGGGTCGGGTCGCGCCGGCGGTGGCCGACGGCACGATCGCCGTCGGCGCCGGACGGGCGCCCACCGCACAGCCGGCCAGGGCCAGGGTGAGCACCAGGGCGGTGACCGTTGAGCGGATCCGTCCCATGTCCGACCTCCTCGTCGTGAACCGACCAGCGCATCCTCCCACGGGGCCGTCCCTCTGGTGGCCGGGCCTGACATGCCGCGTCCGACCCTTCGTCAGGCTCAGGGATCGACGGTCAGGCTCAGGGATCGACGGTCAGGCTCAGGGATCGACTCGCGCGCCCGGACGAAGCCTGAGCTCAACGAAGCCTCACCGTCGACCACCAGAGCGCCGACCCTTCGTCAGGCTCAGGGATCGACGGTCAGGCTCAGGGATCGACGGTCAGGCTCAGGGATCGACGGTCAGGCTCAGGGATCGACTCGCGCGCCCGGACGAAGCCTGAGCTCAACGAAGCCTCACCGTCGACCACCAGAGCGCCGACCCTTCGTCAGGCTCAGGGATCGACGGTCAGGCTCAGGGATCGACGGTCAG
>CAZPCM010000006.1:57331-60775 GCA_964585085.1 uncultured Propionibacteriaceae bacterium
GGCTCAGGGATCGACGGTCAGGCTCAGGGATCGACGGTCAGGCTCAGGGATCGACGGTCAGGCTCAGGGATCGACGGGTCAGGCGGCCGGCGCGGAGAGGTTCACCATCCAGGAGATGCCGAACTTGTCCACCAACTGGCCGTACTGGTCACCCCAGACCTGCTTCGCCATCGGCACGGCCACCTGGCCGCCTTCGGCGAGACCGGTGAAGTAGTCCGCCAGGACCGGGTCGTCGCCGCTGAGACTGATGGTGATGTTGTTGCCGACCACCCGATCGAACATCCCGGGAGGGGTGTCGGAGACCATCAGCGTGAATCCCAGGTCGGTCTCCAGCATCCCGTGCATGACCAGGCCCGCGTACGGCGCGTCCGCCTGGCCGAAGTCGCCGAAGGTGCTGATGACCGGCGTGCCGCCGAGGACGCCGGCGTAGAACTCCAGCGCTTCCCGAGCCTGGTCGGCGAAGTTGATGTACGGATTGAGCCGTGACGTCATGCGGTCCTCCTCGGTGGTTCGAATGCCGCTTCAACCGTCACCGCGATGGACCTATTCCGCTTCGGTCGGCAGCCGGAACGCGGGGCGCCCACGAGCGGTGACGGCGAGCAGGCTGGCCAGCGCCAGTGCGACCCCGGTGACCATCACCCCGATCATCGGGACGGCGGTCTCGCCGCCCCCCGCGGAGGCCAGCGGTGCCGAGATGGCCATGGCGACGGCCCCGGCGACTCCCTGGACGGCCGCGGCGGCGCCTGCGACGTGGGTGGCGTGGAGGGCCGCCAGCGCGCCGGCGTTGCCGAAGATGAAGGCCTGGGCGGCCATCAGCACCAGGAACCCGGCACAGGTGAGGACCAGCGGGGTGTTCCACAGCAAGACGCCCAGGGTCAGCGCGACCACCGCGAGGGTGGAGGCGGCCAAGCCGACCGCGATCAGCGTGCGCGGGCGCAGCCGTCCGATCAGGCGGGCGTTGAGGATCGACAGCAGGACCTGGGCCAGAGCGGTGGAGGCGAAGAACACCGAGAAGGGCAGCGGGTTCATGCCCTTCATGACCTGCAGCACGTAGGAGGAGTTCGCGATGTAGGCCATCATGGCGAAGCCGGAGAAGGTGGCGGTGAGCATGTAGCCGACGAAGGGGCGGATCCCCAGCACCTCGGCCACGCCCGCGAACGACTGCCGCAGGCCGCCGGAGTGCCGCCGGTGCGGCGGGAGCGACTCCGGGATGAACCAGACCGCGGTGAGGACCATGAGCGCCCCGAGCCCTGCCAGCGTCGCGAAGACCGAACGCCAGCTACCCACGGTGATGATCAGCGCGCCGGCGACCGGGGCGACCATGGGTGCCAGTCCGCCGAGGGCCTGTAGGACCGACATCACTTTGGCGAGGCGGTCGCCGTGGGCGACATCGACGATGACGGCTCGGGCGACCGCGGCCGCAACACCCCCACCGAGGCCCTGGATCACCCGGGCCACGATCAGGAGGGCGATGGTCGGCGCGATGGTGCACCCGATCGCCCCCAGCGTGCACACCACGCCGCCGAGGATGATCGGAACCCGGCGTCCCCGCTGATCAGACCAGGGGCCGCCGAGGAGTTGACCGAGGGCGAAACCGAGGAAGAACGCGGTCAGGGTGAGACCGACCATGGACGCCTGGGTGGCCAGGTCCGTGGTCACCGCCGGGAAGGCCGGGGTGTACATGTCGGTCGCGAACGGCGGAACTGCGGTCTGGAGGGCGATCGTGCCGATCAGTGTCGCGGTCACCGGGACGGCGGCTGGGTGAGGTCGGGCAGGAGAGGCAGTCAGAGTCATGCGGGAACGCTCTCGGGTTGAGTGAGGACGACGAGCTTGCCGGCGGCCGCGCCGGCCTCCATCAGGGCGTGGGCCTGCTGGATCTGGTCGAGGGTGAAGACGCGGTCCAGGGGGACGGTGGCCCGGCCGGCGGCGACATCGTCCAAGAACCCCTGCAGGACCTCGCCGGGCAGATCCCCCGCCTCCCCGGAGTAGGCCGTCAAACGGACTCCCGGCGGCAGGTAACCGATCGGGTAGAACTCCTTGACCGTCCACTGGTTGGAGAGCATCCCGGTGAAGCACACCGTGCCGTGCACCCGAGTGGCCCGCAGCGTGTCCGGCAGCGTGGAGGTACCGACCAGCTCGATGGCGCCGTCCACACCTTCGGGCAGGATCCGGCGGACCTGGTCAGCGACCTGTCCGTCGTCGATCAGGACGTGGTCCACGCCCAGGCGGATGAGCTTCTCGGTCTTGGCGCGGCTGCGGGTGGTCGTGAACACGGTCATCCCCAGCCGCTTGGCCAGTACGGCCGCGGCCATGCCGACCGAGGAGGTGCCACCCCGGATCAGCAACGTCTGGCCCGGTTGGACGTCCAGCCCGACGGTGAGCGAGCCGTACGCGGTCTGCAGCATCTCCGGGACGGCGCCCAGCACCGACCAGGGCAGGCTGGAGCGGAATTCGATCACCTGACCCGCGGGCACGCACGTGTACTCGGCGTAGCCGCCGTCGAACGTCCGGCCCATCCCGCCCATCATCGTCACGACCTGGGCCCCCGGCGCGAACTCGCCGCCGGGGGCGGCCACGACCACGCCGGTCGCCTCGATCCCGAGGACTCGTGGGAACGTCACGGCATCGCCGGAGAAACCGAGCCGGGTGTACAGCTCGGAACGGTTCAAGCCGAACGCCTTCACCCTCATGAGCACCCAGCCAGGTTCGGGGGTGGGGATCGGCACCTCGCGGAGCTCCAGGTTGGTCACCGGACCGGGATGGTCGAGGACGACGGCTCTCATGCGCGTTCTCATCGGCCCGCCTCCTGGTGCGACGCGGGCGAGAGGGAGAGCAGCTCGCGCAGCCAGGCGCGTTCGGCCCGGCTGGTCGCCCGGGCGGAGATCAGGATTCCGCGCCGGTAGGGGTCCTCGATGTCGTCGACACGAAGCGGCCGGTCGCCTTCGTAGAAGAAGCTGGCCGGCTGCGAGAGGAAGTCCAGTCGCCGCCGCAGCACCGCCTCCCGGTCGGCCGCGTCCGGCAGCAGGGAAAGGAACGCCAGCACCACCATGAACCGGTGCCCGTCGGTGATGTCATGCCCGGACGCCGAGCGCAGCCGCTGCAGCAGTTCGGCACGGCCGGCGTCGGTCAGGTGCAGGGTCAACCGGGCAGCACCGGCCCGGCCGGGCCCGGTCTCCTGGCGAAGCAGTCCGGCCTTCGCCAGCCGCGCTATCGCCGGGTACAGCGTCCCGTCACTTATCGAGCGCGCATACCCGTGCAGTTGCTCCATTCGGCGCCGCAACTCGTAGCCGTGCAGCGGCCCGCCGGCCAGGAACCCCAGCACCATCAACTCGATCACGCGACTGATCCTATACCCCGTTTCGAGATATAGCGAATCGAGGGATCGCCGTCGGTCCCTGAGCCTGACGAAGGGCCGACAGCCGAAGGCTTCGTCAAGCTCAGCCG
>CAZPCM010000007.1:0-50540 GCA_964585085.1 uncultured Propionibacteriaceae bacterium
GATGCGCCGCGAGGGCTTCGAGCTGACCGTCGGCAAGCCGCAGGTGCTGACCCGGTCCATCGACGGCGTCCTTCATGAGCCGGTCGAGCGGCTCACCGTCGACATCCCCGAGGAGCACGTCGGGACGGTCACCCAGCTCATGGGAACCCGCCGGGCCCGCATGGAGCAGATGGTCAACCACGGCACCGGTTGGGTGCGGGTCGAGTACGTGATCCCCGCGCGCGGGCTGATCGGGTTCCGCACCGAGTTCCTCACCGAGACCCGGGGAACCGGGATCATGCACCACGTCTTCGAGGGCTACGAGCCGTGGGCCGGGGAGATCAAGACCCGCTCGACCGGGTCGCTGGTCGCCGACCGGCTCGGCTCGGTGACCTCGTACGCGTTGTTCAACCTGCAGGAGCGAGGCGTGCTGTTCGTCGCCCCCGGCGACGAGGTGTACGAGGGCATGGTGGTCGGGGAGAACCCGCGTGCCGACGACATGGACGTCAACCCGACGAAGGAGAAGAAGCTCACCAACGTCCGTTCCTCCACCGGGGACGAGTTGGAGCGGCTGATCCCACCCCGGGTGCATTCGCTGGAGCAGTCGCTGGAGTTCTGCCGCGAGGACGAGTGCCTGGAGGTGACGCCCAAGAACGTCCGCATCCGCAAGGTGGTGCTGGACGCGTCCGAGCGCGCCAAGATCCGCAACCGGGCGAAGAAGGCCTAGCCAAATGGCGGTTCCGGAGTTCATCGCCGAACTGCGGGCCACCATCGGCCACGAATTGCTGTGGCTGATCGGGATCACCGCGGTCGTGCTGCGCGAACGGGACGCAGGCCAGGAAGTGCTGCTGGTGCAACGCGCCGACGACCTGCGCTGGACCCCGGTGAACGGCATCGTCGATCCCGGCGAGTCACCGCACCGCGCGGCCGTCCGCGAGGTGTTCGAGGAGGCCGGCGTGGTCGTCGACGTCGAGCGGCTGGTCTGGGTGAACGTGACCGACGTGGTGACCTACCCCAACGGCGACCGCGCCCAGTACCTCGATCACACCTTCCGCTGCCGCTGGGTGGAGGGGCATCCCGTCCAGGACGCCGAGGAAGTGCTGGGCGCCCGCTGGTGTCCGGTCGACGACCTGCCCGTCCTGGACGCCCGGAACGCCGAGCGGATCGCCGTCGCCCTGGCGGACCTGCCGGAGTGCCGGCTGGACTGAGGGCTCAGGGCGCCCAGGTGAACGTCCGCGGGCCGAACCAGGTGCGGTGTCCCTGCAGGTCGTCCGGATGCACCGCGAGGTCGGCGTCGGACCAGGTGCCGCCGTCCTTCACGCACATCCGGAAGTGGTCGTGCGTCCAGAAGCAGCTCGAACTGCGGTAGCCCATCAGGCCGCCGTCCAGGTAGACCGCGGCCGAGCCATTCCCCGGCTTCGCCGTCACTGGGTAGTAGTTGAGCACAGAGGTTCCCCCGTCGCCGCGCGGACAACGGGCGCTGACGCCGCCGTAGGAGTCGGTCGTCGTCTCGCAGTCCGGCCCCGCGGCGGCAAGAGCCGGGAACACGTACCGTAGCCCGGCCTCACCACTCGGGTCGCTCCCGCACTGCTCCATCGACGTGGCGGAACTGCCGTCCCAGCAGGTGTAGGAGTTCGCGACCCACCAGATGCCGAGAGAGGCCAGCACGACCAGGATCGGGGACGCCACCCACAGCGCGGACGTCAGCATCCACTTCGCCCGGGGCACGGAAGGCCGGGGCGGAATCGGGATCAGCGGCGCCGGCTTCGATCGTGGCGGGCTGGTGACCGGGGACGGCTCGGCCGCAGATGCTGCTGCCACCGGTGGCGAAGGGGCGCCGACCTCGGGGGTCTTGAGCATCGTCGCGCCGTCACGGTCCAGCGCCGCGGCGGCCGGCTGAGCCATCGGCCCAGGTGCCGGAGAAGGCGTCGCAGCATAGGGCGGTGACATGATCACCTGCGCCGGCGGCCGCCGGACGGTCCGGGCATCGTTGGCCGGAGTCGGGTTCGGGGTCGGCTGCTGCGGCACCGCGACGAGCCGCGCGGCCGGCGCGGGAACCACCGGCGGAGCCGGCAAGGACGCCTGACCGCGGCCCATGTCCGACGGCGCCGGGCTCACGGCGCGCTGTGCCGGCGCGTCCTCCAGGGTCCGGGCCACGGGAGCAGGCTGCGCGGCGGCCGGCGTGACGGGTTTCCAGTCGGGCCAGGCCGGCAGGTCCTCGTCCACCTGGCGCCGGACCTTGCGCAACGTCCCCAGCAGTTCCGTCGTGCTCGCCGGCCGCTGCGTCGGGTTCTTGGCCATCATCGAGGCGACGAGGGTGTTGATCGACAGCCACGGTTCGGCCGTGGCCGGCAGCTGCGGCACCGGCGCGGTCATGTGCGCCATGGCCACCTTGACATCGCTGCCGGTGTAGGGGTTGGCCCCGGTCAGCATCGCCCACAGCACGCATCCCGCGGAATAGATGTCGGCCTGCGGGGTCGCTGGGGTGCCCTCGTGCCGCTCCGGCGCCATGAAGCCCCAGCTCCCGACCACCATGCCGGTGCTGGTCAGGCCGTTCTCGCCGTCGTGGGCGATGCCGAAGTCACACAGGTAGGCGAAGAGCGTGTCACCGTTGCGGCTCAGCAACACGTTGCTGGGCTTGACGTCGCGGTGCACCACACCGTGACCGTGGGCTTCGTTGAGCGCCAGCACGATCTGGATGCACAGGTCGAGGGCCTCAGCCGGCGGCATCGCCCCGCCTCGTGCGAGGTGGCGGCTGAGGTCGCCGCCCTTGACCAGTTGCGTGGCCAGGTAGAGGCAGCCGTCGATCTCCCCGTGGTCATAGACGCGAATGATGTGCGGTGAGTCCATGGCCGACATGAGGCCCGCCTCATGACCGAAACGCCTCCGGAACGCCTCATCGAAGGCGAACTTCGGATCGACCACCTTGAGCGCGACAGTACGTCCCAGCCGCTCCTGACGCGCGGCGAAGACCACGCCCATGCCGCCGCGGCCCAGCACTTCGGTGATCAGAAACGGACCGAAGCTCTCCCCCACCGCTGGATAACCCGGCATCTTCCCCCCTTCCGCCGCCGAGTACGGTATCAACCCCCGCGAGTGGCGCGGCCAGCCTGTCCACGAGCGCCCGACCAGGCCCCACCCACGATGGCTGAGTCTGTCGAAGCCTCGTAAGGAGTCCGCCCAGTCTTCAGCCTGTCCACGACGGCTGAGCCTGACGAAGCCTCGGGACGCCCGACCCCGCCTGACGTCAGGTTCAGCCATCGTGCAGACGGCGCTTCGCTGAGATGCGGGTCAGCGGCCGCCCGTGGCCGCCGATCGATTCAGGCCGCTCGTGACGGTCTCCCAGACCTCCCGGCGCTGGACCGGCTCCAAGGCCTCCAGCAGCGCCAGGATCTCCCCGGAGAACAGGTCGGTCCTCGAGGCGAGCGGACGGTAATGCCACGCCCGACCGTCAAGATTCCGGCACACGATTCCCTTCTTCGCCAACCGATCCAACACAGTCATGACTGTGGTGTAGGCGAGGTCGCGATCGGCGATCAGGCGGGCGTGCACCTCGCGTACGGAGAGGGCACCGGTTTGGGCCCATAGGACGTCCATCACCGCCTGCTCCAGTTCGCCCAGGACCGCCATGCCCCCATGGTAGATCAGCGCGTTGATTCCTACGACGCGCCGTAGTAGATTGCCCGCCATGAGCGCAGACACCCTAGCCAGGTGGCAATTCGGCATCACCACGGTCTACCACTACTTCTTCGTTCCCGTGACCATCGCCCTGTCGATGCTGGTGGCCATTCTCCAGACCATCTGGGTGAGGACGGGCCACGAGAAGTACCTGCGGCTCACCAAGTTCTACGGGAAGCTGTTCCTCATCAATTTCGCCATGGGGGTGGTGACCGGCATCGTCCAGGAATTCCAGTTCGGCATGAACTGGAGCGAATACTCCCGCTTCGTGGGCGACATCTTCGGAGCCCCGTTGGCGCTGGAAGCCCTGCTGGCGTTCTTCCTGGAGTCCACGTTCCTGGGCCTGTGGATCTTCGGTTGGGACCGGCTGCCCAAGAAGGTCCACCTGGCGATGATCTGGCTGGCCGCCATCGGCACGATGCTGTCGGCGATCTTCATCCTGGCCGCCAACTCGTGGATGCAGAACCCGGTCGGCGCGACCTACAACAAGGCCACCGACCGCGCCGAAATGACCGACTTCTTCGCCGTGCTGACCAACCCGGTCGCCCTGGTCACCTTCCCGCATGTTCTGGTGGCCGCCTACATGACGGCCGGCGGCTTCGTGATGGGCGTGGCCGGCTGGCACTTGGCCCGCATCAACAGGGCCAGTGGCGGCAAGCTCACCAAGCAGCACAAGCGGGACGTCGAGGCTTACAGCTTCGCGGCCAAGTTCGGCGCCTGGGTGCTCATCGCAGCCGGTGTCGGCTCCCTCATCACCGGCGACATCCAAGGCAAGATCATGACCGAGGTGCAGCCCATGAAGATGGCAGCCGCCGAGGCGCACTGGGAGACCCAGGGCGGCCCGGGCACCAGCGGCGCGGCCTTCTCCCTGTTCACCATCGGCACCCTGGACGGCTCCCAGGAGGTCTTCTCGATCAGGATTCCCGGTCTGCTGTCCTTCCTGGCCACGGGCACCTGGGACGGAGAGGTCAAGGGGATCAACCCCCTGCAGGAGGCCTACGCCAGCGGCGAACTGGTCAACCCCGACAACGAACTCCAGAAGGCCTACGCCGACCAGTTGGCCAAGATCGGGATCACCGATTTCGTCCCCAACATCCCGATCGCCTACTGGACCTTCAGGCTGATGATGGGCCTCGGCTTCCTGGCGATGGGAATCGGTGCGTACGTGCTGTGGGTGCTCCGCAAGGGGAAGCTGCCCCCGGACTCGAAGCTGTGGCTGGCGCTGATGATTGCGGCCCCGCTGTCTCCGCTGTTCGCCAACTCCTTCGGCTGGATCTTCACCGAGATGGGACGCCAACCCTGGATCGTCAGTGGCGTCCTGCCGGTGGCCAGCGCGGTCTCGCCGGGCGTCAGCCCGCTGGAGGTGGGCCTGACGATGTCCCTCTACACCCTGTTGTACGGAGTCCTGGCCGTTGTCGAAGTGGGCCTGATGCTGAAGTACATCAAGGCGGGCCTGCCCGAAGTCACCGAACCCAAGGTGCTCGTCGACGACGACGCTCCCCTGACTTTCGCGTACTGAGAGGCGCCGACCATGATTCTCACCGTTGAACCGAGCCTGTTGCAGATCGTCTGGTACGTGCTGATCGCCGTCTTGTGGATCGGTTTCCTCGTCCTGGACGGCTTCGACTTCGGCGTGGCCATGCTGATCCCCTTTCTCGGCAAGAACGAGAAGGAACGCCGGGTCATCGTCAACACCATCGGGCCGGTGTGGGACGGCAACGAGGTCTGGCTGCTGACCGCCGGCGGCGCGACCTTCGCCGCCTTCCCGGCCTGGTACGCCACCTTGTTCTCCGGCCTCTACCTGCCGCTGTTCCTCGTGCTGGTGGGCCTGATCATTCGCGGCGTCGCCTTCGAGTACCGGGCCAAGCACCCCGAGACCCAGTGGCGCAACACCTTCGACTGGATGGCCGCCTCCGGCTCCTTCATCGTGGCGCTGGTGCTGGGCGTGGCGTTTGCCAACTTCATCATCGGCCTGCCCGTCGTGATCTCCGACGTCAATCCGTCCCTGTTCGTGATCGACGGCCGTCCGTACCTGCTGCAGCTGTTCAGCCTGTTCGGAATCCTCGGCGGCATCGTGCTGGTGGTGCTGTTCCTGTTCCACGGCTCGGTGTTCCTGGCGCTGAAGACCAAGGGCATCATCCACGACCGCGCGAAGGCGTTCGCCGAGATGATCGGCCTGGTGGCGATCGGCGGCGGCGCTGTCTTCCTGATCTGGCAGAACCTGGCCTACGGCCCCGGCGGGTTCATCGGCTGGTTCCTCGTTCTGCTGGCGGCGGCCGGCCTGGTGGCTGCCTGGCTGGCGATCCGGGCCGGACGCGACGGCTGGGCGTTCGTGGCCACCACCGCGACGACCCTGTTCGTGGCGGTCGGGATCTTCGTCCAGATGTTCCCCGAACTCGGGTTCGCCAACGCACCGGGAGCGGAGAAGGTACTCGACATCACCACGGCGTCCTCGACCCCGGGCACCCTGCAGATCATGACGGTCGCGGCCGTGATCTTCGTGCCGATCGTCCTGGCCTACCAGTCGTGGACCTTCTGGGTCTTCCGCAGGCGGCTCAGCGTCGCCAACATCCCCGACGAGGTTCACCTTCCTGTCGCAGGCTGATGGCGGACCTCTCCTCCGGCGGCCCGATCGACCCGCGACTGCTGCGACGAGCCGGGGCGACCAGGTCCTACCTGGTCGCCGGGGTCGCGGTCGGCAGCACAACAGCCATCCTGACGCTGGTTCAGGCATGGCTGTTGTCGCATTCTGTGGCCGATGTGTTCGCCACCGGACAACTCACCACCGTGGCCTCGGCAGCGCTGGGGCTGGCTGCGGTGTTCGCCGGCAAGGCCCTGTTGGCCTGGGCGAACCAGTGGCTGGCCCATCGCGCCGCCGCGGCGGTCAAGTCCCAGCTGCGGCTCGACATCATGACCGCTCGTCTGCGGCGGCCGATCGACTCGCCGGCCTCGGCCGGAGGGCTGATCGCCCTGGTCACCCAGGGATTGGACGCTCTTGACGGCTATTTCGCCAAGTACCTGCCTCAGCTGGTCCTGGCGGTTACCGTCCCGCTCATCGTGGCCGCGGCGATCCTGACCGCGGACCTGACCTCAGCGGTGATCGTGGCGCTGACCCTGCCGCTGATCCCGGTGTTCATGACCCTGGTCGGTTGGACGACCCAGGCCCGAACCCAGCGCCGCTGGGCGATCCAGACCCGGCTGGCGCACCACTTCGCCGATCTCGTCACCGGCCTGCCCACGTTGCAGGTGTTCGGACGGGCCCGGGCCCAGGCCGAAGGGCTCCGCCGGACGGAGGAGGCCCACCGCCGCGAGACGATGGCGACCCTGCGGATCTCGTTCCTCTCCGCACTCGTGCTGGAACTCCTGGCGACCCTGTCGGTGGCCCTGGTCGCGGTCACCGTCGGGTTCCGGGTGGTCGCCGGCGACCTCGATCTGGCAACCGCGCTGTTCGTGCTGATCCTCGCCCCGGAGGCCTACCTGCCGGTGCGACAGGTGGGCGTCCATTACCACGACGCAGCGGACGGGATGGCGGCCGCTCAGGCCGCCTTCGCGCTCATCGAAGCCGCGGAGACGCCGGAGAGCCAGCCCCCGAGCAAAGGACACTCCGACCACATCGAAGTCCGTCCGTCGAGCCTCGAACTCCGGGCAGGCCCACGGTCCGGTGAAGCCGGCCAGCGCGTCAGGCCCAGCGGACCTGCCCCGCTGCTCAGCGTCCGCGATCTCGGCCACCGCTACCCCGGAGCCACCAAGGACGCCGTCGCCGGAGTCAGCTTCGACGTGCGGCCTGGCCAGATCATCGCCCTGACCGGACGGTCGGGGGGAGGCAAGACCACCGTCGTCCAGTCGCTCCTGGGGTTCCTGGCGCCGTCCCAGGGGCGGATCCTGGTGGACGGGGAGCCGCTCACCCCCGATCGCCTCCCGCACTGGAGACAGCGACTGGCCTACGTGGGGCAGCGGCCCGGAATGGTCAGGGGCACCGTCGCCGACAACGTGCGGCTGGGCGTGCCGAACGCCTCGGACGCCCTGGTCCGCGACGCCCTGGACCACTCCGGCGCGGCCGGCATCGCCCTCGGGAGGCCCGTGGGAGACGACGGGGAAGGGTTGTCGGCCGGCGAACGTCGGCGGGTGGCGATGGCTCGCGCACTGCTGCGGATCCGGGCTGGACAAGGTCAGATACTCATCCTCGACGAGCCGACCGCGGGCCTGGACGCCGATGCGGAGGCGTCGCTCCTGCTGGGGCTGCGACAGGCCGGGGCGGCCGCCGTCGTGGTCAGCCACCGGCCGGCGGTGGTCGCCTCGGCCGACCTCATCGTGCCGATCGGGGACGCGGCCGACTTCAGCTCTTCGCCCGGCCACGCCGTCAAAGAGCAGGGCGCACGAACAGACACCGCTCCCGACCCTGAATCCGCGGACGAGCCGGCCTCACGCGCCGAACCCGCAGCCGCTCCCCCCGCGGAAGGCACCGCGCTCCCGCCGACCTCCGGCGCCGTGGGACGCTTGCTGTCGAACCTGGTCGACGCGGTTCCGGGGTCGCTGGGACGGTTGGCCCTGGCCCTCCTTCTCGCCTT
Source organism: uncultured Propionibacteriaceae bacterium (assembly GCA_964585085.1). Lineage (GTDB taxonomy): Bacteria > Actinomycetota > Actinomycetes > Propionibacteriales > Propionibacteriaceae > Propionicimonas. Next base: position 8,226 of record CAZPCM010000007.1, read on the forward strand.
CGCCGCCGGCGCGGCGTCGGTGGCCCTGATGGCGGTCTCGGCCTGGCTGCTCTCACGCGCGGCCGAGCACCCACCAGTGCTCTACCTGCAGGTCGCGGCGGTCGGCGTCCGGTTCTTCGGCATCTCCCGGGGCGTCTTCCGCTATCTGGAGCGCCTGGTCGGGCATGACATCGCGCTCCGGCTGCAGTCGGCCCTGCGAATCGAAACCTACGCTCGACTCGCCCGCACCACCCTGCTCGGACGACGTCGGGGCGACCTGCTGACCCGAATCATCGCCGACGTCGAGGCCGTCCAGGACCTGGTCGTGCGCGTGGCAATCCCCTTCGCGTCCTCGGCGCTCGTGATCGCGGTGACCGCCGTTGGGCTGGCCTTCTTCTCCCCGGGCAGCGCCGCCGTGCTCCTGCTCACCTGCGTCCTCGCCGCCGGGGTGGTTCCCGCGCTGGCCCAACGGGCGTCCGCGGAAGCAGATGAGGCCGCGGTGCCCACGCGCGGCCGGCTCGCCGACGCCGTCGACGAGATCACCAGAACGGCTGCGGACCTGGTCGCCTACGGAGCCGACGCCCACAAGGTCGCCCAGTTCCAAGCCGTCGACGCGGAGTTGCGCACCGGTGAGGCGCGGTCCGCCTGGGTCCGAGGGGTGGCGACCGGGTCCCAGGTGCTGGCAGCCGGGGTCGCGGTCATCGCCGCGCTGGTCATCGGCGGCCAGCAGGTCGCGGAGGGCGCGCTGGCCCCGGTGATGCTGGCCGTGCTGGTGCTTACACCGCTGGCACTGCATGAGGCCATGGGCGCCCTCACGCAGTCCGCGCAGACCTGGACCCGGGCCAGGATCGCGCTGGAACGCGTCCAGGCAGTGATCTACGCCGACCCCATCGGCGCGGGCGACGTCGCCAGCGAGGAGTCGGTCGTGGCCGAACCCGAGCTGCGATTGACCGCAGTGACCGCTGGATGGCCGGGTGCCGCGCCGCTGCTCACCGGGTTCGACCTCGCGGTGACGGCCGGGGAGAGGGTCGCTCTGGTCGGCCCGAGCGGGATCGGCAAGACCACCCTGGCCGCCACAATTCTCGGGCTCATCCCGGCACGGGCCGGACGGATCGTGCTGCGGGGGCGTCCGGGCTACCTGGCCCAGGACGCTCACATCTTCACGACCACGATCGCGGAGAACGTCCGGCTGGGGAACCGGGACGCCGACGACGCCGCCATCTCGCAGGCCCTCGCCCGGGCCGGGCTCGATCTGGCACCGAGCCGAATGGTCGGCGAGACCGGCGCAGCGCTCTCGGGAGGCGAGGCCAGGCGGGTGGCCCTGGCCCGGCTACTCGTCGGCGACTACCAGATCCTGATCCTGGACGAGCCCAGCGAGCACCTGGACGCGGCGACGGCGACGGCCCTGCTCGACGACATCTGGGCCTCCACCACCGGGCGTCCGGTACTGGTGATCACCCACGACCCAGCGGTGGTCGCCCGCTGCGATCGGACGGTCACTATCCCAGGGCCTGGTTGAGCGAACATGGTCCTTCCCGGCCGGCCCATAACGATCTGGAAAAGGCCCCGGGGGCATTCTCGAATCGTCGGAGGCGGGCGCTAGGGTTGCGCCATTCGTCCGGATTTCACCATCCGACCAATCCCAAGTGAGGAACCTATGCACCTTTCCACCCGTGGCGCCATCGTCGCGGCAGGCCTGGCCCTGGCGCTGTCGCTGGGCGCCTGCTCCTCGCCGCAGACGGCCCAGACCGCCGGCGGCACAGCCTCCGCCGCCGGGACCGGCGCCGATTGGATCCTCGGCACCACCGAGACCATCACCGCCCTCGACCCGGCCGGCGCGTACGACGTCGCGTCCTGGAACCTGCAGTACAGCCTGTTCCAGCAGCTGGTCACCATCCCCGCCGGTGCCAGCGCCGAGGTCGGAGATGCCGCCGACAGCTGCAGCTACGGCGACGCCCAGACCATCACCTGCAAGCTCAAGCCGGGGCTCACGTTCAGCAACGGCAACGCGCTCACCAGCTCGGACGTGAAGTTCTCCTTCGAGCGCAACCTCAAGATCGCCGACCCGAACGGCGCCTCGGTGCTGTTCGCCAACATCGGCAACGGCGACGTCAAGTCACCGGCCCTGAAGGCCGGCGCCATGGAGACTCCCGACGACGTCACCGTGGTCTTCCACCTGAACGGGCCCGACACCACCTTCGTCAAGGCCCTGACCACGGCGGCCGGCTCCATCGTCGATGAGCAGACCTTCCCCGCCGACAAGCTGCTGACCGACGACAAGGTGGTCGGCTCCGGACCCTTCGCCCTGGCCAGCTTCACCAAGGGCCAGCAGGCCGTGCTCAAGGCCAACCCGACCTACGTGGGCACCCGCACCCCGAAGTCGCAGCAGGTCTTCATCCAGTTCTACAAGGACGCCTCCCCGCTGCGCCAGGCCGTCGAGAACGGCGAGGTCGACGTGGCGTGGCGGGAACTCAGCCCGACCGACTACACCGACCTGAAGACCAAGGATCAGGTCAAGGTGATCGAGGGTCAGGGCTCGTCGTTCCGCTACTGGGTGTGGCAGTTCAGCACCGATGCCGGGAAGCAGGCGGCCATCCGCCAGGCGGCCGCAAGCCTGATCGACCGCGACGCGATCGCCAAGAACGCCTACGACGGCACCGTGACTCCTGCCTACTCCATCGTTCCGCCCACCTTCGCGGGCTCGAAGGAGTCGTTCAAGACCGCCTATCCCAAGCCCGACGCGGCAGCGGCCAAGAAGATCCTCGACGCCGCCGGAGTCAAGACCCCGGTCAAGATCACCCTTGGCTACACGCCGAGCCACTACGGCCCGAACGCCGTCGATGAGGCGACCGAACTGATGAACCAGCTCAACGCGTCCGGCCTGTTCCAGGCCAAGACCGCCAGCGCGGAGTGGACCGAGTACCAGACGCTGTACAAGCAGGGCGCCTACGACCTGTTCATCCTCGGCTGGTACCCCGACTTCCTCGACGCTGACAACTACCTGTCACCGTTCGTGGTCGACGGCGGTTTCTACAAGAACAACTACTCCAACCCGGAGGTGAACAAGCTCGTCAAGGCCGAGCAGGCCGAGACCGACGCCGGCAAGCGTGCCGAGATCCTGGGTCAGATCCAGGACATCGTGGCCAAGGACGTGCCGCTGATCCCCTCGTGGAACGGCAAGAACGTGGCCGTCGCCTCCCCGAAGATGAACGGCGTGGCCGAGACCCTCGACCCGACCTACATCTTCCGGCTCTGGACCATCAGCAAGGCCGCCTGACCTTCAGGCGGTCGCAGGCCGGGGTCGCGTCCGTGTCATCACGTGACGCCGACCCCGGCCTGTCGCTGACGGACTCTAGAGTCACCCTTTGAGAAGAGAGGACGACCGTGACTGCCGGCTCCCTGCCCCGCTACATCGGCCAGCGGCTCCTGCTGGTGATCCCGATGATGTGGGTGCTGCTCACGGTGGTCTTCGTCCTGCTCCGGGTCGCCCCGGGCGACCCCGTGTCGGCGGCCGTCGGCGGCAAGCTCGACCCGGCCATCATCGAAGCCCGGCGCGAGGCGCTGGGCCTGAACCGTCCGATGATCGTGCAGTACGCGGAGTATCTGGGCCAGGTGATCAGGTTCGACTTCGGCCAGGCCATCTCCGACAACCGCCCCGTGCTGGAGATCGTCCGCGACAACGGCGGTGCCACGCTCACCCTCAGCGTCGGCGCCTTCCTGTTCGCCCTTGCCATCGGCATTCCGTTGGGCCTGATCGCCGGACGTTACCGCGACTCCGTGCGCGACATCGTGATCCGCATCTTCGGCGTGATCACCTACGCCGCCCCGATCTTCTTCGTCGGCCTGCTGATGCAGATGTTCGTCGCGCGTCCGCTGGGGTTGCCGACCTCCGGCATCGCCTCGCCGCGGACGCAGTTCACCGTCTCCAGCCGACCGATCACCCACATCCTGCTGGTGGACGCCGCACTGCAGGGCAACTGGACGGCGTTCTGGGACGTGCTCGTCCACCACGTGCTGCCCTGCGTGACGCTGGGCCTGCTCGTCTGCGGGGTCTTCATCCGACTGGTCAGGGTGAACCTGCTGCAGACCCTGCAAGCCGACTACGTCGAAGCCGCCAGGGCTCGCGGGATCCCCGAGCGCCGCGTGCTCCGCGAGCACGCCTTCCGCAACGCTCTGGTCCCCGTGGTCACGGTGATCGGGCTGCAGGCGGCCACCCTGCTCGGCGGCGCCGTGCTGACCGAGAACACCTTCAACTGGCCGGGCCTGGGCACTCAGTTGGTCCACTACATCACCGCCCGTGACTACATCGCGGTCCAGGGTTTGGTGACCTTCTTCGCGGTGATCGTGGTGGTGGTCAGCGTGGCCGTCGACGTGATCAACGCGCTCATCGACCCCCGGGTGAGGTACCGCTGATGAGACGGCTGCTCGCGCCCTGGCGCAACACCACCGGGCTGGCCCGCTGGATCCTGATCACCGGTGTGGCCCTGACTGCGATGTTCGTGGTCGCCGCCGTGTTCGCCCCGTGGCTGGCCCCGTTCGGATTCGCCCAGAGCTCGCTCGACGGGGTGAAGTTCGAAAAGCTCGCCCCACCAGGGGGAATGCATCCCTTCGGGACCAACGACCAGTTCTACGACATCCTGTCCCGGGTGATCTGGGGAGCCCAGACGGCGCTGACTGTGGTGCTGCTCTCGGTGCTGCTCTCTGGTCTGATCGGCATCCCGCTGGGATTGATCTCGGGGTACGTCGGCGGCTGGGCCGACCGCATCCTCGTCTTCATCATGGACGCCCTGTACGCCTTCCCCTCGCTGCTCCTGGCGATCGTCTTCGCCTTCCTGCTCCAGGGCAGCCTCGGTTCGGGTGTGGTGTCGGCGGCGCTGTCCCTGACCGTGATCTACATCCCGCAGTACTTCCGGGTCGTCCGCAACACCACCGTGTCGGCGCGTGAGGCCACCTACGTCGAAGCGGCCCGTGCCCTGGGCGCGAAGAACTCGACCATCATGGGCCGCTACCTCTTCGCCAACGTGATCCAGTCGGTCCCGGTGATCGGGACGCTGAACGCCGCCGACGCGATCTCCACTCTGGCGGCCCTGGGCTTCCTCGGTCTGGGCATACAGCCGCAGGATGCGGCCGAATGGGGGTACGACCTCAGCCGCGCCCTCGACGACGCGTCCTCGGGGATCTGGTGGTCCGGGCTGTTCCCTGGCCTGGCGATCGTCCTCCTGGTGACCGGGCTCACCCTGGTCGGGGAAGGCCTCAACGAGACCGTCAACCCGACACTGCGCAAGCGGCGGTTCGCGCCGGTGACCCTCCCGCCGCGGGTCAAGGACGAGGTGGCCCGATGAACCAGCAGACGGCCGCGGCGACGTCCCCCGAAGCAGAGGAGAGCCCGATCATTGAGGCTCGCGACGTCCGGATCTGGTACGGCACCCCGCGGGGCGCCGTCCGCGCCGTCGATGGCGTGTCCTTCAGCCTGGGCCGGGCCGAGATCCTGGGGTTGGTCGGCGAGTCCGGGTCAGGCAAGTCGACCCTGGGCCGTGGGCTGCTGGGACTGCTTCCCGAGGGCTCGCGGATGGACGGCGAACTGCTGTTCAAGGGGTTCGACCTGCTGGCCGTCCCGCCTCGACAACGTCTGGCCTACCGGGGACGCGAACTCGGGATGATCTTCCAGGAGCCGCTCACCCGGTTGAACCCGTTGATGCGGATCAGTGAGCACTTCACCGAGACCCTCCGGACGCACCACCCGAAGATGCCCGCCGCCGAGATCGAGAGCCGGTCGCTGGAGGTGCTCAAGGTGATGGGCATTCCGCCGTCGCGGTACCGTTCCTACCCCCACGAGTTCTCCGGCGGAATGCGCCAGCGGTTGATGATCGCCCTGGCGCTGGTGCTGCGTCCGGCTTTCGTCGTGGCCGACGAACCGACCACGGCGCTCGACGTCCTGGTCGAGGCCCAGATCATCCGGATCCTCCACGACCTGCGGCAGAACTTCGACACGTCACTGCTGCTGATCACCCACAACCTCGGCATCATCGCCGAGGCCTGCGACCGCGTCGCGGTCATGTACGCCGGCCGGATCGTCGAGATCGGTCCGGTGGACAAGGTGTTCGCCGACCCTCACCACCCCTACACCCGGGAACTGCTGCGCTCGACGATCTCGCTGTCCACCACCACCCTGCATTCGATCCCGGGCGCGCCGCCGGACCTCATCGATCCGCCCTCCGGCTGCGCCTTCCACCCCCGGTGTCCTGATGCGCTCGCGGTCTGTCCGTTGCGGCAGCCGGCGATGTTGGCCCGCGAGGGCGGGACGCCACGGCCCGGTTCCGCCGATGTCGCCTGCTGGTCGGCCGCGGCCCGGACCGGCCGGGTGCAGTTGTCCCTCGCTGAGGCGGCCCCACTGGCACGGGAGGTGATCGCCGATGCCGAGGAAGCCTGACGACATCCTCCAGATCAAGGACGTGTCGGTCCATTTCGCGCTGGGCGGCAGCGGACTGTCCCGACTGCTGGGTCGCGGCTCCGGGACGGTCAAGGCCGTGGACGGCGTCACCGTGACTCTCCGGCGCGGAGAGGTGCTCGGTCTGGTCGGCGAATCCGGGTCCGGCAAGACCACGCTCGGCCGCGCCTTGCTGGGCCTGGCCGAGGTTACCGGCGGATCGATCAGCTACGTGCCGGCCGACGGCCCCGCGACCGACATCGCCGCCCTGCGCGGGGCGTCACTGCGTGCGTTGCGCCAGAAGCTGCAGATGGTCTTCCAGGACCCCCACGCGGCACTCAACCCGTCCATGACGATCGAGGTCGCCGTGGGCCATCCGTTGGTGATCCACGGTCGCGCCCAAGGTGCCGAGCTCCGCTCCCGGGTTGTGGCCGCTCTGGAGCGGGTCGGCCTCAGCCCGGCCGAGCACTTCCTGGGCAAGTACCCCTCCGACCTCTCCGGTGGCCAGAAGCAGCGCGCCGTCCTGGCGAGGGCGATCATCGTGGGTCCCGAAGTGCTCGTCGCCGACGAGCCAGTCTCCATGCTCGACATGAGTGTGCGAGCCAAGGTGCTGGAGCTGATGCTCGAACTCAAGGCCGCCCTGGGGCTGACCTACGTCTACATCACCCACGACCTGGCGACGGCGAAGTTCTTCTGCGACCGGGTCGCGATCATGTACCTCGGACGCGTCGTCGAGATCGGCCCGGCGCACGAGATCTTCGCCGAGCCGCGGCATCCGTACACCCGGTCGCTGCTGAGCGCGATCCCTGACCCCGATCCGGCCAAGGCGCTCCCGCGGGACCTACCCCGGGGCGAAATCCCGGACGCCGCCAGGCCGCCCCACGGGTGCGCGTTCCATCCCCGGTGCCCCCTGGCGCGCGCCGACTGCGGCTGGGAGCCGCGCGATCTGAAAGCCCTTGTCGAAGAGCACTGGACGCGCACCACGGTGGCGGAGTTCGAGCAGGAGCAGGCGCTGGTGGGCAAGCTCGTGGAACTGGAGACGGGCGAATCGTCCGTGCTGGTCCAGCCGCATCGCGGTCGAGGCTCAGCGGCGGAGGTGATGGCGCTCTTCGAGCGGATCCGTGACGAAAACCCCGACGAGCCGCTGTGGCGCGGGGTCGCGTCCATGACGTCCGAACCCGAGGGCGTGCGTTTCGTCTTCGCGGAAGCGTCCCCAGTCCACCTTCGCCGGGCCGGACGCGCCGAGGTCGCCTGTGTGCTCTACGGCGACGCCTCATCGCCTGGGTGAGAGACCCCGCTCAGAGCGGATCCTCCGAGGGCAGCGGCGCCACCAGTTTGCCTCCAGCGCTCGGGTCACCACCGATCCCGAGAGTCGCGAAGAAGATCGGGGCGACCTCCTCGGTCGTCCCCCCGTGCGACGCCATCGGATCGACGAAGTCGTGCCACCAGCCGAGCCCGCCGTCCAGCGACGCCTCGGACAGGTAGTCGGCGTGTTCGTCGAACACGTGCCAGGCGAAGGAGCGGGCCGCGTCGCGACGGATGGCGAAGTCGCCGGGGTTGCTGAGCAGCACCACCCTGCGCAGCGGATGGTCAACGGGCACCTGCCGGTCGTACAGGGCCTCGGACAGGTGCAGGAACGGCAGAATGCCGCGAACGGGGAACCCTGGGTAGGCGTGCGGGCTCTCGCCCAGGTCCGCCTTCTTCCGCGGATCCCACCACATGTAGAACTGGGGAAGGGCGCCCGGGAACCGGACGAACAACCGGACCAGCGGCATCGGGAAACCCTTCGGTGCGACCAGCGGCGCGGCCAGCACCAGCCGGTCGACCTCGCTCCGGGTGGCCGCCGCCCACGCGGCCAGGACCGCGCCGGCCGAGAGGCCGAGCACCCACACCTGCCGACCGAGCCCGGCGGCGATGTCGATACACGCGTCGACATGGTCGACGAGTTCGCGGGCGGCAAGCGCTTCGAGTTCACGGTTCAACACGTCGGCGTGGCCGTGGTACGGCATCCGGGGCAGCAGCACCCGGACGCCGGCCAAGCGGAAACGTTCGGCGATCGCAGCGAACTGGGTCGGGGCGTTGGTGAAACCGTGCCAGGCGACCAGGGTGACGTCGCTCCCCCCGTCCGGTTCGTACAGGACGGTTCGGGTCTCGACGGAGACGCCCTCGTGGTCATGGGCCTGGAGTTGCTCCAACTTCGCCCGGGCCTCGTCCTGGGTCAGCGCCGGGCGCGGGCTGGATGCGGGAGGGGCCGGGATCGGCATGAATCGCCGGAACCCTTCAGGTCGCGTCCCGGTGCTGCTTTTCGTGGTGTCGCCCATACGGCCCCCTTCGTGCGTGCCGACCCTAGCACCCGCCGCGTCACGACCGACCGGCGTCGCCCCGCTGGGGTGAACCGGGCCGACAGCACCGGCAGCGAGCGCGACGTCCGCGGTGTCGTCCGCGGTGTCGTCCGCGGTGGCGGCTGGTCCCCGCCAGCCCGACGCGGCCACTACCCGCGGTAGTAGATTGACCAGCACGTCCACTCGCGAAGAAGGGTCGTCACCATGGCTCGCGACATCACCGAACTCCCGAATCTCGCCGCGGAAGCCGGACGCGTCGGCCCCGTGCGAGCGCGCATGCCCATCTATGTCGACCTGTTGCCGCCCTGCAACAACGCCTGCCCGGCCGGGGAGAACATCCAGGAGTGGCTGCGGCTGGTCAAGGCGGGCCAGGAGGAGGACGCCTGGCGCGAACTGGTCAGGAACAATCCGTTCCCGGCCATCCACGGACGGGTGTGCTATCACCCGTGCGAGACCGCGTGCAACCGGGTGGAGTTGGACGGAGCCGTGTCCATCCACTCGGTCGAGCGCTACCTCGGCGACCTGGCGATCGAGAAGGGCTGGACGTTCCGTCGACCGCGGTTCTCCAGCGGGCACCGCGTCCTGATCGTGGGCGCCGGACCGTCCGGGCTCTCGGCGGCCTACCAACTGGCCATGCGCGGGCACGAGGAGGAGATCCGCGACTCCTCCCCACTGCCGGGCGGCATGATGCGCTTCGGCATCCCCGAATACCGCCTCCCGCGTCACGTGCTCGACGCCGAGATCCATCGGCTGTACGAACTCGGCGTCACGATCACCACCGACTACACCGTCAAGGACCTGATGGCCGACCAAGCCGAGGGAGGCTTCGAAGCGGTCTTTGTGGCAATCGGAGCGCACCTGTCGAAGCGGGTCGACATCCCCAACCGGGACGCGTCCAAGATCGTCGACGCCGTCAGTTTCCTGCGCGAGGTCGCGTCCGGCGAGCGGCCGCTCATCGGACGCAAAGTGGCCGTCTACGGTGGCGGCAACACCGCGATGGACGCCGCCCGGGTGGCCCGGCGACTGGGCGCCGAGGAGTCGATCATCGTCTACCGGCGCACCCAGGAGCAGATGCCCGCGCACGCCGAGGAGCAGGAGAGCGCCGAGCGCGAGGGCGTCAAGATGAACTGGCTTCGCACGATCAGTTCGGTCGATGAGCACGACCTCACCGTCGAGATCATGGAACTCGACGACACCGGACGCGCCCGCGGCACCGGCCGGTTCGAGAAACTCGAAGCCGACACCGTCATCCTCGCCCTGGGCCAGGAGACCGATTCGAGCTTCCTGCGGCGGATCCCGGGGATGCACTTCGAGCACGACGTGGTCAAGGTGGACCCGCGCACCCTGATGACCGACGTGGCGGGCATCTTCGCCGGCGGCGACGCCGTCCCTTCGGAGCGGACGGTCACTGTCGGGGTGGGCCACGGCAAGCGGGCCGCCATCCAGATCGATGCCTGGCTCGGCCACCGGGAGGCTGCTTCTCGGCCCAAACACGACCTGGCCAGCTTCGAGAAGCTCAACCTCTGGTATTTCGGTGACGCCCGCCGCACGACCCAACCCGAACTGACCCCCGCCGAGCGGATCACCGACTTCGACGAGATCGTCGGCGGACTCACCGACGACCAGGCGCACCTCGAAGCCGGACGGTGCCTGTCCTGCGGCAACTGCATCGAATGCGACGGCTGTCTGGGCGCCTGCCCCGAGGATGCCGTCATCAAGCTCGGCAAGGGCTTCCGGTACCGCTTCGACTACGAGAAATGCACCGGCTGCGCCACCTGCTACGAGCAATGTCCGGTCCACGCCATCGAGATGATCGAGGAGAAATAGCCATGGCCCGCGCGATCATCGACGGCAACGAGGCCGCGGCCTCGGTGGCCTACCGGCTCAACGAACTGTGCAGCATCTACCCGATCACGCCGTCCTCGACCATGGCCGAACTGGCCGACGAGTGGTCGGCCATGCGGCGGCGCAACATCTACGGCATGGTCCCGACCGTGGTCGAGATGCAGTCCGAGGGCGGCGCCGCAGGGGCCCTGCACGGCGCCCTGCAAGGAGGCGCACTCTCCACGACGTTCACGGCCTCACAAGGGCTGTTGCTCATGATCCCGAACATGTACAAGATCGCCGGCGAGCTCACCTCCACCGTCTTCCACGTCGCGGCGCGCTCGCTGGCGGCTCAAGGACTGAGCATCTACGGCGACCATCAGGATGTGATGGCCGTCCGCCAGACGGGCTTCGCCCTGCTGTGCTCGGCCTCGGTTCAGGAGGCCCACGACCTCGCGGTGGTCGCCCAGCTCGCCACGCTGCGCTCCCGAGTGCCCTTCCTGCACTTCTTCGACGGGTTCCGCACCAGCCACGAAGTCAACGTGATGGAGATGCTCTCCGATGACGACCTGCGTGCGCTGATTCCGGAGGATCTGGTGCGGAAGCACCGCCGCCGCGCGCTGTCCCCCGAACACCCCTACATCCGGGGGACCGCCCAGAACCCCGACACCTACTTCCAGTCCCGCGAGACCGTGAACCCGTTCTACGCCGCCGTGCCCGGCATCGTCACCGACGCGATGGACGCCTTCGCGGCCCGCACCGGTCGCAGCTACGGTCTGGTCGAGTACCACGGGGATCCCGAGGCCGACCGAGTGGTCGTGGTGATGGGCTCCGGCGCGCAGACCGTGCGCGCCACCATCGATCACCTCAACTCCACCGACCAGCGGGTGGGCATGGTTCAGATCCGGCTGTACCGGCCGTTCCCGACCGATGAGGTGTTGGCGGCGATCCCCGACACAGCGACGACGGTGGCCGTCCTCGACCGGACCAAGGAGCCGGGATCAGGGGGTGAGCCGCTGTTCCTCGACGTCACCGCCGCGCTCGGGGAAGCCCATGCGACCGGACGCCGCAGTTCGATGCCGCTGGTCATCGGAGGACGTTTCGGCTTGTCCAGCAAGGAATTCACCCCCGCCATGGTGGTCGGCATCTTCGATGAGATGAACCTTGCCTCCCCGCGTCCCCGGTTCACGGTCGGGATCAACGACGACGTCACCATGACGTCGCTGCCCTACGACCCCAACCTAGACGTCGAGGACCCGTCGACGCTCCGCGCCGTCTTCTACGGCCTCGGCTCCGACGGCACGGTCGGTGCCAACAAGAACACGATCAAGATCCTCGGCTCGATGGAGGGCACCTACGCCCAGGGTTACTTCGTCTACGACTCCAAGAAGTCGGGTTCGCGGACGGTCTCACACCTGCGGTTCGGGCCCAAGCCGATCGAGGCGCCCTATCTGGTCAGCAAGGCGGGCTTCATCGGCTGCCATCACTGGTCGATCCTGGAGAGGGTCGACGTCTTGGAGTTCGCTCGTCCGGGAACGGTTCTGCTGGTCAACTCGCCCTACCCGCCGCAGCAGGTGTTCGAGCGGCTGCCGCGTCCGATGCAGGAGAAAATCATCTCCCTCGGCATCGAACTGTGGACCATCGACGCCAACATGGTGGCCCGTAAGGCCGGCATGGGCCGACGGACGAACACCGTCCTGCAGACCTGCTTCTTCGCGATCAGCAACGTGATGCCGCGCGACGCCGCCATCGCGAAGGTGAAGGAAACCATCCGAAAGACCTACGCCCGCAAGGGCGCCGACGTGGTGGCGAAGAACGAACTGGCCGTCGACGCCTCGGTCTCCGACCTCTACCAGGTCGCGGTACCGACGGCGGTGGCGTCCGACGTGGCGATGATCCCGCCCGTCCCAGCCAACGCGCCGGAGTTCGTCAGGACCGTCACCGCGTCGATGCTGGCCGGCACGGGCGACTCCCTGCCGGTGAGCGCGCTCCCGGTCGACGGCACCTTCCCGTCCGGCACCACCCGGTTCGAGAAGCGGAACATCTCCGACATCATCGCCGAGTGGGATCCGGAGGCCTGCATCCAGTGCGGCAACTGCGCGTTCGTGTGCCCTCACGCCGTGCTGCGCGCGAAGTACTACATCGACGCTGCGCTTGAGGGCGCCCCGGAGACTTTCGAATCTGCTCCCCTCAACGCCGCCGGCTTCCCCGGTTCCCGCTACACCCTCCAGGTCTACGCGGAGGACTGCACCGGCTGCGGTCTCTGCGTGGAGGCCTGCCCGGTGAAGCCCCTGGGCGGGGGCGGGAGCCGCAAGGCGATCAACCTCGCCACGGTTCTGGACCGCACCACGCAGAAGGAGAACGTCCGCTTCTTCGAGTCGATCCCGGTGAACCGTCGCTCCCGGGTCGACTTCGCCAACGTGCGCGGCACCCAGTTCCTGGAACCGCTGTTCGAGTTCTCGGGAGCCTGTTCCGGTTGCGGGGAAACGCCCTACCTGAAGCTGCTGACCCAACTCTTCGGCGGACGGGCCACCGTCGCCAACGCGACCGGGTGCTCCTCGATCTACGGCGGTAACCTGCCGACGACCCCCTGGGCGTCCAACAAGTACGGCCGCGGCCCGGCCTGGTCGAACTCGCTGTTCGAGGACAACGCGGAGTTCGGCCTGGGCCTCCGGCTGGCCGCCGACTTCCACGCCGAACTGGCGCGCACCCGGCTGGAGGAGTTGCGTCCGGAACTCGGCGACGAGATGGTCGACGCCATCCTCCAGGCACCGCAGAAGTATGAGTCGGAGTTGTCCCACCAGCGGGCTCGGGTGGACGCGCTGAAGCTGCTGCTCGATTCGATGGAAGGGCCGCTGGTCGACGACCTGCGCTCCGTCGCCGACCACCTCCTGCGACGGTCGGTGTGGATCGTGGGCGGCGACGGCTGGGCCTACGACATCGGCTCGTCCGGGGTGGACCACGTCCTCGCCTCAGGGCGCAACGTCAACGTGTTGGTGCTCGACACCGAGGTGTACTCCAACACTGGCGGGCAGGCCTCGAAGTCGACTCCACTGGGCGCGGTGGCCAAGTTCGCCGCGGCGGGCAAGCCCACCAACAAGAAGGACATGGCCATGCAGGCCATCGCCTACGGCAACGTCTACGTTGCGCGGGTCGCGATGGGCGCCGACCCGCAGCAGACCTTGAAGGCATTCCGGGAGGCCGAGGCCTATGACGGCCCGTCGCTGATCCTGGCGTACAGCCACTGCATCGCCCATGGCATCGACATGCGCAAGGGACTGGAGCAGCAGTACGCCGCGGTGGCCTCAGGGCACTGGCCGCTGGTGCGGTACAACCCGGTGCTGCGCAACGCCGGCAGGAACCCGTTCCTGCTCGACTCGCCGCGACCGCGGATGAGGCTGCGCGACTACCACATCAAGGAGTTGCGCTTCCGGATGCTGATGAACTCCGACCCCGAGGCCGCCGAACGGCTGCTGGAACTGGGCCAGGAGCAGGTGAACCGGCGCTGGGCCGAGTACGAAGAGATGGCGACCCGGAGCGCCGACCGGTTCGCCGCGGACGCGAGGAGCTGATCATGCTGGCCACGAAGTACCTGGGCCTTGAGCTTCGGAACCCGCTGGTGGCCTCGGCCGGGCCGCTGTCACAGACCGTGGACGGGGTGAGGGCCCTCGCCGACGGGGGCGTGGGGGCCGTCGTGATGTACTCGCTCTTCGAGGAGCAGGTGCGGCACGAGGCCGAGCGCGATGCCCTGTTGGAGGAGCTCAACGCGGAGTCGTTCGCCGAGGCGCTGAGCTACTTCCCCTCGCTCGACGTCCAGACCGAAGGGCTGGCCACCAAGTACCTTCGCCTGGTCGAGAAGGCGGCCGCGGCGATCGACATCCCCCTCATCGCCAGCTTGAACGGGGCCTCGTTGGGCGGCTGGGTCCAGTTCGCGAGCCAACTCGAAGAGGCGGGCGCGTCCGCGATCGAACTCAACATCTACTTCGTCCCCGGTGATGTGACGCTCCCGGGACACCTGGTCGAGGACCGCCACGTCGACATCGTGCGCGCGGTCAAGGCGGCCGTGACGATTCCGGTGGCGGTCAAGTTGTCTCCGCACTTCTCCTCCTTCGGCCAGCTGGCCTTGCGGCTGGTGGAGTCGGGAGCGGACGGACTGGTGCTGTTCAACCGGTTCCTGCAACCTGACATCGACATCGAGCAGGTCAGCGTGATCCCGGGGGTGGAGTTGTCCAACCGCGCCGAAACCCGGCTGCCCCGGACCTGGATCGCGGCCCTGCGTCACCGGGTATCGGCCTCCCTGGCGGCCACCTCCGGCGTGGAGGACGCCACCGATGTGGTGAAGTACCTGCTGGCCGGGGCGGACGTGGTGATGAGCACCTCTGCACTGGTGCGTCACGGCCCGAGGTACGCCTCCACCTTGCTTGAGGGTCTCCAAGCGTGGATGATGCGCAAGGGATTCCATTCGCCGGCCGACCTGCGTGGGCTGCTGGCCGTGCCCGCCGGCGCGGAGGCGAACGCCTATCAGCGTGCGGGCTACGTCGCCGCGCTGGAGAAGGCGAAGACCACGTACGGATCGTTGCACCCCTGACCGAAGGATGTTTCATGACCGAGGCCGCTCACCAGGTCCCCTTGGCGACCAAGCCGCTCACGATCGCCCAATTCACCGACAACTACGGACCGGCTCACAGCGGTCTTCTGTACGCGGTGCAGTTCCTGGAGCAGCAGATCCTGGCCGCCGGGCATCGCGTCCTGCTGGTGGCGCCGGAGTCCAATGGGCCGAACCCGCACGCCAAGAACCCGAACCGGCGCGAGATCCGGCTGCCGTCGGTGCCGATCCCGGGCACGCCCATCCGGCTGTCCATGGGGCAGGACTTCGACTACCGCTTGGCGCAGATGGTCGCCAACCCCCCCGACCTGATTCACGTGCACGGCCTCGGTCCGATCGGACTGCTGGGCATGTGGGTCGCTGAGCGGGCGCACAAGCCCCTGATCATCACCTGGCACACCGATCTGGAGGCCTACGCCGAGCACTACTGGCACGTGGTCCCGTTCCTGAACGCCGCGTACAAGGTGTACCGGATGCACATGGAGAAGAGTTGGTCGCAACTCAAGCGCATCAAGTTCAAGCGCCCCCGCCGCGGAGGCGCCCAGATGGAGCTGCTGCGCCTGGCTGCGTCCATGCTGACCGACGCCGATCTGGTGACGACCCCGTCGGACAAGACCGCCAAGCGGGTGCTCGAGATCGCCCCGGACGCCCGGGTGCGCGTGGTGCCAAACGGCGCGGATGCCCTCCCGGAGCTCAAGCCGATCGCACGGGCGCGGGGGCCCAGGCTCCTCTACGTCGGGCGGATCTCCCTGGAAAAGGGTCTCGACCTGCTCTTGGATGCCTTCGAGCTGGTCCGAGACCAGATGCCGAACGTCGAACTCATGATTGTCGGGGACTGGAAGAACTCACCGGTCACCCTGCGCCGTCGCCTGGTCCGTGCGCAGCGGCACGGCGGGGTCAAGCTGGTCGGACAGGTGGCGCGGGAACGGCTGTCGGCCTACTACGGCGCGGCCGACCTGTTCGTCTTCCCGTCCCTGACCGACACTCAGGCTCTCGTGCTGCACGAGGCCGCCCACGCCGGACTGCCCTTTGTGATGGTCGACCCCGAACTGCGGCTCGTCGTTGACGCCGGCGTCAACGGGGCGGTCGGCCGTCCCAATCCGGTGTCGCTGTCGGGGGCTATCGTGTCGATGCTGAACCAGTTGGCCGATCCCGAGTTCGCGGCGCGGGCCAGGGCACGCAGCAAGGAACTGGCGAACCGGTGGACGATCGCGAACCAGAGCACGGAGGTCATTCAGATCTACGAAGACCTGGCGGCCGGACGCCCGGTGCCGACCTCCGACGACATCGTCCCGGATCGGGGTCGGCGTCCGTTCGCGAGCCGGCGGGTCGACCTCGGCTGACCGGAGGTGTCAACCTCTCGCTGACGCGTCGTTGGCTACTGCGTCATAGCGGGGCTGACCCTTCGACCCACGGGTTCGGCGTGTCTGCGTCCAGTTCGCGCGGGCTGGAACGTCCGCAATCGGAGGCTGTTGAGCACGACGAAGACCGAGGAGAAGGCCATCGCGGCCCCGGCGATCATCGGGTTCAAATAGCCCGCGGCCGCCAGCGGAATGGCCGCCACGTTGTAGGCGAACGCCCAGAAGAGGTTGCCCTTGATCGTGCCGAGCGTCGCCCGCGAGAGCCGGATGGCGTCCGCAGCGACCCGCAGGTCGCCGCGCATGAGCGTGAGGTCGCAGGCCTGGATGGCTGCGTCCGTGCCGGTTCCCAGCGCGATGCCCAGGTCGGCCTGCGCGAGCGCCGCCGAGTCGTTCACGCCATCACCGACCATGGCGACTCGCCGGCCCTCGGCCTGGAGCCGCTTGACCACGGCGACCTTGTCGGCCGGTAGCACCTCGGCGACCACGTCCTCGATCCCCACCTGGGTGGCCACGGCCCTGGCGGTGGCTTCTGCGTCACCGGTCAGCAGGATCGGGTCCAGCCCCAACTCCCGGAACATCTGCACAGCTTCGGCGGAGGTGTCCTTGACCGTGTCGGCGACCGCGATCGTGCCGCGAAGCCGGCCCTCCCAGCCGACCGCGACGAGCGTGGCCGAGCCGGGGTGAGTAATTCCGGGCGCTGGACGTGGCGATCTGCCCTGATCTCCTGCCCCGGCAGCGACGAGCGGCGCGGAATACTCACCAACCACCCAGGCGGGCTTGCCGACCAGGACATCGCGTCCCATGATGCGGGCGCGGACACCCTGCCCAGCCTCATTGACGAAGCCCTCCACGGCCAGATCGCTCGCGGCTCGGACCGCGATCGCACGCGCGATCGGATGCTCCGAGGCGGCCTCTGCGGCGCCGGCGAGCCGCAGCACCTCGTCCGCGCGCTCTCCCGGCTCTGCGGTCACTGACACGACGGACATCGTCCCGGTGGTCACCGTGCCGGTCTTGTCCAGCAGGATCGCGTCGACCTCACGGGTGCGCTCCAGCATCTCCGCGCCCTTGATCACAATGCCCAACTGGGCCCCACGACCGGTGCCCACCAGAAGCGCGGTCGGCGTGGCGAGACCGAGGGCGCACGGGCAGGCGATGATCAGCACGGCTACTGCGGCCGACGAGGCGAACTCCAGGCCACCGCCGAGCAGCGGCCAGGTCAGCCATGTGAGCGCCGCGAGCAGCATCACGCCCGGGACGAAGACATCGGAGATCCGGTCGGCGAGCCGCTGCACCGGAGCCTTACCCGTCTGAGCCTCCTCGACCAGCCGGGCGATGTGGGCCAACTGGGTGTCCTTGCCGACCCGGGTGGCCCGCACGACCAGGCGGCCGTTGGTGTTGAGCGTGGCACCGGTCACCGCGTCGCCCACGGTGACATCGACCGGGACCGACTCCCCGGTGACCATCGAGTTGTCCACCGCAGAGAATCCCTCGACCACCACCCCGTCGGTGGCGATCTTCTCGCCCGGCCGGACCACGAAGGTGTCACCGACCCGCAGGTCCTCGATCGGGACGTGGGTCTCCACTCCGTCCACCACCACCGTGGCCTGGGTGGCCCCGAGGTGGAGCAGAGTCCGCACGGCGGCTCCGGCCTGGTCCTTCGCACGGGCTTCGATCCAGCGTCCGACAAGCAGGAACACGATGATCCCGACGACCGCTTCGAAATAGATCGACGCCTCGCCGTGGCCGCGCATCAGCTGGAATTCGAACGGGTGGGTGTAGCCGATCCGTCCCGCGTCGCCCCAGATCAACGCGTAGACCGACCAGAAGAAGGCCGCCGTGGAACCCAGGCTGATCAGCGTGTCCATCGTGGTCGCCCGGTGCCGAGCGTTGACCAGCGCCGAGTGATGGAACGGCCAGCCCGCCCAGGCATAGACCGGAGCGGTCAGGATCAGCGACAGCCACTGCCAGCCGGCGACCTGCAGGGCCGGCACCATCGCCATCGCGATCACCGGGACGCCGAGCACCGCGGCGACCATCATCCGGCGCTTGAGGACGGCGGCATGGTCGACCGGCGGCGTCTCCGGGTCGGGCAGGGCGGCGTCGTAGCCAGCGTCCTTCACGACCTGGATGAGGTCGTCGATGTGCACCATGGGCGGGTAGAGCACGCGGGCCTTCTCGGTGGCGTAGTTCACCGACGCCTGAACGCCGCCCACCTTGTTCAGCTTCTTCTCGATCCGGGCCGCGCAGGAGGCGCAGGTCATCCCGGTGATGTCGAGCTCGATCGATTCACGGTCCGTGATGGTCATGTCGCCTCCTCCCCGCGTGCCGCGGCCGGCTGATGTCGCTCAGGAGACGCTGTAGGCGTCGCCGGCCTCGTAGACGGCTTCAACGATGCGGTCGAAGTCGATCGGCGCGTCGCTGTGCACCTTGAGGTCGCCCTCCAGGGTGAGCTCGACCTCCCCGACCCCGGGGATTGCACCGACTTCTTCCTTGACCGACTTCACGCAATGACCGCAGGTCATCCCGGAAACCTTGTACTGAGTGATCATCTCTTCTCCCTTTCGTGGTGGGTTGCTGGGTGCTGGGCCGCCTCGGCGAACTGGGCCCTCGGGCCCGCGTCGTTCGGGGCCGGTCAGGAGCGGACGAGCCTGGCGATCGCCGCCGACGCCTCCCGGATCTTGTCCTGGGCCTCCGCGCCGCCGGCCTGGGCCGCGCGGACCACACAATGGCTCAGGTGCTCGTCCAGCAGCGCCAGGGCCAGCGACTCCAGTGCCTTGGTCATCGCCGAGACCTGGGTGAGGATGTCGATGCAGTACTTCTCCTCATCGACCATCCGCTGCAGTCCCCGCGCCTGGCCCTCGATCCGACGCAGGCGTCGCAGGTAGTCGTCCTTGTTGTCCAAGTAGCCGTGCGCTGCGTGCGCCTCGTGATGGCATTGCCCCGGCATCGCCGGGGGTGTCGCCGGGCTCGTGTCGTCTTTCATCTCCATCCTCCCTTGCCAGAATACCCCCCACGGGTATGGGCGTTCAACCGGCGGGCCTGTGGAGGGCGTGTGGAAAACGCCCACGGTCCAGGCCCTCTACACCCTGCCACCGGGGAGCTGTCAACCCCAGTCCCAGGGGGCCGAAGAAGTTGAAGGTTCGACTTCGGTGCACATCCTTGTCTGGCATATCACCTTGTGAAATAGCGATTCGTGGGGGGCCCGCAGGTTTGTCCACAACCGTGTCCCCGTCCCGTGCACAACCCGCGTCGCGTGTCCCTCCAGTTGTCCCCAGGTAATCCACAGCCCTTGTGGATACCGGCATTGAGCAGCCCCGCAACGAGGGTCTACGGTGACGCGGTCGGCAAGGACGGCGACGGCCATCACCAACCTGAAGCCCGTTCACGACGGGCCGCGTTTTGTCGGTGGCAACGTCTAGCGTGCCAGTGAAATGACCCGCACCGGGTGGAGGGGGAAACGCATGTCAGTGGCCGAATTGATGCCGTACCAGGACGAGGCGCCGGAGTACGGAGTCCCCGATCGCACGCCGCCGCAGGACGTCCCCGCCGAGCAGAGCGTGCTTGGAGCGATGCTGCTCAGCAAGGACGCGATCGGCGATGTGGGCGAGATCCTCAAGGGGCACGACTTCTACCGTCCGGCCCACGAGCAGATCTTCGAGGCGATCATCGACCTCTACGGACGGGGCGAGCCGGCGGATGCCATCACCGTCGCCGACGAGTTGGCCAAGCGCGGCCAACTCGGCAAGGTCGGCGGGCACATCTACCTGCACGATCTGTTGTCGACGGTCTCCATCGCGTCCAATGCGTCCTACTACGCGGGGATCGTGCGGGAGAAGGCCATTCTCCGCCGGCTGGTCGAAGCCTCGATCAAGATCGCCGGGCTCGGGTACGCCGGAGCCGGCGATGTGGCCCACATCGTCGACGCCGCGCAGCAGGCCATCTACGCGGTGTCGGAGGGCAAAGCCTCAGAGGACTACCAGCCGCTGTCGGCATTGATGGAAGCCACCCTGGACGAGATGGAGGCGCTGAACGCGCACGGGATCATGGCCGGCGTCCCCACCGGATTCGTCGAACTCGACGAACTCACCAACGGACTACACGCGGGCCAGATGGTCATCGTGGCCGCCCGTCCCGGGGTCGGGAAGTCGACGCTGGGGCTCGATTTCGCCAGGGCCGCCTCAATCAAGCATGGTCTGTGCGCGGCCTTCTTCAGCCTGGAGATGACCAAGACCGAGATCGTGATGCGTCTGATCTCGGCGGAGGCGCAAGTGCCGTTGCACCACATCCGCAAGGGCCAGATGAGTGACGAGGACTGGCAACGGATCGCGCGCAAGACCGGCGAGGTCTCCTCCGCTCCGCTGTACATCGACGACTCGCCCAACCTGACCATGATGGAAATCCGGGCCAAGGCCCGGCGGCTGAAACAGCGCAACGACCTACGGCTCGTGGTCGTCGACTACATGCAGCTGATGAGTTCGGGAAAACGGGTCGAGAGCCGACAGTTGGAGGTCTCGGAGTTCTCCCGGCAGATGAAGCTGCTGGCCAAAGAGTTGGACGTCCCGGTGGTGGCACTCTCGCAGCTCAATCGAGGCCCTGAGCAGCGCACGGACAAGAAGCCCATGCTGTCCGACTTGCGCGAATCCGGCTCGCTGGAACAGGACGCGGACGTGGTGATCCTGCTGCACCGCGACGACCTGTACAAGGAGTCCTCCGAGCGCCAGGGCGAGGCCGATTTCATCATCGCCAAGCATCGCAACGGCCAGACCAAGACGGTGAAAACCGCCTTCCAGGGTCACTACAGCCGCTTCGTCGACATGCAGCACTGACACCCCGGCCACCGGCGCGCGAGGCGGTCTGAACGAACCCGGCGAGCGCTCGGACCGCGCGCACCGCAGGGCGCTCAGGGTTACCAGACACGCCCTAACCTTGCGGAATGAGCGAGTCGCACAAGCCGCACCGGCCGACCCTGCGGGAGCCCGCGGCGCTGGAGGTGCTGGGTGAGCGGCACGACCCCATCGCTGACCTGTATGCGGCCCACGAGACGGCAGCCGTGCTGCTTCACACGGGTCGGGCAGCTCGTGACCCAGCGGTGACCGCACGGCTGGTGGCGTTGGCCGATGAGATCGGTCTGTCCACCCTCGCCGAATTGTGGGCAGCGCGTCCCGCCCGAACTCTCCCGGGGGCGCTCTGGAGGCTCTACCTGCTGCGCGAATGGGTGAGCACCGATCCGTACGCGGTGGCCCGCGAATACGCCGCCGGGATCCGGTTCACCGAGCCGAACCACGTCGTGGCCGGTGCCGAGCCGCCAGGGCCGGAGGAGGTGCGCCGGGTCGCCGACGAGATCCTGCGCGGCGTGTTCACCGGCGACTTCGCGGTCGCGTTGGAGCGCGCCGCGGCATTCTGCCACGTCGTGTCGAGTGGGCGTGCCGACATCTCCGAAGGAGCGCGCGCCGCCCTCCACGCAGGACGACTTCAGACCATGGCCGGAGACCTGACCGCGAGCGCCCGACTCTGGCGAGCCGGCGCGCTGGAGTGAGGTGGGCTTGGCTGCTTCGCCCTGGCCCTCTATCCTCGAACTCGGCGTCGGGCTGCGGTAGCCCCGGGCTCCATCATTAGCCGCTACGAGCGGCCACGCGCCGAGAGGCGCTCCCGGCCCGACGCCCCAGGCCCTGCTCGGCGGTCCCGAGGCTCTCTCGTGGTGACTGCTCAGTGCCCGGCCGCGGACTGATGCGACTGCCAACGCCGTGGGAGTTCGACCGGCTCCGCCGCCGTCCGGGCGGATCGGACGGAATCGTCAGGGTCGGTGGCTAGGGTCGCGATCTGATGCGGCGGTGGATCGCCGAGGGCGATCCCTTCGTCGGGGAGCTCACCCGCGTCACGTCGGTGGACTACATCGATCTGCCCACCGGGCACTGGCCCCAGTTCACCCGACCCGGCGACTTGGCCCGGGCGATCCTGGCCACGACGGGGACTGGATGACCCGGAGCGAGTCCCCACGGCGCCACCATCTGAGGCTCGTCAATGCTCACGAGGATCCAGCGGCGTAGGTTGTGGGCCATGGCCGGCGACGACACCCCCCGCGGGGGTTCACCGCTCAGCGAGCACGAGTACGAAGACCGGCTGGAGCCGAGGCACCTGATCCGGCGCTCGGACGTGGTGTTGAGGGCGGGCATTCTGATGCTCGGGGCCGGCACCAGCGGGTTACGCGTCCGCGAGATCATGCAGTCCGTGGCCCATTCGGTGGGCATCGACCGCTTGCACGCCCAAGTGACCTTCACCGACATCGTGCTGACGGTCGGGCGCCGAGGCATCTTCCGGACGCAGGTGGCCGAAATCACCAACCCGGGCGTCGACGCGCACCGCATCTCCATGCTGCAGGACCTGGGCAACACGTTGCCCGAGCGCACCACGGTCGCCGACGTGGACGCCCGGCTCACCGCGATCGAGCGGACTCCGCGGATCTATCCGGAGTGGGCACTGGTTCTGCTGGTGGCACTGGCCTGCGCGTCGGTGACGGTGCTGACGAACGGCGGTGTTCGGGAGGTGGCGGCCGTTCTGCCGTCCTCGGCCCTGGCCTACTGGCTGCATCGCTTCCTGAGCCGTCACCAGGTCAATCGCCTCGCTGCAGTACTGACCTCGGCGGCGACCGCGTCCGGCCTTTTCATCGGCATCACCGCGCTGATCGACCAGGCGGTCGGTTCCCCGAGCCCGCGCATGGCCGCCGGGTTCATCTGCGCGTCCATCTTCCTGATACCAGGGTTCCCGCTGGTCACCGCCGGCCTGGACCTGACCCGAATCGACCTCCTGACGGGCATCCCGCGGATGGCCTACGCGGCGATGGTCCTGCTGGCGATCACGATCGGGGTCTGGGTGGTCGCCGCCCTGGCGGGCGTCTCGCCGGACCCCGTCCCTACCCCGGACGGCCCGCCCGCCCTGGTCTGGACGGCACTCATCGCGGCCAGCTTCTTCGCCGTCTTCGGCTGGGCGACCATGTTCAACAGCCCGCTCCGGGTCGCCGTCGCGTCCGGGGCGGTCGCCGCGCTTGGCAACATCCCCCGGCTGGTCCTCCTGCAGAACGGCGTCAGGCCGCACGTGGCCACCTTCATCTCCTGCTTCGTGATCGGGCTCGGCTGCGCTGCCGCGGGACGGCTGTTCACCATGTCGAAGATCATCATGACCGTCCCCACAGTGCTGGTCTCCATCCCAGGGTCCTCGGCACTGCGCACGCTGATCTACTTCGACCAGGCCGACGTCGTCCGTGCCGCCGAAAACGGCATCGCCACGGTCCTGGTCGTGATCGCCATGGTCGCCGGCCTCTCCGGGGCGCGGATGCTCACAGATCCGGAGTGGGCCTTCACCCGTCCGGACCCGCCGACCCTGGAACTCGCCAAGGTCCGCCGGATGCTGCGGTTCAGGCAGCGCAGCTAGGAGGTCCCCTGCAGCCTGCAGTGTCACGCCGTCGGGCAGCGCCGCGCCGTGCTGTCGCGCCGTGTTGTCGCGCCGTGCTGTAGCGCCGTGCTGTAGCGCCGTGCTGTAGCGCCGTGCTGTAACTCGGGGCTGCAGCTCGGAGCTGCAGCTCGGGCACTTCACGGTCGCGTCGCACAGCTGAGGACACGTCACGCTGCAGGAAATCCGCCCAGCTACACAGGCCTCGGCAGCGTCGCGCCTTGGCTGTAGCGTCGCGCACCTCACGTCGCGCACCGCGCAGGCGTCGTGCTCCGGGCGGGACGGAAGGCCGCCCGGAGCCAGGCCCGCCGACCCGGCGGACTGACCCTCGGCGTCAGCCGCGGTGACCTTCGATCGCCGCGACGATCTGCGGACGGATCTCCGCCGCCGAAATCACCTTGTCGACCGAACCGACCGCGACGGCTCGATGGATGTTGTGCACGCCGTCGAACTCCGCCGCGACTTCGCTGATCTTCTCCGCGCGCACCGCCGCCCGCAAGTCGGCCAGCTCCAGACGCAGCGCCGCCTTGTCGGCCTGGCCCGCCGAGGCGATCCGTCCCTCGACCTCCCGGACGCGCGGGTCGGCCGCGGCCCTCTTGTCGACCTCGCCGGCGAACACCACCGCGGCCGCTGGGGCCCCGCCGATCACGGACGCGAACGAGCCCTCCACGGCCAGCACGGTCATGTTCTCGTTGAGCCTCTTGGAGAAGACCACGAACGCACCACCGTGGTAGCGCGAGATCACCACGAAGACGATCGGCCCACGGAAGTTGACGATCCCCCGGCCGATCTCGGCACCGTACTCCAGCTGCAGGTTCCGCATCGACTCAGGCGAACCGTCGAATCCCGACAGGTTCGCCAACACGACCAGGGGACGGTTCCCGCTCGCGGCGTTGATCGCCCGGGCCGCCTTCTTCGACGAGCGCGGGAACAGGGTCCCGGCGGTGTAGGTGTCCGGGCCGTCGGTGGGCGGGAAGCCCCGTCGCGGCACGGGCTGGGATTCGATCCCCAGCAGGCAGACGGCGTGGCCGCCGATCCGGGCGTCCATCACCACGGCGGTGTCGGCATCGGCCATTCCCGCCCAACGCTCCAGCCGCGGATGGTCGGCGTCGCAGACGGCGGCCATCACCGTCCGGATGTCGAAGGCCTTCTTGCGGTCCGGATTGGCGGTGGCGGAGAAGATCTCACCGACGGTGGTGAATTCGCTGCCGGCCAGTTCGTGCGGATAGGACGAGATGTCCCGGCCGACCGGGTCAGTCGACGGAGCCCGCCGGGGACCCGGCTCTCCGGGAACCACATAGGTGTAGTCGTAGTGCGCGGCCAGGATCTCGAAGGCGCCCGCCAAGTCGGGGGCCCAGTACTGGGCCTGCCCGTTCGGGCCCATCACGCGGTCGTAGCCGCCGATGCCGAAGTTGTCCTCGGCCGAAACCCCGCCGGAGAAGTCGAGCGACTGCTTGCCGGTCAGCACCATCGCCGAGTCGGGGGTCATCACCAGGATGCCGCGGGTGTGCATCAGCATGGTCGCCTCGGCGTTCCAGTACGGCTGCGCGCCGACATTGATGCCTGCCACGACGACATTGATCTCCCCGCCGGCCTGGGTGAACTGGACGATGCGACGCAGCGCCGCGCCGACCCAGTCCATGTTCTCGGTGCCTGACTGCATGGAGATCCGCGCACCCGAGGACAGCGTGAACCACTCCACCGGCACGCCCAGCCGCTCGGCCAGGTCGAGGGCCGCGATGATTCGGCGGCACTCCGGCTCGGCCACGGCGCCGAGGCCGCGAGTCGGGTCACCGGACAGCACCACCCGGGTGACCCCCTCAGGATGGAGCTTGGTGGGAGTCGAGACCACGCCGGCGATGATGCCGGCCTTGTTCTGGCCCGGTCCGCGGTGCACGGGGACGAGAGCGCCGGAGGCGTCGAGGTCGTGCTCGGTCATGGTCCCGCCCCGGCCAGCCAGCAGATCGCTGAATTCGTACGGGTAGACCAGCCCGCGGCGGCGGGCCCGAAGGACGGTCGTGGCGTAGCCGTCCAAGGGCTTGAGCAGCTGCGTGGGACGCCCCTCCACCGACGCCGTGACGCCAGAGCCGGGCCGGTAGTGGAAGCGGATCGCGCGCGCGACGGTGCCGCCGTCTCCGGTGGCGAACCGTCCGTGAGCCAGCACCTCCTCAAGCCCCGCGCCCTCCCCCAGGGGGGTGATCTTCGTCTGCAGCGCGGTCAGGTCGCGAAGGTCGATGTCGACCACGGGCCAGACATGCACCCAGACGTGGTTCATGTCGAGCTTCTTGCCCTCACTGCCACGGGACGCCCGCACCCGGCGGATCGCCTCAAGGCAGTTCTCCACCGCGCGTTCGGCGTGCGGCAGCGCGACCAACCGGCCTCCGGCATCGCGGACGGCGGCCAGCTGGCGTACCTGGGCCATCGCCACCAACCGACGGTCGTCCGGATTCGACCGGGCCACGCACTCGAACAGCAGCACGTCCTCGGGAGCGGGCAGTCGCGTCGTCTCGAACTCCATCAAGCGCCACAGGTCCAGCCTGCGTCCGACCATCGGATGGATTCCCCGGATCCGGGCGTCCTCGCCCAGCGTGCCGGCGTTCCACCGGAACGTGAAGTAGCTGACCGGATCCGGCCCGTCCGGGCACACCGCGACGACTACGCGTCGGGCGTCCCGGGTCCAGGGCAGGGCGGTCAGTCGCGTGGCGAGGAGGCCGGAGACCTGGTCGGCGTCGGGGGGAGTCGGCCAGGCGAGGTAGAGCTCGACCACCGCCTCCTCGGCCGGCAGCCGCTCCTGAAGTAGCCCAGCGATGGAAGCGTGCAGCGCCGGCGAGTCCGCCGAAAGCTCCTCGAACCGGGCGACGGTGGCCACCACGCGGGTGGGCCGGCTTTCGAGGCGGTAATCGCCGACGGCGAAGGCGCGGCCGTTCAGGGTGACCGCGCGCAGGTCATGGAGCCCGAAGTCGGTGTAGTGGCGGGCCAGCAGGACCTCGAGCATGGGCTCGTAGGCCGGGATCGCGACGGCGAGCCGATGAGCCAGGTGGCCGGCGATCTGCTCGGGGATCGCGGCCAACGCGGCGATCCGCTGCTCGTGATCGGGCGCGCCCGGGTGTGCGGCCAGGGCAGCCACCTCGGCGCCGATCCCGGCCAGTACCTGCATCCGCTCGTGGTCAACCTGCGGTTGGTCGAACCAACGGAACCTGATGCTCCGGGCCAGGTCTCCGACCACCGGGAAGCGGCGTTGCGTCGCGCGCACCAGCCGCTCCAGCTCGGCGCGGGCCTGACTGGCCAAGGCCGGGTCCGGAGCCGGTTCACCCATCCACCGATCGAGGAGAGCCGTCACTACCTGCAGGTTGGCGGCCAGCCGCTGCTGGGCCAGGAAGATCCGGAACACCGCCTCCTGCAGCGCAGGGGTGCGGGCGAGATCGGTCACCCGATAATGCGCCAGGACCCGGGACAAGCGCTGGCGGAACTGGTCGGGCAACCCGGCGCGCTCCACATCGAGGCTCTGCAGGTAACGGTGGAAGTGCTCCCGATCGCTGTGAACCCGCAATTCGGTGCTGAGGTCCTCGCCCAGGGGCCGATTGCGGCTGAGCTCCGCGAGGTCGGTGAACAGGCTGACCATGCCGATTTCTGCGGTGACGACGTCGACTCCTCGGGCGCGCAGCGCGTCCCGTGCGGCGAGATAGTCGGCCAGGACGGCCCGCTCACGCGCCGGCTCACCGTCGAAGCCCATCAGGATCTCCGACAACTCCGCCCGTCCGCGGACGGCGCGCCGGGTCGCGTCCGTCTCCCCCGGTGCCGGCGGTAGATCGAGCGCGTCGATGAGGCCGGCGGCGTGGCTTGCCACGGGCGCCTCCTCGTCGCTCACCTGCTCCAGGCGCACCAGTGGTGCGCCCGTCTCGACCTGGCTTCCCGTGATGACCAGCAGTTCCTTGACCCGTCCAGTGAACGGAGCAGGAATGACCGTCTCCATCTTCATCGACTCCAGCACCAGCACGGCGTCCCCGGCGTTGACGAGGTCACCGACCTGGACGGGAGTGGCCACCACCAGCGCTGGCGCCGGCGAGCGCAGCACACCGCCCTCGTCCCGGCTGACCCGGTGGGTCACTCCGTCCACCTCGACCAGATGCACCGGCGGGTGCGTGGCGGTCACCAGGCGGAACCGCCGGCCCGCGATCGCCAAGCGGGAGTGGAACGCGTCCAGGCGCTGGAGCTCCGCTTCGACACCGGTCTCATCCCCACCAGCGGCGATGGTCACGCGATAGCGGTCGGCGCCGGTCCGCAACGTGGTCACCGCGTAGGTGACCCCGCGCAGCTTCAGGTCGACCGGACGCCCTGGCTGGTGCTGCACCTGGGGACGGCCGCCATGCGAGGTTTCCAGGAGCCTGGCCACCTCGCGTCCTTCTTCTTCTGCGTAGGCCTCGATCGCGGCGGCCACCAGGGCCACCCCTGAGTGCTTCTCCGGCACCAGCCGTCCCTCAGCCCGGACGCGGTCGATCCAGCCGGTGTCGGCCCACGCTGCCTCGGCCCCGGTACCGGCCGCCGCAGCGGTCTGTCCGGTCACTTCGGGCTGGTCGAGCAGGTCGAGGATGAAACTCTTGTTGGTCGACCCGCCTTCGATCACCACGGTGGTTTCGGCCAGGGCTCGGCGCAGGCGTCCGAGGGCTTCGTCCCGGTCACGTCCGAAGGCGATGATCTTGGCGATCATCGAGTCGAAGTCGGCGGGGATCTGGTCGCCCTCAGCCACTCCGGTATCGACCCGGATGCCCGGCCCGGACGGCAGGTCCAGCCGGCTGATCCGTCCCGGCGACGGCGCGAAGTCGCGGTCGGGATCCTCGGCGTTGAGCCGCGCCTCGACGGCGTGGCCCACCTCCGACGGCTTGTCGCCCAGGAGCCGTCCGCCGGCGGCAACGTGGAGTTGGGCCTTGACCAGGTCGACATCGGTGGTGACCTCGGTGATCGGATGCTCTACCTGCAACCTCGTGTTGACTTCGAGGAAAGCGAACGTGCGCTGGCCCGGATGGTAGAGGAACTCGACCGTCCCCGCGCCGGAGTAGTCCACCGCCAGCGCGAGACGCTCGGCGGCCGCCTTCAGTTCGTCGGTCTGCTCGATGGTGAGGAGCGGCGACGCGGACTCCTCGATGACCTTCTGATTGCGCCGCTGGATCGAGCAGTCCCGAACGCCGAGCGCCCACGCGGTGCCTTGGCCGTCCGCGATCACCTGAACCTCGACGTGCCGGGCGCCTGTCACCAGGCGCTCCAGGAAGACCACACCGCTGCCGAAGGCGCGTTCGGCCTCGTCCCGGGTGCGCTGGAAAGCCTCGGTCAGATCATCGGGAGTGTCGATGCGGCGGATTCCTCGGCCGCCGCCTCCCGCGGTGGCCTTCAGCATGAGCGGGTAGCCGATCCGCTCAGCCGCCTCCAGCGCGTCCGCCAGGGTGTCCACTCCGCCCCTGCTCCAGGGTGCGACGGGGACACCGACTTCTTCAGCGATCAGCTTGGAGCCGATCTTGTCCCCGAGTTTGCGCATCGCCTCGGCCGACGGCCCGATGAACCTCACGCCGATCCGGTCGCACAATTCGGCGAAGGCGGGGTCCTCCGCGACGAAGCCCCACCCGACCCAGACCGCGTCCGCCCTCGTCTCGCGAAGCGCCCGCTCCAGCAGCACGTGATCGAGATAGGGACGGCTCGCCGCGGGTCCGAGCAGGAACACCTCGTCCGCCTCGCGCGCGAACATGGCCGTCCGCTCGCCGTCGGTGGCCAACGCAATCGTCCGGATCGGGGGATCCGAGGGCTTCTGGGCATTCAGATCCCGGACGGCGTGGATCAACCGCATCGCGGCCTCTCCTCGGTTGACGATCGCGATGCGCTCGAACACGGTGACCTCCTGACAGCATGAACCTCCGGGCCAGACTGTCCCACGTTCGGGAGCGTGCTGGGGCGAAAACATGCCCGTCCCCCGAAGATTGCCTCCTGGGGTCAGCCCGGCGGCCTTCTCCACATGATGTGTCGAATTCATCGTTGTCGAAGAAATCGACACAGCTTGTGCTCCAGGCGTCAGACGCCGTGATCCCTGGCCAGGGCCTTGGCCTCCTTGGCCGGCCCGCGCGACCCCCACCAGTCGCCGCTCTGCCACCGGGCGGACGCCAGGGCCTCCAGCGCGGCGACCAGTTCCGGGAGGTAGCGCTCCGTTTCGACGTCTGCGAGCGGACGCAGGAGTTCGACGACCATCTCGCAGGCATCCCGAATCCGGCGCTTGTCGCCGTCCGCCTTCGCCGCTCGCAAGTCTTCCTGGGCAGCGCGCAACTCCGTGGGCTCACTCCTTCCTTCGGAAGGCTCCTGGGAGGCAGCACGCTCGGCCACGGCCAGCACCTCGTCCTCGACCGCCCGTGGCTGGGCTTCGACCCGTTCAGCCTCCACAGCCACGCGCTCAGCCTCAGCCGCCAGGCGCTCAGCCTCTGCCCGCTCGGCCTCACGTCGCTCAGCCTCAGCCGCCAGGCGCCCAGCTTCGGCGCGGTCGGCTTCAAGACGCTCCGCCTCAACCCGCTCAGCCTCCTCAACCGCCACCCGCTGCGCCTCAACCCGCTCAGCCTCAGCCGCCAGGCGCCCAGCTTCGGCGCGGTCGGCTTCAAGACGCTCCGCCTCAACCCGCTCAGCCTCCTCAACCGCCACCCGGCGCGCGGCTTCGGCCCGGGCAGCTTCCTGGGCCGCCGAGCGCACGGCCTCAACCCGAGCGGCTTCCTCGAACGCCTGGCGCTCCGCCGCAGCACGCACGGCCGCCACCTCGGCCCTCTCGAGCTCGGCGAGTTCGGCCGCCAACTGCTCCAGCTCCTGCTGCTCGCGATCCGGGCCTGACTCTTCGGGGGCGCCGTTTCGGCGTCGGAGTTCGCGGCGTTCGGCCTCCTCCTTCTCCGCGGCCAGCCTCTCCGCCTCAAGGCGATGGGCCAGGATTCGTTCCTCGCGCTGGCGCTTGGCGACCAGCCGGGCCGCTGCTTCCTCGGCAGCGTGCCGCTCAGCGGCCAACCGTTCTGACTCCCGGCGCTCGAGCTCCGCCTGCTCGGCGGCTCGCCGTTCGGCTTCGGCACGCTCAGCGGCCAACCGTTCTGACTCCCGGTGCTCCGCGGCCAACCTCTCGGCCTGCGCTCTCGCGGCCGCGGCCGCCTCGGCCTCCCGGCGCTCGGCCGCTGCACGCAGCGCCTCGGCCTGCGCCTCTGCCTGACGGCGCTCCTGCAACAGGCCTGCTGCCACTTCAGCGGCTCCTGCGCCCGCCGTGACGCCGGCCAAGGAAGCGTCCGCGTCCAAGGCCTCCCAGCGCGGAGACGGTTGTACCGATCTCGTCACCACGCCGCGCGCCAAGTCCCGCAACACGACATCGACGTCCACCGCGCCGAACCTCGCCCAATCGAGGCCGGCCAGCAACGGCTGCGCCGCCTCGTCGCAGGCGCGGGATGTGGCGTCCGCCTCCTGAGTGGCTCCGATGGACCGCTGTGCCTCGACCAGCACCGAGAGGGCGACCAAGTCCGCCGCGGTTGCCTCGTCCCTGGCTGCGACCGCGATGAGAACCGGCTCCAAGCTCTCGATCGCCTCATCGCCGTGGCCTCGACGGGCCAACGTACGCGCACGGACAGGCACCACGAGCAGCTCTACCGCCTCCCGCATCGGAGCCGTCAACCCGCCGGACAGCTGAGCTGCCCGGTCGGCCAAGGACCCCGCCTCGTCGATCCGCCCGGATGCCAGCAGGTCGGACGCCAGATCCACCAGGGTCAACGCCAGCTGGGCTGCCCCGGTCTCCACGCGCCGTCCCGCCAGCGCAGCAAGCAGGTCGACCGCCGAACGCCGCACCTGCAGTCCGGCGGCGACATCCCCGGTGGCGACCAGCCGGTCGGCCAGGTCGCGGTGCAGACCGAACACCGGCTCGGCAAGGCGCTCCAGCAGGGCCGGGCTGAGGCCGGCAGGTTGGGCCAGCGGCCCGGCCATGTCCTGGTGCGCAGCCAGGGCGAGTCTGAGTTGAGCCAGCGCGTCGCCGTCCAGCCCTGCCGCCCATCGGCAGTCGGACACGAGCCGTCGAACGTCGAGCTCCAGCAGGCCGGTGCCGACCAGACCAGCCTCGACGAGCCGAGCCCACGCGGCATCGGCATACGCATTCGCCCTCGCGAGAGCCCCCTCGGTGAGGGCCGCCCGCGCAACAGCACAGAGAGCCCAGACCGCCGTCCGCGGGTCAAGGAGTTCGTCCAGGCCGGCCTTCGGGAGTTGGCGCTTCCACTCCAGGGCTGCGTCCATCGTCCGCCCGGCGGCATCGGGCAGGCCAACCCCCACCTGGATGGCCGCCAGGTGCACGGTCGCGGTGAAGTAGCGCGCCGCGTCCGGCATCGGGGTGTAAGGGCCGATCGGACCGTGGGAGGCCAGCAACTTCGCCGCGGAGACCACTGCCGCCTGGGCATCCGCAGCGGCTTCGGCGTATTGATGGCCGAGAAGCCGGTGCGCGGTCAGGGCATTGAGGGCGTCCCCCAGCTCCGGCGCCTTGGACGGATCAGTCCCAACCCACCCGCGCAGACGCTGCACGAGCGAGGTGAGCTTCTTGGCCTGCTGGGCGTACGGATCCTGAGGCTGCTTGTGGGCCATGATGCCTTCCGTTCCAAGGGTTCTCGGCAGCTCGGACGACTCCGCCGGCCGTGCTCCGAGCCTAGTTCTCCGCCGCCGCGAGTAATTCGCCGCGCTACCTTCGTCGGTGTGCGCGGATCCGGTTGCCGGACGGGACGGACGCAGCGAATTACTCGCCCAACTCCGAAAGGGTCCGGGCGACGTCGCACGCAGGGACGCGACGACCCCGTGCCACCAGTTCGGATGCCAGCTCGGCGGGTCCAGGAGGGCCCTCAGCCGGCGGCGCGACGTCCTCGCGAAGCGGGATCGTTGAAGAAGGTCTCAGGCGACCGCGGCGGCCTCGCCGGTGATGACCTCACCGCGTGCAGGAGCCGGGACGGCCTGCCGGGCGGTCTCGTGTGCGCGGCGTCCCTTCTCCGGCGGGGACGGCAACGCGAAGGTGCCCAGGTGGTTCACCCGGAGCAGCAACCGGCTCGTTCGCAGTGACTTGGACCGCCCGGACAGCGGTGCCGGTTCGTCCTCGCGACTCAGTTCGACGACGCCGACCTTCAGGCTGCGCGCGAACGGCATCAGCATGAGCAGGACGCCCAGGCCGAGCACCATCGCCCGAATGGTGTCCGAACTGGGTTGGGGCAGGATGTCGGCCAAACCCAGCCAGGCGACCAGGAGTCCGAGCCCGAAGAAGAGCATGTTCTGCACCAGCTTGGTCCAGGTGGACCAGCGGTAGGAGATCATCAGAATCGCCAGCCGGGACGCCTCGTCGCGGTCGGGGAGGTGCTTGAGCTGGTGCAGCAGGCGCGCTGAACGGGAACCCGAGGCGTCGCGGCAGCACGGACGCGTGACCGACCGCAGGTGCTGGATCAGGTCCTGGGCGTCGCGGATCAGCTGCGCGTCGCCGCGCAGGCCGAGCCGGTCCATTCCCTCCTGGGCCAGGATCGCCGCATGCATCCCGCGCCGGCAGATCTCGACGTACAGGCGCGGCAGCAGCGGCTCCGATCCGACTGCCCGCGCCGGAGGCACCTGACCGGTCTCGAGGTAGAGCTTGGTGTCGCGGTGCAGGTCCGCCGCCCGCCGGTAGTCACCCACGGCCAGCATGAGCTGCTGCACGTTCTCCACAGACCCCGAACTCCCCGACGTGCCCTCAGCCATCGCCAGGGCAGCCTCGAACTCGCTCTCGGCCTGGATCGCGCGCGCCAGGGTGTGCTCCGGGACGCTCTCGGTGATCGCGATCGCTTCGCGCAAGGCCACCTTGTACTCACCGGCGATCAACGAGGACTGCGCGTCCAACACCCTGAGGTCGATGTCATGGCGGCGCTGGGGCAACACCTGCTGGATGAGGTTGTCGGCCAGCGCGTCCTCGCCGCGACGCAGGGCGAGCACCGCACCGAGGACCTTCACCGACCACGGATCGGACTCGGTCAGCGGCTCCCTCCCCAGGATCCGCGCTGCCCGATCATCGTCCCCTGCCAGGAGCGCGGCCCGAAGCTGCTGTCGGCTGCCGAGCGTGGTCCCGGCCCGGGCCAGTATCGCCCGGGCGGCGGCCTGGCCGCGGTAGCGGGCGTCCGCGAACGGGTTGGACGGCGACGTCTCCTGGCCCTCCGCCGCAGGCGTCCCCCACTGCGTGCCGGCCCACAGGCAGGCTTCGGCGTACGTCATGTCGAACGGGTCCAGCGCGGCCAGCTCTCCGAGCTCGGCGAGAATCCGGAGCCCCTCGCGCTGGTCGGCAAACAGCAGCCGCACCCGCAGGATCGAGCGGCGCAGTTCCGGGCCCAGATTGTCCTCGCGGACAAGCGTGGACGCACGCAGGTGGTCCCAGGCCTCACGGAACCGGCCCTGCTGGGCGGCCAGCCGGTAGGCCAGGAGCCGATAGGAGTGCCGCCAGTGGTCCAGGCTCTCCGACGTCAGGCCGGTCACCGTCCAGGTGCTTTCGACGCTCGGCTCCAGTTCGAGCGCCCCCAGCGTCTCCCCGCAGGCGTGTTCCGCCTCTTCGAACCGCCCCACGTCGGTCATCGCCTGGATCCAGTGCGACCGGTCCTCCACGTCGAGATCCAGCACCGCGGTGCCCCACACCCGCTCGAGTTCGTCGAACAGCTCTGCGGCTCGCCCGAAATCGTCGAGTTCGCAGGACGCGACCGCCTGAACCAGGACGGCGGCCGCGCTCTGCTCGGTGCCGGTGATCAGTTCCAGCGAGAGGCCCGGGTTGTCCGCTGCGAGCAGGTCGGCCGCGCGAAGCGCCGACCGCGGCCCCGCTGCAGCGAAGCGGACGAGGGCCTGCTCGAACTCGGTCGGACTTCCGATGGGCGTGCGCTGGCGCTTGCCGGCCTGGTAGAAGCGGTCCAGCAGCCCGATCAGCCGCACGCCGTCCTCGTCGTCGCGCGGGCCGGGCGCAGCCATCTTCAGCGCCGTCGACCAGGCTTCACGCGCCAGGGTCTGGTCGGTGAACGGTCCGGCCCTCTCGGCCAGGGCCTCGGCCCGCTGCCACAGCTCGGCGGCCACGAACTCCAGGATGTCCTGCTCGTCGGGGAACTCCTCGGCGAGTTGGCGCAGAGTCGGCGCCTCCTGGCGCCGGGCACCGATCTGCCGCAGGGCGGCCACCCACTGCCGGGCGTCGCCGGGACCGAGAGCACCCAGTCGGTGCAGTTCCTCATAGCTGCGGTCGGCAGTTTGGAAGTCCTGGGACCGGAAGCTGGCTTCGGCCCGCTGTCGCAGGGCGTCCAACTCACCGGCAGGCAAAGGCCGCGGGTCGTGCATCGGCAACCCCCTTTCCGCGCGCTCATCGTCCAAGCGGACGGACGAGGGCGCCAGTAGGAGAATTGCCACCCCGCTGGGCGGGACCACGTGCGGCGCCGAGGCGCGCCCCCTCAGGCGTGCAGGGCGTGGACCTGCTGGTAGCCGGTGTCAAGATCGGCGATGCGCACCTGGACGATCCCGTGGGGGTCGATGGTGTAGGTCTCCTCGACTCGCGGCCCGCGGCGACGCCGTTCGATCGCCACCCCGTCCAGATCCCGTCCGTCCTGGAGTGCCGGATCGAAGGGGAACTTGACTTCGGCGAACGGCACGAGGTCACCGCGCGGTTCCCCCTGGGCGTCCACTGAGGAGTACTCCACGAAGCGATACCAGCCGAGGTTGTGGGCGGCCCGGTAGCGCCTGGTCACCACCACCGGTTCAGCGGGGTTGACCGCCGCGTCCCGGGTCAGGATCTGGTCGAAACCGACCGCGCGGCCACCCTGACGCTCCCGGAAGACCCCGAACCCGCGCGAAAGTCGATCGGCCAGGGAGAATCCCGACTCGGTGTCGGCGGCGATGGCCAGGCCGATCGCGGTCGACGCGGCCGGGTAGGGCGAACGGTGCACCCGCCGTCCGAACCTCTGGCGCAGCATCCGCGGGACCAGGGGCAGCCCGCTGCCGCCGCCGACCAGGTAGATGCCGGCAACCGAGGCCAGCGCCTCGTCCCCCACCCCGACCAGGGGCGCCATCGCTTCCAGGGTCGCGTCGACAAGCCCGGACGCGGCCTCATAGAAGTCCTCGACCAGCACCGCGACGGGTCGCCCTGCGACCTCCAACGCGATCCGTTTCGACTGCGGCGCGATGCGCTCCTTGGCCTCGCGGCACTCCTCCAACAGCGCGGCGTACTCGCGCTCCCCAAGCGAATCACGGACCACCCCGGCGGCCGCCAGTGCCCGCTCGGCGAGCACGGCGTCGAAGTCGTCGCCGCCGAGCCTGTTGACGCCCAGCGACCCCAACACCTCGTGGCGAGTGCCGTCCACGGCGACCAGCGAGGAGTCGAAGGTGCCCCCGCCGAGGTCGTAGACGATGACCTGGTTGCGCCGCGACGTGACCGTCTTCGGCTGCCGGTGGGTGTACTCGAAGCCAGCCGCCGACGGCTCGTTGATCATCGCGGCCACGGTGAACCCGGCCCGGCGGAACGCCTCCAGGGTGAGGAACCGCTGGGCCCCGTGGGCGTGGGCGGGCACGGAGACCACCGTTCGCTCGTCAGAGCCGAAGTCGTCGGCCACGCTGGAATCCTCGGCGATCGCGCGGCGCAGGGCTGTGAAGAAGCCGGTCATCACCTCCAGCAGGGGGACCTCGAGCGTCCCCACCGTCAGTGTGGTGTCGGCGTTCACCAACGCCGAGGACAGCGCGCGCTTGAAGGAACGGACGGACGGCGCGCCCTGCCGGGCCGCAGCGACCGCCTCGAAGCCGAAGACCAGCTTCCCGCCCTGCAGGGCCACCACCGACGGGAAGAACTCCTGCGGGTCGCCGAGGTCGTCGTTGAAGGTGACCACGGGGTAGTTGCCACGGTCGGCGCGGGCGACGATCGTGCGAGTAGTTCCGAAATCGACCCCCAAGAGCATGGGCGGAACCTTACCAAGACGGCCGGGACGCCCGGTTGCGGCAGCCGTCGGCGAACCGCCGCCACCCTTGAACCCACGTGTGATATCGGAGGGACAACCGCCGAAGGATGACCCGGGTCACCCTTGGCCGGGTGTCAGCGGCGATCTGGTAACGCAGCTGTTCCAGTGAGGCCGACCCGGGTCACCCCTGGCCGAGTGTCAGCCCCACCCGGCGACTCTGGGCGCCCGCACTTCAGCGGCGCTCGTCCGCCAGGGCCCGTACCACCCTGGCGATCAGTTCCTGTGGGATCGGCGTGCCGAGGGGGAACTTCAAGGTCCCTCTCCCCGCGACGAACCCGGCGAGCTCCGCGGCCAACTCCTGGTCCCGGCGGGGGACCGGGTAGAGGGAGACGTGCCCCCGCCAGCCAGCGATGTGCACGACGGCGCGGCCGCGGACGGCGAAGGTCGGGATCTGGTAGGAGATCCGCTCCTCCGCGTCCGGCAGCACCGATCGGATGGTGCGGCGCAGCTCCTGCAGCACCGCGCGGACCTCGTCGTCGCGATCGGCCAGGTAGTCCTCAACTGTTGCGTAACCCATGCTCTCCCACTGTCCCGGTCCTGAGACCGCAAGAGCCTAATCACAGCGAGCGCTGCCCGACAGGGGCGCACTTCGTAGACTGACGGGGAGAACAAGGAGGCATCCATGACCGACAGCGGACCGTACCCCTACGTGGTCGAGATCGAAGAGGCCACCGTGGCCAACACCACCTTCCGGACCACACTGTGGACCGGTGAGCACCTGCAGATGACGGTGATGGCGATCGCGCCGGGCGACGACATCGGCCTTGAGAGGCACGCTCACACCGACCAGTTCCTCCGCATCGAACAGGGCATCGCGCACGTCCAGATGGGACCAGCCGAAGACGACCTCAGCTTCGACGAAGAAGTGGGTGAAGACTGGGCCGTCCTGGTCCCGGCCGGGTTCTGGCACAACCTGACCAACGTGGGGTCGGGCCCCCTGAAGGTCTACTCGATCTACGCGCCGCCGGAGCATCCGCACGGGACGATCCACCAGACCAAGGCGGACGCCGAGGCCGCTGAGCACTGATCGACACCGGGTCGACGGTTGGAAGGACCGTCGTGCCCTGACGCGCCGCCTCGCCCGTGGCGAGGGGTCAAAGTGCCCATCCGCAGCCCGATCGCTTTGTCAGCCGCGGTGAGTAGGGTCGCTGCATTCGCAGTCGACCGGAAGGACCTTCATGACTACGCACCTCGACCGCTGGCCCCAGGGAACGCCCTGCTGGGTCGACCTCATGGCCGCTGACCTCGAGCGGACGGAGGCCTTCTACGGCCGGATTTTCGGTTGGACGTTTACTGAATCACAGCCCGAGTACGGCGGTTATTGCATGGGGCTGGTTCGGGGCGAGCCGGTCGTGGGCCTGTCGCCCACGATGCCCGGGATGGAGGAGGCACCGCACGTCTGGACGGTCTACCTGGCCAGCGACGACATCGCCGCCACTGATGCCGCAGCCACCCTGACGGGGGCGAAGACCCTGGCGCCGCCGATGGAAGTGGCGCCGTTCGGCTGGATGGGGCTGTGGTTCGACCCGTCCGGGGCGGCCTTCGGAGCCTGGCAGGCGTCCCAGCACACCGGGTTCAACGTGGTCGAAGAGCACGGCGCCCCGGCCTGGTGCGACCTGATGAGCCGGGACTACGACGCAGCCAGGGAGTTCTACGCCGCGGTGTTCGGTTACACCTACGACGACGCCGACATCCAGGGCGGGATGCGGTACGCGATGTTCACCGTTCCCGGCGGCGACCGGCCGGCCGGGGGCATCGGTGACCGCAGCGGCGACCCCGGCCCGATGCCTTCGGCATGGTCGGTCTGCTTCCAGGTCGACGATGTCGACGCCACCGCCAAGGACATCCCGGACGCAGGCGGGACGGTGCTCGCCGAGCCCTACGACTTCGAGTACGGACGGCTCAGCATCGCAGCTGGACCGGACGGGGAGGTCTTCGCCCTTCTCACGCCGCCCAAGGGCGCCTGACCCGATTGCGGGGTGCCCACGGACCTGGCGCCCCGCAATCAGGCACGTTCGAAGGCAATGCCACACAAGGACCGGGTCCTGCAGGCCGCTGAGGGGCGCCGGCCGCGTCCGGGGATTCAAGCACAACCATTTCCACGTATCCGGCGCCCACCACGGACGCACGCGAGAAGATGGGCGCATGGTTTCGCCAACCGCAGAAGGTCATCGCTGGAGTTGCGCGGTGTGCCAGGCGAGCCATCCCGATCTGGCCGCGGTTCTCGGGCCGAGTGCGCCCGACGCCTGGCTTGCCGTGTCCGAGGGAGAGCGTCTGGAGGCCGAATTGACCCCTGACGTGTGCATCCTTCCGCACCAGGGGACCACCCGGCATTTCATCCGTGGGCACATCCAGATCCCTGTTCAGGACCCGGACCTGCCCCTGTTCGTCTGGTCGGTCTGGGTCGAGGTGGACGAGGCGTCGATGGCCGAAATCGCACGCACCTGGACCGATCCGAACCGCGCGGCCATGCCCCCTCTGACCGGCCATCTGGCCACCGAACTCCCCTACGAGCGTCCCACGGGAGGATTGGAGATCACCATCCACACCCGGGATCCCGGCCAGGTGCCTCTGCTCATGTTGGCCACCGACTGCGGGCACACGCTGGCCCTCGAACAGCGCGAGGGCATCGTGGTTCACCGGGTCGCGGAGTTCAACGCCCGCCTCCGGCGTTGACCATGGCGTGAGCGATTTCTTCCAGCTGTTCCAGCCCGGCTTGCGTCACCTTCGCGAGCAGCGCGACCTCGACAAGGTTCTGGTGGTCGATCAGAAGAAGGGCGGCACCGGCCCACGTCCGCTCGACTTCGACTCCGGCACGGTGGTGCTCCGGCCGCCCACCCCGCAGGGAGGGGACGCGCGTCCTGTCAGTCTCCCAGACTCTCCCACGCCGATAGCGACGCCTCCTCCGCCCGTCCCCGACACCAGGGACTGGACGGTCGTCCTCACCAAGCCCTGCGCCGAATGCGGGTTCGACGCCGCCGTGATCGAGGCGCCCGAGCTGGCCGACCTGGTACGCCGCGCCACCGCGCCGTGGAATTCCATCCTGGCACGCCGGGACGCAGCCGTCCGGCCCGCGCCGAGGGTGTGGTCGGCGCTGGAGTACGGATGCCATGTCCGCGACCTGCTGGGCGTGTTCACCGCCCGCCTGGTGCTGATGTTGGAGCAGACGAATCCGGACTTCGCCGACTGGGACCAGGACGCCGCCGCGATCGAAGGGCGCTACTGGGAGCAGGACCCGGCGCTGGTCGCCGCCGCGATCGCCACGGCGACCCGTGCGAACGTGGCCGCCTGGGAACGCGTGGGCGTCGATGACTGGGCGCGTCCGGGGCGGCGCAGCAACGGGTCGGCCTTCACAGTGGACTCGCTTGGCCGGTACCTGCTCCACGATCTGCGGCACCACCTGGCTGACGTCGGGGTCTGAGCGGCGATCAGAACGTCGAGCGGCGCAACTGCCGGCCGGGGGCCTGCGCGACCGATGCGGTCCGCCCGCGCACCCCTGCCGGCAGCCCGTCGCTCAGGAGATGTCGCCGACCAGGGTCATCAGCCAGTCGACCGCCTGCGCCGCCGTCCATCCGCCAGGGTGGAGTTCCAAGAGCGCCCGCGCTCCGTCCAGGTCCTGGCCGAGGGTGACCGCGGCCCCTTCGACGTAGCCGTCCTTGCGCAGCTGCGGGAAGCCGACGTTGGCCATCAGGGCATTGCACAGGCATTTGCGGCCCACGGTGTCCTGTTCGGTGCCGCCCTTCTTGAGGTACATGTGGATGGGCTCGGAGGCGCAGCGGTAGATGATCGAGCCGTCCGGGCGCTCCACCGGGCTGCGCAGGTAACCCAGGTCGCAGATCCGCTCTCGGGCGGCGTAGGGCTCGGGCTCGGACAGGGTGCCGGCCAGGGAGGCGACCTTGAACGGGAAGCCGGTCGGCGAGGCCAGCGGATCGTTGTGAACCACGAGCGTCCCGGCGGCCAGTTCGTCGAGCAGCCGGGCGCGCAGATCCGGACGCAGGCCCGATTCGGCAGCCATCGCGAACAAGGTCCCGATTTGGACCCCGACCGCACCCATGGCCCGCGCTTCAGCGACCTTCTCCGGGGTGGCGTAGCCACCGGCGAGCCAGAACGGCAGCCCGAGATCGGCCATCTTCGCCAGGTCAGCGTAGTCCTTGGGCCCGTAGATGGGCTCGCCGTCGTCGTCCAGCACCATCTTCCCGCGCGGCGGGGCACTGTGACCGCCCGCTCGCGGGCCTTCGACGACAAACCCATCGGGGCGGATCTCCGCGTCGCGGTTGAGGTACCCGGCAAGGACATGCAGCGAGACGATGGCCAGGAACTTGGGACGCCGGAGCTTGGGCAGGTCCGCCCCCAGATAGGTCCTCGGATCCAGCGCCGCGCGATGGGTTCGGGTCGCGTCGGCCACGTCGATGGTGAGGTGACCGGTGCGCCCGGAGGCGAATTCGGTGAGGAGCCTGGGGATCTCACGCGGTACGCCGGCCCCCATCACGACGTAGTCGACATCGGCCAACATCGCGCCCAGGATCGCGG
This sequence comes from uncultured Propionibacteriaceae bacterium, assembly GCA_964585085.1. GTDB lineage: Bacteria > Actinomycetota > Actinomycetes > Propionibacteriales > Propionibacteriaceae > Propionicimonas. The sequence goes on from CAZPCM010000007.1 coordinate 49,757, forward strand.
AGGCGTTCGCGGTCTGGATCTTCTCCAGCATGTTGATACCGACCACACCGTCGTGGCCCTCCTTGGCGAGCCAGACCTCGACGAAGTTCCCGACCAGGCTCAGTTCGATCGCTGCGCGCCCCGGCTGGATGGTCAGCGTCGGGTGCGGACGGTACGGCCGTCCGGGCGCCCGTCCGCCTTCCAAGAAGTAGCTGTCGAATACCCGCTGCGCCATCGCCGGGGACGGGAAGTGCGCAAGGGCCCGCCGGACATGACCGTCAGGATCACCGTCTTGGAGCTTTCGTGCCACCACGCCGTCAAGCGCGGTCCCGGACACGATGCCCAAGTGCCCACGACGTGAGACCTCCCGGGCGAGCTGCCAGGAGGACACGGCCACCCCCATGCCGCCCTGGATGATGACAGGTTCGTGTGTCGTTGCCACTGGTCTCCTCGGTGTCGGCCTGGCGTGCAACAGTTACGGTAGCGTAAGTTACTGTTCCGTAGGTAATCCACTGCTCACATAATGGATGCTCTCACGCCAGCCGCGCCCATGGCGACCCATCGCCCCCACACCTGAGCGTCTTCGTCCTGCACATTGCGAAGGGGGCGCGGATTCGGGCCTCACGAGAGGGCTCGGGCCTGCGCGCCACCGTCCCAAGCCCGCGCCTCTCTCCCGAGCCCGCGCGCCACCGCCCCAAGCCCGCGCCACTCTCCCAAGCCGCGCGCCACCGCCCCAAGCCCGCGCCACTCTCCCAAGCCCGCGCGCACACCCCCGGAGTGAGCGATGTCGGGCCTGGGAAGTAAC
>CAZPCM010000007.1:50640-54605 GCA_964585085.1 uncultured Propionibacteriaceae bacterium
TCCCAAGCCCGCGCGCACACCCCCGGAGTGAGCGATGTCGGGCCTGGGAAGTAACCTGCACCCATGAGTCAGCCGCCGTACCAGGTCGCTCCGCAGTGCTATCGGCATCCCGGTCGGGTCACGTACGTGAACTGCCAGCGCTGCGGCCGTCCGATCTGCCCCGAGTGCATGATCAGCGCCCCGGTCGGCTTCCAGTGTCCGGAGTGCGTCGCCGAGGGAATGCGGAGCACCCGGCAGAACCAGGCGCCCTTCGGTGGGCTGCGGTCCCGCCGTCCCGGCCAGGCCTCGCTTGCACTCATCGGCATCAACGTCGCCGTCTGGATCATGCTCACCCTCACCGGCGGCGCCTCCAGCCCACTCTTCGTCCGCCTGGCGCTCCTTCCGACCGGACGTTGCGTGCCTGTCGACGACCCCGGCAGCTTCTTCCCTGGGATGACCCAGGCCATGTGCGAAGCCAACTCAGGCTTGACCCAATGGATGCCCGGCGTCGACAGCGGAGCCTGGTGGCAACTGCTGACCAGTGCGTTCACGCACCTCGATCTGATCCACCTCGGCTTCAACATGCTCGCCCTGTGGTTCCTCGGCCCTCAGCTGGAGCTGGCGATCGGACGCGCACGCTTCATCGCCCTCTATCTTGTTTCGGCGCTGGCCGGGTCCGCCCTTGTGATCTGGCTGTCGGACCCGGCGAGCGCAACGATCGGTGCCTCCGGAGCGGTCTTCGGGCTCATGGGGGCACTGTTGGTGCTGGCCGTGAAGTTCCGCGGGGACGTCCAGCAGATCCTGCTCTGGCTCGGCATCAACGCCGCCTACAGCCTGCTCGGCTCTGGCATCTCCTGGCAGGGGCACCTCGGCGGGCTGCTGGGGGGGATCGCTGCCGCAGCCATCATCGTCTACGCGCCGCGCAAGAACCGGACGCAGCTGCAGCGGGCCGGCCTGGCTGCCCTGACCCTGCTGATCCTGGCGGCGATCGTGCTGAGGGCCCTGCTGCCGGCCTGACGTCGCCGCTCGGGGGGCGATGAGTGGCCCTCCGGTGCACAGCCTCGGCGGCCGGTCACGCGCCTCCGAGCGCACGAGGCGCTGCGTGATGGCCCCGGTGACCACTGACAGGAAGAGGTCTCTGCAGCGCAGGGTCTCCGCCGAGAAGCGGTGGATCCGCCAGCCCGCTCGGGCGAGCTCGGCATCTCGGCGGCGGTCGCGGTGGAAGGCCGCCGCGCCGGCGTGGTGTTTCCAGCCGTCGAACTCCAGACCGACCTTCGGGCGCTCGAACCCCACGTCGAGGTAGTACGTGTGATCTCCGACACGGACCGGCAGGTTCGCCTTCCAACCACTGATGCCGGCGTCGAACAGCACCACGTGCCCCTCGCGCTCGAGCTCCGACCAGGGTTCCGCACGGGACTCAATCAGTAGGCGACGACGCCGAGCGTTCCCCGGACTGCCGGGGATCGCCGCCAGCGCCTCCCACAATTCGGCGAGACTGCAGACCCCACGACGCAGACCCTCGTCGATGGGGAACCCGCCAAGCTCGTCGATGAGGTGCAGGATCGTCAGTGCCGGCGCAGTGCACCGAAGCCGCCCGACTTCGACGATCAGGTGCGCTGGGATGTTCCGATGCTCCCATCGGAAGCCCGGAGCAGGGCTGGCACCTCGACGGCGAACAGCGGAAACGATCGGAACCTCCAACTCCCGCCACCAGGGGAGCGCTGCCGCCCGCCCAGTCAAGACAGCGTCAGGATCGAGCCGCATCACGGCCGAGATCCGGACTCGCGGGTCCACCTCTCCGGGCCGCGAATAGACCCCGGGCAGGACCGAGACCAGGGCTCCCCGATCGCGATGGCCGTCGATAGCACGCGCCAGTTGCGGGTGGTCTCGTCGGGCGATCAAGCCGTTCTCGGCCGCCAGCCAGTAGTCCAAGTCTTCTCGCACGCCTTGGAGTGTGGGCCGCAGCGCCTCGGAACCATCAAGCCACCCGGCCGCTGTGGATAACTTCAAGCCCTCCCCGGGTTGTCCACAGCACCGGCCCGCGAGCCACAGCGACAGGTCCTCCCCGGCAGCGCCCACCGCAAGTTCCAACAGCCAGGGCGGCACGGACAGCGGTGAGTAATCCGACACACTGGATTCACCCAACCAGGCACGCGACCACCCCAGCCGCACACCGGAGCAGCGGATTACTCACGGCCTTCGCCGATTGCCCCCGGTCGCCCGGCGCCGCAGGGCAACGGACACTCCGACCGGGGACCGCCCAGGGCCAGGCGCGGGGCTCATCGCCGGGCGACATGCCGTGGACGGGCGCCGGCAACCACTCAGAGCCCCTCGCGCGCTCGGCAGACGGCCGTGATGGGCCCCGCCGTCCGTGGCACACCAGTAGCAATCCAATGCCTTCTCGGTCGACTGGAAGGTCCCGCACGCCACCTGAGGCGATCACACCATCGATGGGGCGTGCCAGCGGCGGGCGTGCGCACCACTGGGTTCACTGACTCGGTCTGTCGAAGGAGACCGAGGACATCACGGGCTTCGGCGAGTAATCCGCCGCACTCGATTCACCAGGCCGGCACGCCACGAGGTGTAGCCGCGACCAAGGACAGCGGACTACTCGCCCCCACCGACGCAAGGTCGGGGCTTCTTCCGGCAGGGCAGGATCGTTGTGCTGCGACCCGCCGGACCCTGTCGCCCGCCCCGCCGCTGGCACTCATTCGACCTGCGTTGCCGCGGATGGAGCCTTCGCCTGAGCGCGGAGGCTCGTGAAGGTGACCAGAGCCAGGATGCCGACGATCACACCGAGCGACCACAGGGTCGGGATCTCGGGAACCCAGGTCCAGACGCCGTGCGCCCAGTGCATGACCAGCTTGACGCCGATGAAGAACAGGATCGCGGCCAGTCCGTGACCGAGGTGAGCCAGCGACCCGAGCGCGCCTTCCAGCACGAAGTAGAGCGCTCGCAGCCCCAACAGAGCGAAGGCATTGGTGGCGAAGACGAGGTACGCGTCGCCGGTGATACCGAAGACCGCGGGAACAGAGTCGACGGCGAAGACCACATCGGTGCTGAGAATCGCTACCACGACCAGCGCCAGAGGGGTGATCGCGCGCACTCCGCCCTCACGCACCACGAAGGAAGTCCCGCGGTAATCCGCCGTCACCGGCATGATCCTCCGCACCAGTCGCACGATCCGCAAGGAGTCGATGTCGACGTCAGGGTCGCGGTGGCTGAGCGCGTCGCGGAGCACCTTCACCGCGGTGACGAGCAGGATGGCGCCGAACAGCAGGAAGGACCAGGCGAAGGATGCGATCAGCGCCGCGCCCATCGCGATGAAGACACCGCGGAGCACCAGGGCGCCGGCCACTCCGATAAGCAGGACTCGTTGCTGGAGTTCCCGCGGAACTGCGAAGGAACTCAGCAGCAGGAGGAAGACGAACAGGTTGTCCACCGAGAGCGACTTCTCCACCAGGTAGCCGGCCAGGAACTCCAGGCCTCGCTCACCGCCGTAGGCCGACCAGATCCAGACACCGAAGGCCAGCGGAAGGGCGATGTAGAAGGCCGACCAGCCCAGCGCCTCCCTCATCGACACCTCGTGCGGTCGCCGCGTGAGGATGAAGTCGAACACGAACAGGCCGATGACGGCGGCGATGGTGACCCACCACAGGGTGGGTGTTCCGACGCTCGCTTCGAGGGGGATCATGGTGGGCACGCTGCTCCTCACATGTCGAACGATGTGAGGTCTCCTTCGCCATCGTTGGCTCACACCCGAGAGCGCCGCGGGACGCTCGTACTGACCGGATGAGACGCAGAAGTACTCCCCTCGCCCTCGAGTCTAAGGATTCCAGTCTCTATTTCGCAACGCAGCGCTGCCCTAAATGGGGCAGGGGGCCAGGGCCAAGGGCGAGGGCCAGGCCTAGGGCGAGGGCCAGGGCCAAGTGCAAGGACCCAGGACCAAGTGCCAAGCGCAGTGGCCGAGGGCCAGGGCCAAGGGC
>CAZPCM010000007.1:54705-59845 GCA_964585085.1 uncultured Propionibacteriaceae bacterium
GGCCGAGGGCCAAGGCCGGAGGGCCGGAGGGCACCCCCCAACGACCGGCGCAGACGGCGTTCCGTCCGCGCGCCCTCGTCAAGGACGCAACTCCCGCAGCAGCTCGCGGTGGAAGAGCGGCTCGCCAGTCAGCTCGGGGTGGAAGGAGACCCCCAGGATCGGCCCCTGGCGAACCGCGACCACCCCGTCGCGATAGGTGGCGATCACGTCGACGCCAGCCCCCACCCGCTCGACCCGGGGCGCCCGGATGAACGCCACGTGGGCCGGGCCAAGGGTCGTCTCGAGGTCGACCTCGGCCGAGGCCACTTGGGAACCGTAGGCATTCCGACGGACCGTGACGTCAAGCACGGCGAGAGACTGCTGCCCGGGAGCCGGGTCGAGGATCTCGCCAGCCAGCAGGACCAGCCCGGCGCAGGTACCCAGCGTGGGCAGGCCGGCGGCGATCGCCTTCCGGAGCGGGTCGAAGAGCCCGAACAACCGCAGCAACCGGTCGATGGTCGAGGACTCCCCGCCGGGAAGGACGAGCGCATCCACCCGCCAGCCGTCCGGACCGATCAGGTCGCCCGGCTGCCGCAATTCGGCAACGCCGACGTCCAACCCCCGCAGGAGGTCGACGTGCTCGCGCACGCCGCCCTGCAGGGCGAGGACGCCGACGGTGCTGGTCACCAGCCCCGCTCAGCCAGCCGGTGCGGAGCGGGCAGGTCCGCCACGTTGATCCCCACCATCGCCTGGCCGAGCCCTCGGGAGGCCTCGGTGATCGCGGCCGGGTCGTTGAACAGCGCGGTCGCCTTCACGATCGCGGCCGCCCGCTTGGCGGGGTCGCCGGACTTGAAGATGCCCGAGCCGACGAAGACTCCGTCCGCACCCAGCTGCATCATCATCGCCGCGTCCGCCGGGGTCGCCACTCCTCCGGCGACGAAGAGCACCACCGGCAGTTCGCCACGCTCGGCGACCTCACGCACGATCTCGTAGGGCGCCTGCAACTCCTTGGCAGCGACGTAGAGCTCCTCGGGGTTGGCCGCCAGGGTGGCCTGGAGGCCGGCGATCTCGCGCCTGATCGTACGGATGTGCCTGGTGGCCTCAGAGACGTCACCGGTGCCGGCCTCACCCTTGGAACGGATCATCGCCGCGCCTTCGGCGATCCGGCGCAGCGCCTCGCCCAGGTTGGTCGCGCCGCACACGAAGGGCACCGTGAAGGCGTGCTTGTCGATGTGATTGACGTAGTCGGCGGGAGAAAGCACCTCCGACTCGTCGATGTAGTCGACCTTGAGCTGCTGCAGGATCTGAGCCTCGACGAAGTGGCCGATGCGGGCTTTGGCCATCACCGGGATGGACACCGCCTCGATGATCCCATCGATCAGGTCCGGATCGCTCATCCGGGCAACGCCGCCCTGGGCACGGATGTCGGCCGGGACGCGCTCCAGCGCCATCACCGCCACCGCCCCGGCGTCTTCGGCGATGCGGGCTTGTTCGGGGGTGACCACATCCATGATCACACCGCCCTTGAGCATGTCGGCCAAGCCTCGCTTGACCAGGGATGATCCCGTCACATCAGTCATGGCGTCCATGATGGGCCACATACTGGTTCATGCCAAATGCCAGAATCCCCCCACACGCATGGTCCAGTATGCTGCCGGCATGCGCACGACGCCGGAGATCACCCTGCCGATCGCGCTGGACCGGGACGCCGACGAGCCGCTCCCGGCCCAACTGGCCGCCCAGCTCCGCCACCTGATCGGCACCGGGACGCTGGCACCCCGCGATCCGCTACCTTCCACCCGGTCCCTGGCCGCCCAGCTGGGCCTGGCCCGTGGGTCAGTGGTGGCGGCCTATGACCAACTGCTGGCCGAGGGGTACCTCAGCGCAGCGGCCGGCCGTTCGACGAATGTGAACCCGCTCCTGGCCCGGGTCCATCCAGAGGTATCCGCCTCCGCTCCCCGGATGGTGGCGGAGCCGCCGTCCCCACGTCTCGACCTGCGTCCGGGCCGGCCCTGGCAGGAGAGAGTGGTCGGCCCCGCGTGGAAGGCGGCCTGGCGCCGTGCCGCCGCTGGGCCGGCGGACGAGCCGGTCCCCCCACTGGGCCTACTGTCGCTTCGTTCAGCCTTCGCGGACCACCTTCGGAGGATGCGCGGCGTCGTCGGCGACCCTGGACGGATCGTGGTCACCTCGGGGAGCCGCGATGGACTGAGCCTGCTGCTCATGACGTTGCGAGGGGCGCGGCCGAGCCGTCCGGTTCGAGTGGGCGTGGAGGAACCTGGCTATCCGTCGCTGCGCCGAGTGCCACCGCTCCTCGGGGCCGACGTGGTCCCGCTGCCTGCCGACGAGCACGGGCTCAGGGTGGACGGGCTCCCCGGCGGAGCCGACGTGCCCGAACTGGTCATCGTCACCCCCAGCCACCAGTATCCACTCGGGGGTTCGCTGCCGATCGACCGGCGCCAGGCTCTGCTGGCCTGGGCCCGCGCGCACCACGTTGTCGTGGTCGAGGACGACTACGACTCCGAGTTGCGCTACACCTCGCAACCGTTGCCCGCCCTGGCGGCCCTGGACGACCCCGCCAGCGGGCGGGTGGTCCTGCTGGGCACCCTGTCCAAGACCCTGACCCCCGCAGTAGCTACGGGTTTCATGGTCCTTCCGGACTGGTTGGCGCCGACGGTGGAACGCGTCCGGGGCGATCTGGGCCAGCCGGTGAACCTGGTCACTCAGCGGGCCGTGGCGCACTTCCTCGCCTCAGGCGCGCTGCGGCTGCACACCCAGCAGATGCGCCACCTCTACCGGCGGCGCCGTGCCCTGGTGGTGGCCGCCCTGGGGGCCCTGGACGGCGTCCGGGTCTATCCGATGGACGGGGGTCTCCACGCAGTGGTGGAGACGGACCTCCCCGAACCGGGGCTGGTGGCGTCCCTGGCTGCCGACGGAGTGGCCGTGAGCGGCCTGTCGCAGTACTGGTCGTCCGGGGGGTCGCGGACGGGGCTCGTCTTCGGTTTCGGCGGCGTCAGCGAATCGGAGCTGGAGCAGGCGCTGAGCGTGATCGCCTCACGCTTGGCCGGGAGCCGGCTGCCAGGCTGAGGTACACCGTGTGAGGGCCCGTTCGGGGCCTCACGATCTTGCCGTTGATCCCTGTTCTTGCCGTCGAAGTTCCGATGGCGCGGCCCGGTTCCGACGGCGCGGCCCGGTTCCGACGGCGCGGCCAGGTCCGACGTCAACGCCGAGCGGACCCGGACCTGCGGCACCCAGGTCACGCGGCAATGGCCTGCGGCCGTCGGAGGAAGGCCGCGGCTACGCCTCGGCTGCCAGGCGGGCGACGTGGAGGGTCAGGTAGGTGACCTCGTCGGCGTTGATCGGCTTGCCCAGCCGCAGCTCCAGCAGCGCCTGGACCTTCTCGGCGCATTGGGAGGCCTCGGGAAACGCCATCCGGATCGCCGACGCGAAGACCGACTGGTCCTCCACCAACTGCTGACCGGAGTCGACCCGGACGAAGAAGTACCGCAGGTGAGTGAGGAATCGGGCGGCGTTGATCGTTCCGGTGTCGAAGTGCCGGTCGTAGGCCGACTCGAGAACCGCGAAGACCTGGCGGAACACCTCGGTCATCTGGACGGTCCGCGACAGGTCGTCGGTGGAGAACATCGCGTTGACGAAGTGCAGTGCGATCGGGACGGCCTCACCCTCAGGAAGGGCCACGCCCGTCCGTTCCCGCACCAGACGGACGGCGTCGCGCGCCGCCCGCAACTCGTTGGGGTAGAGGTGCGTGACCTCCGAGCGGAGCGGGTACTCCATCGTCAGCCCTTGCCGCACCCGCTTGATCGCATAGCTGATGTGGTCGGCCAGCGGCACGATCATCGCTTGGCCGAACGTCGTCCCCAGGGCCACCTGTGCCTGCTGCAGGATCTCACCCGCGACCGCCAGGTGCTCCGGCGGGATCTCGGTCAGGAAGGCCGTGAGCTGGTCCAGATCGTGCTGCGCGTCCGGGACGAAGGTCTGCGTGACCTTGGCCTCGTCGACTGCCATGCCGGCGCGGGCCTGGAAACCGAGCCCGCGGCCGGTCAGGACGACGTCTCGTCCGGCGCTGTCACGGGCCATCACGACGTTGTTGTTGAAGACCTTGAGCACGATCACGCCAGGTCTCCTTTCCGTCGTGAGGGTTGGACAGTGGGATGGGTGGGGACGCCGCTCGCTCGTCGCCCCCACCCGGCTTTCCTTACGATAGGTCAGCGCCGTTCGAGGTGATGACCTTGGCGTACCAGAAGAAGCTGTCCTTGCGGTAGCGGGCGAGGTCGAGCAGGTCGAACTCCTCCCGGTTCACGTAGACGAACCCGTACCGCTTCGCGGATCCCTGGTGGGTCGAGACCAGGTCGATCGCCGACCACGGCGAGTAGCCCAGCACGTCGACTCCGTCGCTGATCGCCAGCTGGATCTGCTCGATGTGGTCGCGCAGGTAGTCGATGCGGTACCCGTCGTGCACCTGGCCGTCCTCCAGCTTGTCGAAGGCGCCCAGACCGTTCTCGGTGACCAGCAGCGGCAGCTGATAGCGATCCCACAACGCCCGGAACGTGTTGCGGAAGCCGACCGGGTCGATCTCCCAACCGAACTGCGTCTTCGGCAGGTACTCGTTGGTCACCCCCGCGTACACCCCGGCCTCACCGACGGCGATCTGCTGGTCGCCGCCGGCCACGTCCGCTTCGCCCCCGCTGGGACGGGCGACCGCGTGCGAGGCGTAGTAGTTGAACGCCAGGAAGTCCGGACGGGCCGAGGCGAGCAACTCCATGTCACCGGGCTCGATCGTCGGGGTGGCCCCCAGCTCCTCGAGATAGGCCCACGCGACGCTGTTGTATCGGCCCTCGACCGCCATGTCGGTGTAGAGCCAGTTCCGGATGGCGTTGAAATCGTCCGCGGCCAGCACGTCCTCGGGGTGACAGGTCGCCGGGTAGCACAGCGCGATGTTCGGGGCGGGGCCGATCTTGCCGTGAGGCACGAGGGCGTGGCACAGGTTCGTGGCCTTGGCCTGGGCCAGCATCATGTGGTGATTGGCCTGGTAGATGGCCGATTTCGGCATCCCCGGCTTGACCGTCCCGATCGCCTCGCCGTACAGCACCATCATGTTCTGCTCGTTGATGGTCAGCCAGTAGGTCACCTTGGGGCCGTACTC
>CAZPCM010000008.1:0-27006 GCA_964585085.1 uncultured Propionibacteriaceae bacterium
GCACGCAGTGAGTTGCCGTAGTCGAAGACCTCGGCTCCGGCGTCGAGGAAGCCGACCATCGCCTCGACGTGGGCGGCCATCGACGTCCGGGCGCGTTCGGTGAACCCGGACGGGTCGCTCTCGGCCAGGGCGTGCCACTGCTCCAGCGACACCCCGATGGGCAGGTAGGACAGCGGGTCGTGGGCGCTGGTCTGGTCGGTGACGATGTCGACGGCCACCCGGTCGGCCAGCAGCCTCGGGACGATCTGGGCCGCGTTGCCGACCAGCCCCACCGAGAGCGGACGGCGCTCCGCCTTGGCTGCAACCACCCTTGCCACCGCAGCGTGGTAGTCGTCGGTGTACTCGTCGAGGTAGCCGTGCTCCACCCGGCGGGCGAGCCGGGACGGGTCGACGTCCACGATCAGCACAACCCCCTCGTTCATCGTGACCGCCAGGGGCTGCGCCCCGCCCATGCCGCCGCAGCCGGCGGTGAGGGTGAGGGTCCCGGCCAGGGTGCCGCCGAAGCGCTTGGCGGCCACCGCCCCGAACGTCTCGTAGGTGCCCTGCAGGATGCCCTGGGTGCCGATGTAGATCCACGAACCGGCGGTCATCTGGCCGTACATCATCAGGCCCTCGGCCTCGAGCCGGCGGAACTCCGGCCAGGTTGCCCAGTCCCCCACCAGGTTGGAGTTGGCGATCAGCACCCGCGGGGCCCACACGTGGGTGCGGAAGACCCCGACCGGCTTACCTGACTGCACCAGCAGCGTCTCGTCCTCAGCCAGGTCGCGCAGCGTGGCCACGATCGCGTCGAAGGCTTCCCACGAGCGCGCGGCGCGGCCCGTCCCGCCATAGACGACCAGATCCTCGGGTCGCTCGGCGACCTCGGGGTCGAGGTTGTTCATCAGCATCCGCAGTGGCGCTTCGGTCTGCCAGGAACGGGCGGACAACTGCGTGCCACGGGGTGCGCGGACGGGCGGATGGGTCATGTGAGCTCCCTTTCAGACGATCCCTGAGCGACCGAAGGCGACCCCTGAGCCTGACGAAGGGTCGCCCCCGCCTCCGACCCCTGAGCGACCGAAGGCGACCCCTGACCCTGACGAAGGGTCACCTCGACCAGCCGGCCGCTGGTGACCAGGCGGTGGGCGGCGTCGATGTCGGGGGCCAGGAAGCGATCCGGTCCGGGTCCGGGCACCTCGGCCCGCAGGACGGCGATGGCGGCCGCGGACGCCGGTGCGGGCGTGAGCGGGGCGCGCAGCTCGATCCCGCGGGCGGCAGTGAGGATCTCGATGGCGATCACCCTGGACAGCCCGTCGACAGCGGTGCGGAGCTTGCGCGCGGCGTGCCACCCCATCGACACGTGGTCCTCCTGCATCGCGCTGGACGGGATGCTGTCCACGCTGGCCGGAACCGCCAGCCGCTTCAGGGCCGAGCAGATGCCGGCCTGGGTGTACTGGGCGATCATCAGACCCGAGTCGATCCCCGGGTCGTCGGCCAGGAACGCCGGAAGTCCGCGGTTGCGGGCGACGTCGAGGAACCGGTCGGTGCGCCGCTCGCTGATCCCTGCCACGTCGGCGATCCCGATCGCCAGGAAGTCCAGGGTGTGGGCCAGCGGGGCCCCGTGGAAGTTGCCGTGGGATTCCACCCTCCCATCGGCGAGCACCGACGGATTGTCGATGGCCGAAGCCAACTCGCGCTCGGCGATCGCTGTCGCATAATCCACGGCGTCACGGAGGCTGCCGTGCACCGCCGGGGTGCAGCGCAGTGAGTACGCGTCCTGCACCACGGCGTCGCCCTGACGGTGACTGGCCATGATCGGCGAGCCGGCCAGCAGCGTCCGCAGGTTGGCCGCCGTCCGCGCCTGGCCCAGTTGCGGACGCAGGTCCATCAGGTCGGCGGCGAAGACCCGATCGGTGCCCAGCTGGCCTTCGACGCTCAGGGCAGCAGCCAGATCCGCGGTGTCGAGCAGCACCTCGAGGTCGGCCAGCGCCAACACCAGCATGCCCAGCATGCCGTCGGTGCCGTTGATCAGCGCCAGGCCCTCCTTCTCGGCCAGTTCCACCGGCGCCAAGCCGTACTCGGCCAGCGCCTCAGCGGCCGGACGCACCCGTCCGCGGTCGACCACGTCCCCCTCGCCGGTGAGCGCCAGCGCACAGTGCGCCAGGGGTGCCAGATCGCCCGAGCAGCCCAGGCTGCCGTACTCACCGACGACCGGTACCAGGCCGGAGTTGATCAGGTCGGCGTAGGCCTGGGCGGTGCTGGGACGGACGCCGCTGCGCCCCTTGGCCAGGGTGGCCAGGCGGAGCACCATCAGCGCCCGCACGACCTCGTCCTCCACCCGGGGGCCGCTGCCGGCCGCGTGCGACCGGATCAGGCTGCGCTGCAGCCGGGCGCGCTCCCGGGCCGGGATGTGTCGCGTCGCCAAGGCGCCGAAGCCGGTCGAAACGCCATAGACCCCTTCCCCGCCGGCGGCCAGCGCGTCCACGTAGCTCCGCGCGGTCGTCATCGCAGCCACGGCGTCGTCGGACAGCACCACGGTGCCCCCCGTCCGGGCGACGGCGACCACGTCTGTGCGCCGCATCGGGCCGGTTCCCACGACGATTTCTGCCACGTCTCCATTGAAGGTCCACCAGAGCCCTGGGCCCAGGGGCTGGACCCGAAAACTGTCTCGTATGCGAGACTTTGCGGGTGGGTCGACCGGTGCCGGGGGCAACGTCCGCGCTGCGCGTGCTGCGCTACCTGTCGCTGCGCACCTCGCCGGTCCCGGCCCGCCGGATCGCCCTCGACCTGGACCTGCCCCGCTCGACCACCTACCACCTGCTGCAGGCGATGGCAGAGGAGTCGTTCGTGGTGCACTACCCGGAGGATCGGACGTGGGGGGTCGGGGTCGCGGCCTGGGAGGTGGGCCAGGGCTTCACCCGCCAGGAGCCGCTGGCGCGGCTGGCCCGGGTGCCGATCGCGCGCTTGGTCGACGCGCTGGGGCAGTCCGCCCATCTGGCCGCCCTCTACGGCACCGACGTGGTCTACCTGATCGAGGAGCGGGCGGCCGGCCAGGCCCGACTGGTCACCGAGGTGGGGGTGCGGATGCCCGCCCACCTGACGGCCACCGGACGAGCCATCCTGGCCGGCATGCCTCCGGCCCAGGTGCGGGCGCTCTACCCGTCCCACGCGGACCTGGTCCAGCGCACCGGCCTGGGTCCGGGCTCGCTCGCCGAACTCCGGGCGATCCTGGCCAGGACGCGGCGACAGGGCTTCGCCGAGGAGGATTCGGAGGTGACCGAGGGTTTCGCGTCCGTCGCGGTCCGGCTGACGTCGGCCTCGAACCAGGCGGCCGTCGCGGTCACCTGGCGGACGCCGCCCGAGGTCGACCGCCACGCCATCCTCAGGCAGCTTCAGGCCACCGCCGTCGCCATCGAGACCCGGTTGCGCTGATGCTCCCCTCGCCCCTGAGCGAGGTGGCGAGGGACTGAGCGCTGACCGGGCCTGACGCGCCCAGCGCGCCACCCCACCGGCAAACTGTGACAAGTTCCTCGACAACGACGAATTCGCCACAGCCTGCAGCCCGCCATGGTGCGCTGAACCCAAGGAAGGTGCCCAGATGAAGATCGTCATCGCACCCGACTCCTTCAAGGAGTCGATGACCGCCACCGAGGCCGCCGCCGCCATCGCACGCGGCGTCCACCAGGTCGTGCCGGAGGCGGACTGCGTCCTGGTGCCGATGGCGGACGGCGGCGAGGGCACCACCGACGCCCTGGTCGCTGCCCTCGGCGCGCAGACCCGCCGGGTGCGGACGCAGGACGCCCTGGGCCGTCCGATCGAGGCGACCTACGGACTCACAGGCGACGGCCTGGCGATCATCGAGGTGGCCGCCGCGGTCGGGATCGGCCAGATCCCGCCGGCACAGCGCGACATCATGCGCGCCACCTCGCTGGGGGTCGGCGATCTCGTTGTGGACGCGCTGGCGTCCGGCGCCACCCGCCTGATCGTCGGACTCGGCGGGTCGGTCACCACCGACGGCGGCGCCGGGCTCCTGACCCGACTGGGCGCAGTCCTGCTCGCAGAAGACGGCTCGGTCGTACCGCCCACGCCCGAGGGTCTGGTCCGGTTGGCGCGGGTGGATCTGTCCGGGCTGGATCCGCGGGTGGCAGGTCTCCGCATCGACGTGGCCTGCGACGTGACGAATCCGCTGCTCGGCCCGACCGGAGCGGCGGCCGCGTTCGGCCCGCAGAAGGGCGCGACCCCTGTCCAGGTGCCCGTGCTGGACGCGGCGCTGGCCCGACTGGCAGACGCGCTGGTGGCGGCCGGCGCACCCGAGGTGCGCGATCTACCGGGCGCCGGCGCGGCCGGCGGGCTGGGTGCTGCCTTCCTCAGCCTGGGCGGCACGAGGCGCCGCGGGGTCGAGGTGGTCGCCGAGGCGGCCGGCCTGGAGGGCCGGGTGCGCGGCGCCGACCTGGTGATGACCGGCGAGGGCTCCATCGACGGCCAGACGCTGGCCGGCAAGACCCCCGCGGGAGTCGCCGAGGTGGCCGCTCGGCACGGCGTCCCGGTGATCGCGTTCGCCGGACGGGTCGGCCCGGACGCAGGACTGCTGCTGCGCCACGGATTCGGCGCGATCGTCGGCATCATGAGCGGTCCGGCCGACCTGGCGAGCGCCCTCGCTGCAGGCCCGGCGAACCTCGAGGCCGCGGCGGCGACCGCGATGCGCCTCTACCTGCTGCGGGAGGTGGCCGCCGGAACCTTCCCAACCAAGCCCTGACTGCGAGCCGGGCGCGCCGGGAGCACTCCCGCGCCCACAAGCTGTGACGAATTCCTCGACAACGACGAACGAGGCACAGCTTGCCCAACGCGGGCCGATCTGCGAGCAGCTCAGAAGCAATCCTGATCCGCCCGCCCCCACCGACCCCCGCAACAGACTGGGACCAATTCCTCGACAACGACGAACGAGCCACAGCGTGCGGGGTCAAGTCCAGCACCAGGTCCTGACCAAGCGGGGAGGGATTCTTCGACAACGGCGGAATCGCCACACTCTGTCGGCCGAGGCGGCTGAGCAAGCCGAAGCTCAGGGCGACAAGGGCGTTTGAACGCCTCCGATGGGCACGGAGATGACCCCGTTCGCGTGCGTACGCGCGGCCGCCCACCTGCGCCGAGCACGCGTCGTACTGTGCTGCCATGAACTCCGAGAAGGTCGTGTTCGGCTTCTTCGTTCTCCTGGCAGCGACCCTGAACTTCGGCTATGTCACCGGCGACATCGGCAATCCGTTGCACCACAACGCCCTGGAGCTGTACGCGGCGGTCGTGGTGAACGTGATCGCGATCGTGCTCAAGCTGGGCGACCGGACGCAGATGGGCGCGGTGCACCTGGCGTCCAGCCTGGTGGCGTCGATCCAGCTGCTCCTGGCCGCCGGCACCTGGACGTGGGAGACCCAGGGACGGGGCGTCGCCCCGCTGGAACTGGGCGTCCACGCCATGAGCGGCGTGGTCTCGTTGGCGCTCGGCGCCCTGCTCGCCAACATCGTCTCGGTGGTGCTCATGGTCATCGAGACGGCCAACTTCCGGCGGCGGGCCTGACCATGCCGCACCTCGCGCCCGCCCGGGCGCCGTCCCCGCGGACGGTGCTGCGGCGGGTGAACGTCCGGCTCCCGCGATCGACCACCTCCACCGACGCGATCTTCATCCTGATGCGGCGGATGCGCGGGCCGCTCGTCCTGCTCATCAGCATCTTCGCTGTCGACGCCTTCGGGCTGACGCTCATGCCCGGGGTGGACGCCGAGGGCAAGCCGCACTCCCTGACCATCTTCGACGCCTTCTACGTGATGAGCTACACGGCCACCACGATCGGGTACGGCGAGATCCCCAACACCTTCTCCCTCCCCCAGCGGATGTGGGTCACGTTCTCGATCTACAGCTCGGTCGTGGGCTGGGCCTACGCGCTGGGCGTCCTGTTCGGCCTGTTCCAAGACCGCGCCTTCCAGGACGCCGTGCGGCTGCAGCGCATCGCGCGTCAGGTGCGCCTGCTGCGGGAGCCGTTCCTGATCATCGCCGGATTCGGCCAGATGGGGCAGCGGATCGCCGAGACCCTGGACACCCAGGGCCGGCGGCTGGTCGTGGTGGACCGCGACGACCACGCGCTCGACCAACTGGAGGGCGGCAAGTTGTCCATCGACGTCCCCGGGATCGACGGGGACGCCCGTGACCCACGGACGCTCACCCTGGCCGGCCTCGCGCATCCCTACTGCGAGGGCGTGCTCGCCATGACCGCCGATGACTCGGTCAACCTGGCGGTGGTGATGGCGGTGCAACTGCTGCGTCCCGAAGTCCCGGTCTACGCGCGCGCAAACGACCGGGCGATCGCGGCCTCGATGCGGGACTTCCGGGCGGACGGCGTCATCAACCCCTACGACCGGTTCGGCGAGTACCTGACGCTGCGCCTGCAAAGGCCCGCCACCTACCAACTCGTCACCTGGCTCCTGGCCCCCTACGACGCCCCCCTGGGGCCCCGGCAGAAGCCGCTGGGCCCCGGACGTTGGGTGGTGGCGTCCGACGACCGCTTCGGGGCCGAGATCGCTGAGGATCTCCGGCGCTCCGGGGCCGTTGTCGAGGTGGTCGACCCCAACGGCGATCCGCCCGACGTGCGTGATGTGGTCGGCTTCGTGGCGGGGGCCGCCGACGAGAACCGCAACCTCGCGCTGGCCGCCCACGCCCGACTCGCGGCCGGCTCGATCTTCCTCGCGGTCCGGGCGAATGCCGAGGCGCTGACGCCCCTGTTGACCGCCTTCGCCCCCGACAGCACCTTCATCCCGGCGCGCCTGACCGCCGAGGAAGCCCTCGCCAGGGTCGTGACCCCTGACTTCTGGACGTTCTTCCTGTTCGCGTTCAACCAGGAAGAGCTGTGGTCGGAGCAGTTGCTGGCGCGGCTGGTGGAGCGGCAGGGCGAGGGGTCGCCCGCCAGTCGGCGAGTCACCGTCGACCGCGAGCACGCTCCCGGCGTGGTCACCTGGTTGGGGCGGCACGAACTCACGCTGGGCGACCTCCTGCGGGATCCCGGCGACCGCGACCGGACGCTGGCGCTGGTGCCGCTGATCCTGACCCGGGGCGCCCACGACGAGTTCGTGCCGGGCGACGACACGTTGCTACGGGTGGGTGACGAGATCGTCGTGGCCGGGCACTTCGAGGCGATGGACGCTCTTGAGCACACGCTCTTCCACCCGGCGGACGTCGAGTACGTGGCAACGGGGAACGTGGTCCCCGCCACCTGGATCTTCCGCAAGCTGAGCCCCCGCGTCCAGGACGCCTGACGGGCGGAGGCGACGCCTGACCGGCCGATTCGACCTGGCTGGGCCGGGGGTTCCTGGGTCGAGGTCGGAAAGATCGGCCGAGCCCGACCCAGGAAGATCGCTCGAAGGGAAGCTACCCCGCCAGCCCGGTGAGGATCTTCTGCTCCAGCCGCAGGTGGCGCTCCAGCTGCTCGTGCGCGTCGTCGAGGTGGAACGCGTGACCCTCGTACTCCGACAACAGGATGCCGCTGAAGCCGGACTCCACGATGGCCGCCAGCAGCTTCTCCACCGGAATCTGGGGATCGGTCAGGTCTTCGGTCACGTGGTAGAACTTCGAGTGGAAGTACTGCGTGCGGCGCAGCAAGGTCTTGAAGCCCTCGATGTCGGCCGGTCCGAACGACAGGAACCCGAACATCTCGCTCACAGCAAGCTTCTCCGGCTCCCCGCCGCCCATTGAGGCGATCGTCTCCTGCATGCCGGCTTCGTCCAGACCCGAGTGCCGGTGCTCAATCACGTAGTCGATCAGCTCGGGCTTGGCGCCGTTGGCGATGTGCCGGTCGAGCGCGGACTGCGCGGGACGCTCGATGAAGCAGCCGAAGTCGGGCACCAGCCCGAGATAGGGACTGTCGATCTCGTCCATGGTCGCCAGCAGCGCCTGGATCTTCTCGTCACCGGGCTTGGAGGGCGCGTGCACCTCGATCCCTATCCGCACGCCGTAGCGCTCGGCCATCGCCGCCGACTGCTCGAGCAAGTGCGGCGGAATGGCGCCCGCGCGGAGGAACGGCGCCCCCAAGTCACGGGCGGTCATCAGGTCGGCGGTGACGTCCAGCATGATGTCGGCGTCGGTGGGGACGCGACCGGTGATCCTGCCCAGGTCGATGTAGCCGCCGTAGCTCTGTGGATCCGCAGCAAGCTGCTCGGCGGACGGATGCACTGCTACGGACGCGTACTCCAGCGCATGTCCGACCTGGACTTCCATGCCGCCAGCCTCGACGGCTACGGCAACGACTGGCCGATCAGTTACGCCGACCTCGAGCCGTGGTACGACCGAGTCGAGGATTCGGTCCGGGTCTATGGGGACGCCGACGGCTTGATCCACCCACCGGACGGCCGGTACGGTCGGACCGGCGCTCACCATCATGGCCTTGGCCGCTCGTGCCAGCGCCTTCATCGCCGAACACCACACCGACAACGGTCTGACCAGGCCTACCGAGGCCGCCTCCCGCTGAGATCCACCGGCCCACTGCCCTTGGCCTTGCCGGGAGGGTGAGGCGTCGCAAGACTGAGTCCGTGAGCGAGTTCGGTAATTTCCCGGCGCTGGCCGAGGTGACCCTGCTGAGTGACGGTCGGGTTCAGCTTCAGAAGGACTTCCGCTACATCGACCCGTCCGGCCAGGTGTGGGTGGCTCCGGCAAACACCAAATCCGACGGCGCCACGATTCCGCGGTTCGCCTGGGCCTTGGTCGGCGGTCCGCTGGACGGGCCGTACCGGGACGCCGCGATCATCCACGACGTCGCCTGCGAGGACCGGGTCGAGCCGTGGTGGGTGGTGCACCAGGTCTTCTACTACGGGATGCGGGCCCGACAGGTCGGCAACGTCAAAGCGTCGATCATGTATGCCGCGGTGTACCACTTCGGGCCACGCTGGGAGACGACAGCGAAGATGCGTGGCTTCGACGGCCCGGTCACGATCCCGGTCCCTGCCCCGCCCGTGACCATGACCAAGGCCGAGTTCGACGAGCTCGCCGCCGACATCGAGCGCCGCGACGAGCAGGGCGATCCGATGAGCCTGGCCGAGATCAGCGCGTTCACCCAGCAGACGCCGGCCCCGAGCGGCACCACGCCGCACCCCCCGCACGAGGATCAGATCTCGCCGGTCGTCCCGCCGCCGCTGCCCGAACCAGCGCCCATCGTGATCTACGAACCGATAGCCGGCGACACCATCTACGCAACCGCGCTCCATGTCTCGTGGGGGTGCACCGCCGACACCGAGGATCCATCCTTCGCGCGCATCCTGCTCAAGGAGGGCGTGGAACTCCAGCGAGTCGGCCCGGTCAACTACACCGGACGGCCGCGCGCCGACCTGCTCAACCTCTTCGGACGGATGAGCGGGACGGACTACACGGTGAAGGTCGAGCTGTACGACTGGAACTACGATCTTGAGGCTCCGGAGTACGTCACCTCAGCCACCAGCGGCTACTTCACCTTCATCAACCAGATCATCGAAGCCGACGAACGCTATCCGGTGGTCGTGGCCGAACCGGTGCCCGGGTTGTATCCCACCGGCAGCGAGCTCGAGATCTACTGGCATCACCACCCCACACGGGAACCGCACCTGCGCGTGCGGGTCTCGCTGGTGCGCGACTCGACCGAGGGCGGCGGCGAGTGGACGATCGACGAGTCACGTCCCAGCTGGCCCTGCTGGATGACCTGGACCATTCCCGACGACGTCCCGCCGGGCGATGGCTACCGCATCCGGGTCGAACAGACCGACGGGCCCGGCGTGGACGTGAGCCACCGCCCGTTCAGCATCAGCCACCCCTGACCCCGGTCCAGACTCCCGCCCATGGCAGGAATCCTGATCGCGGGGACATCCTCGCGGCGGCGCGGCCTGCCGGCGCGTCCGCGGACGGACGCGGCTTCCGCCACAGGAGCAGGCCGAGCCGGAACATCGCGATCAACAGCAGCGCCGCGATCCCCACGACCGCCGCGTGGATCACCACGACCGTCAGCACGGCCATCTGCTCCGGCTCGAAACCGGTGAAAGGCGCCAGCGGGACGGCAGTCGGTATCGCCTCACACAGGACCACGCCCGACAGGGGCGACCTCAGCCCAGCCGCTGCGTGGTCTCCCGCACGACCAGGCGGGGCTGGACGATGATCTCCCGGGGCGGCCGGCCCTGGATCTGTTCGAGGGCGAGGTCCACGGCGGCGCGGGCGAGTTCGCGCGCGTCCTGGGAGACGGTGGTCATCTGGACGTGGGGAATGCGGGCCAGTCGGGAGTCGTCGTAGCCCATGATCGAGAGGTCCTGCGGGACCCGAAGTCCGGTCCGGGCGGCGAAGGCCATCGCACCCGTGGCGCAGCGGTCGTTGAACGCGATCACCGCGGTCGGCGGCAGGGGGCGGGAGAGCAATTCGGCCATGCCACGCGCCCCGTCCTCTTCGCTGAGGCCACCGCTGATGACGTCGATGTGGTCGCCGAGGCCGAGCCGCTGCATGGTCTTGCGGTAGCTCGCCCGCCGGTCGGCGCTGCCCGGGGCGTCGGCGCCGTCGATGTGCGCGATCCGCTGGTGTCCGAGGCCGGCGAGGTAGTCGACCGCCATCCGGAGACCGGCCCGGTCGTCGCCGCGGACGATGCCCAGGAAGGGCGCCTTCAGGCGGCGGGCCACCGAGACGACCGGGACGCGTTCGGCGAATCGCTGCAGGTCGTCGGCATGGGCCTTGACGCCCAGGACGATGAGAGCGTCGCACCGCTCGCGGATCAGCGACTCCGCCGCCGTCT
Source organism: uncultured Propionibacteriaceae bacterium (assembly GCA_964585085.1). Classification (GTDB taxonomy): domain Bacteria; phylum Actinomycetota; class Actinomycetes; order Propionibacteriales; family Propionibacteriaceae; genus Propionicimonas. The sequence goes on from CAZPCM010000008.1 coordinate 10,751, forward strand.
GCTCGTCGCGGGTCGGGGCGACGGCGCTGAGGGCGACGTCGTAGCCGCTCTCGGCCGCCGCGAGGTAGATCTGCTCGACCACGTCGCCGTGGAAGGGCTGCTGCAGTTCGAAGGAGATGCCGATCAGGCGGGAGGAATTCTGGCGCAGCTTGCGGGCGCGATCGTCCGGTACGTAACCCATCTCCTGGGCGATCCTGAGGATGCGCTCGCGCGTAGCGTCGCTCGCCCCCGGCGCGTCGCGCATGACGATCGACACCAGCGGACGGGAGACGCCGGCAGCCTTCGCCACGTCCCCCATCGTCGGGCCACGGCCACGGTTGGCGCGCGGCCCGGTGACCTCGCCGGGCGCACCGGGGACCAACGGACTCATGAGGTCTGATCCTTCCGCTGCCTGGGTATCGGTGGTCGTCGGTCGCAGCCTACGACCTGACGAGGGCGGCGGCCGTCGTGAAACATGTCCGGACAAATCTCTTGACACGCTCGCCCTCGTCCTCATATGCTAGCACGAGTTAATAACACGTGCTAGCTAAGGAGAACAGCACATGTCTGATTACAAGGAAGTCATGACGCCGAAGGCGTCCGTGCCGTTGCGAGTGGCCCTGATCGGAGCCGGCCGGATCGGCTCCAGCCATGCCGAGATCGTGGCCAACCGGCTGCCCGGCGTCGAGTTGGCGATGATCTGCGACCCGATGGCTGGGGCGGCCGCCAGGCTCGCCGACAAGCTGTCGGTGCCCGTCGCGACGCAGTCGCTCGACGATGTCTGGAACAGCGACATCGACGCGGTGGTCATCGCGGCGCCGGCCCGCTCGCACACCGACCTGGTGGTTGCCGCGGCGAAGGCCGGCAAGCACGTCTTCGTCGAGAAGCCGATGGCGGTCACGCTGGCCGACGCCGACCGTGCGATCGCCGCCGCCGCCGAGGCCGGTGTGCTTCTCCAAGTCGGGTTCAACCGCCGGTTCGCGCCTGGCTTCGCCGCGGCACGGGCCTATGTGGACGCCGGCACGATCGGCACCCCGCAACTGCTGCGCTCGCTGACGCGCGACCCCGGCCCGTTCAAGGCCGACCCGGCCCGCATCCCGCTGTGGACGATCTTCTTCGAGACGCTCATCCACGACTTCGACACGCTGTGCTGGCTCAACCCCGGCGCGAACCCGGTACGGGTGACCGCACTGGCCGACGCCCTGGTGCGTCCGGACGCGAAGGCAGCCGGGCACCTGGACACCTCAGTGGTCACCATCGAGTTCGACAACGGCGCGATAGCGGTGGCGGAGGCCAACTTCTGCGCGATGTACGGCTATGACGTGCGCGGCGAGGTCTTCGGCTCGGCGGGGATGTGCACCGCCGGCGATGTGCGCGCCACCAACATGACCGCCTACACCGCCGCCGGCATCAGCATCGAGACCTCCCGACTGGACAGCGACCTGCTCCGCAGCGCCTACGTCGGCGAGCTGGAAGCGTTCGCGAACGCCGTCCGCACCGGCGGACCGTCCCAGGTTCCCGGAACGGCCGCCCGGCAGGCCCTGGCCATCGCCCTCGCTGCCATCAAGAGCGTCCAGGAGCGCCGCGGCGTCGAACTGACGGAGGTCGACCGATGAGCGGCTTCCGACTGGCGGCCAGCGCCGAGATGATCTACCTCGATCTGCCGTTTCTGGAGCGGGTCCGTCGAATCCATGACCGCGGCCTGCTGGTGGAGATCTGGGACTGGTCGAACAAGGACATCGACGCCCTCGCCAACTGCGGCGCCCCGATCGTGTCCATGACCGGCTACCTGACCGGCACCCTGACCGACGACGACGGGATCGAGCAGTTCCTGTCCACCGCCGAGAAGTCGATCGAGATCGCCAAACGCCTCGACTGTCCCAGCCTGAACGTTCACGGCACGGGGCTTGGCGAGCGCGGCCTGCCGGTCAAGCCGGTCCAGGTCGTGACCCCGGCCATGTGGCTGCGGGCGGCCGACACCCTGCGTCGGCTGGCCGACCTCGGCGAGAAGCACGGCAAGGTCTTCACCCTGGAGAACCTGAACCTGCCGGTCGACCACCCCGGGACGCCGTTCGCCCTCGCGGCCGACACCCGGACGTTGGTCGCTGCCGTCGACTCGCCGTACCTGCGAATGAATCTTGACCTCTACCACGCCCAGATCGGTGAGGGGAACCTGATCGAACTCGTTCGGCATTGCCAGCCGTGGATCGGTGAGATCCAGGTGGCCGACGTCCCGGGCCGGTGCGAGCCGGGCACGGGCGAGGTCAACTACGCCGCGGTTGCCCGGGCGCTGAAGCAGCTCGACTACTCCGGCGTGGTGGCCATGGAGGCCTTCGCCCAGTCCGATTCCGACGCCGCACTGGACGCGTTCTGCGCGGCCTTCGCGTGATTCATACCCAACGACAGGAGTGAGCTCATGAGCGAGCAGTACTTGGTGGAGATGGAGGACATCACCGTCCAATTCCCTGGCGTCCTAGCGCTGGACAAGGTCCGCTTCCGGGCCGAGCCCGGCAAAGTCCACGTCCTCCTCGGCGAAAACGGAGCTGGCAAGAGCACGATCATGAAGGTGCTCGCCGGTGTGAACACCGACTACGAGGGCCGGATCCGGTTCAAGGGCGAGGAGATCGTCGCCCGCAGCATCGACGAGCAGCGGCAGCGCGGCGTCAGCATCATCTTCCAGGAGATGAACCTGCTGAAGAACCTGACGGTGGCGGAGAACATGTTCCTGGGCCGTCAGCCCGCCACGAATACGGGTGGGGTCGACTGGGGCGCGATGTACGCCCAGGCCCGGGAACTGCTCGACTCAATCCACTCCGACATCGACGAGCACGCCCTGGTGAGTTCGCTGAGCGTGGGCCAGATGCAGATGGTGGAGATCGCGAAGGCGCTGTCCTTCCGCTGCGACATCCTCATCATGGACGAGCCCACCTCGGCCCTCACCGAGAAGGAGGTCGACGCCCTCTTCGCGATCGTGGCCAAGCTGAAGAGCCAAGGGGTGGCGATCGTCTACATCTCCCACCGTCTGGAGGAGATCCTGCGGATCGGCGACTGGGTCACCGTCTTCCGGGACGGAAGGTACGTCGACACAGTTGCCGTCGAAGGCCTCTCCACCGACCGCATGGTGGCCCTGATGGTCGGACGGGAAATGACCGAGTACTACCCCAAGGTCGACGTCGAACCCGGCCAGGTGATGCTCGAAGCGCGCAACGTGGTCCAAGGCAAGCGCCTCAAGGGGGTGTCCTTCCAGGCCCGGGCTGGGGAGATCACCGGCTTCTACGGGTTGATGGGAGCGGGCCGCACCGAGCTGATGCGGTGCGTCTTCGGTGCCGACCCGTTCGATTCCGGTGAGGTGTTGGTCAAGGGGAAGCCCGAACGAATCACCAGCTGTGAACAGGCCAAGCGGCTTGGAATCGCCCTGCTGACCGAGGACCGCAAGAACCAGGGCCTGATCCTGAACTTCGACGTCAAGACCAACATCTCCCTGGCCAACCTCGACCCGGTGATGGGTCCGTTCGGCCTCAGCCGCGCCAAGGAGGACCAGAACTGCCAGGCCCTGGTGCAGGCGGTCCGGGTGAAGACCCCCTCGCTTCGCCAGTTGGTCAAGAACCTGTCCGGCGGCAACCAACAGAAGGTCGTCATCTGCAAGTGGCTCAACACCACCGCCGACATCGTCATCTTCGACGAGCCGACCCGAGGCATCGACGTGGGGGCCAAGGTCGAGATCTACCGGATCATGAACACCCTCAAGGAGGCGGGTAAGGCGATCATCGTCGCCTCCTCCGAATTGACCGAATGCATGGGCGTCAGCGACCGCATCTACGTCATGCACGAAGGGGTCGTCACCGGCCTGATCGAAGGCCCCGCCATGGCCGATCTCACCGAAGAGACGGTGGTCTCCTACGCAACCGGTGCGCTGCACAACGTCCCCGAAAGGCAATGACCTGACATGTTTACCGACCTCTTGCGCCGATTCGGACGGATCGACAGATCCAACATCACACCGGCCATCGTCCTCGCCGCTTTGTGCATCCTCTTGGCCATCATTTCGCCGACATTCCGCACCACTGACAACCTGGTGAACATCCTGCAGCAGGTGACGATCAACGCCATCATCGCGGTGGGCATGAGCCTGGTCATCTTCACCGGCGGCATCGATCTTTCGGTCGGCTCGGTGCTTGGGCTCACCGGCATCGTCATGGGCATCATGATCGTGGACAACAAGATGTCCCCGCTCATCGCCGTCCCCGTCGCGCTCGTGCTCGGCGCCGCCTGCGGAGCGTTCAACGGCATCCTGATCTCGAAACTCAAACTCCAACCGATGATCGCCACCCTGGCGATGATGAGCATGGCGCGCGGCGCCGCACTCACGCTGGCCAACGGCAAGACGATCACCGGCTACCCGCCCGCGTTCAACTGGATCGGCCAGGGCACGATTCCCGGAACCAAGATCCCGGTGCAGATCCTGCTGATGCTGGCTCTCTACATCGGCTTCTACTACCTGATGAAGTACCGCAAGACCGGCCGCTTCATCTACGCGATCGGCGGAAACGAGGAGGCCACCAGGCTCTCCGGCATCAATGTGGTCAAGTTCAAGACCCTGACCTACACCATCGCCGGCACGCTCTCCGCTCTGGCCAGCTTCGTCCTGGTGGCCAAGCTGAACTCGGCCCAGCCGATCGCCGGGCAGGACTACGAGCTGGACGCGATCGCGTCCGCGGTCATCGGCGGCGCGAGCCTGCTGGGCGGCTCGGGCAACGTCTGGGGAACGCTGATGGGCGCGATCATCATCGGCGTCATCCGCAATGGCCTGAATCTGCTGAACGTTTCGTCCAACCTGCAGAAACTCATCCTCGGCATCATCATCCTGATCGCGATTCTCACCGACGCGCTGCGCAGCCGCAAGAAGGCCTGAGAATCCTCTCACAAATGCGGGTTCGAATTCCCCGCTCCCCTGCTTCCGCCGGTTTCAGCCAGCGGCGCTCAATCTCGGCAGGACCGAGATGTACGCGAATCTCTCAACCCACAGAAAGGACCGAGATTCCCATGAAGAAGACCCTGTTGGCAGCGCTGCTGGCGGCTGGAATGCTGTTCACCACGGCCTGCGCCGACACGCCGGCCCCGTCGGCCTCCGGAGGCGCCACCGCCGGCGGCAAGACCAAGATCGCCTACGTCGTGAAGGCGATGTCCGACCAGTTCTGGATCGACATGAAGGCCGGCGCCGACAAGGCCGCTGCGGCCAGCAACGTTGAACTCAGCTTCCAGGCACCGGAGAAGGAGACCGACGTCGAAAAGCAGATCCAGATGGTCGAGAACGCGATCGCCTCGAAGGTGAATGCGATCATCCTGTCCGCGGCCGACTCCAAGGCCCTGATCCCGTCCATCGTGAAGGCGAACCAGGCGAACATCCCGGTGGTGCTGGTCAACGACACCATCGACAACGATGCTCTGTCCGCGGCCGGTGGCAAGGTGGTCACCTACGTGGGCATCGACCAGTACGCCTCCGCCAAGCTCGCCGGTGACTACGCCGTCAAGACCGTCAAGAAGGGCAACGTCGTCCTGCTCGAAGGCATTTCCGGCGTGAAGGCGCTCGCCGATCGTCTCAACGGCTTCAAGGATCCCGTCGTGGCCGCCGGCACGTTCAAGGTCGTTGCCTCGCAGACCGCCAACAATGACCGCAACCAGGCGTTCAACGTGATGCAGAACATCCTCACCTCCAACAAGGAAGTGGATGTCGTGTGGGCCATCAACGCCGAGATGGGCCAGGGCGCCGTCCAGGCCGTCCAACAGTCGAATTACGGCCGCCCCGTCGCGATCTTCGACTTCGACGCGTCCGCCGACGACGTTGCGGCGATCAAGGCCGGCACCCTGACCGGGTCGGTCGCCCAGTTCCCGGAACTGCAGGCTGAGGGCGCCATCAAGGCCGCGCTCGACGCCCTGGCCGGGAAGACCCTGGAGCCCATCACCCAGACCAAGGCCGAGTTGATCACCAAGGACAACGTGGAGGCCTTCGCCTCGTCCAGGCCGCAGAGCTGATCTGAGCCCTCTCCCCGGTGGCGGCCTCCGTAGCCCGACGGAGGCCGCCACCACCTGGCATCTCATTCGAAGTGCCCCCACCCACCACCCACCCATCAGAGGAGGCGGCGATGACCGTCCATCCAGGCGCGGCCATCTTCCCGGTGACGCTCGACCGCACGAGCCCGGTCCCGCTCTACCACCAGTTGTCCGAGCAGCTCACCGCAGCCATCAACCGCGGGACGTTGAAGCCGGGCGAGGCGCTCGAGCGGGAGGACCTGCTCGCCCGACGCCTGGACATCTCCCGGCCGACCCTCCGGCGGGCGCTCGCCGCTGTGGCGGCCAAGGGCCTGCTGTCCCGAAGCCGCGGCATCGGCACCGTCATCACCCGTCCCAGCTCGGGCGAAACCCCGGCAGCCGGGCACCCCCACACCGGTGGACCCGCCCACTCGCGGACGCAACTCCTCCGGCTCGAGCCCGACCACGTGGATCCCCAGGTCGCGCGAGAACTCGGGTTGGGCGAGACCAGCCGGCTGGTCTACCTCGAACAGCTGGTCGTCGTCGACGGACGACCGGTGAGCCTTCGGCGCAGCTGGCTGCCCACAGCTTTGGTCAACCCGGCAGTGCAGGATCTGGTGTCCGTCCCGGCCCGGACGATTCTCCGGAACGCGGGTCACGCCGTCGTCGCCGAACGCAGGACCTTCGGCTGGCGACCGGCCGACCCCGCCGAACGGGCCGCCTTCGGTCTTCGCAAGGCCCATCAGGTGTTCACCGCGTGCGGCCTGGCGTTCGACCGCAAGGGCGTCCCTGTGGAGCGGTCAACGACGAGCTACCGGCGGGAGAACGACCAATTCGACGCGCTGCTGGCGGCCGGCTGAGGAGAGATCCCCCTCCGGCCGCGGATGCTCCTGGGTGGCGCGGGCCCCGGACCATACCGCGGGCCCCGGACAATGCCGCGGGCCCCGGACAATGCCGCGGGCCCCGGGGGGCACCTCCGGGCGGTCGCGAGTATTCCGCTGCCCCCGGACAGCTGGTCCGCCCCCTGTAGGGCCGGAGCGGACGCGCGAGGTCGGCGGATTACTCAACCGATCACGCCTCACCCAACGATTGCGTGGTCTCCTTTGCCACCAGGAGCGGGCGAACGATGATTCCGCGCGGCGGCTGACCCTGCAGCTGCTCCGGGGCAAGGCCCAGGCCGCGCGGTCCAGTTCACCCCCGGCCTGGGAGTCCGGTGGTCAGCACCGCCACCACACCGCGGGCGGCCGTCCCAGCCGGACTACACAAACCGCACCCCCCTACAGAGGCCTCAGCAGCGCCGCCGCATTCTTGTAGCGCGGCCACCCCACCCCGGGCGGCTCCCTGGAAGGCGGCCGTCCCACCCGGGCGGCTCCCTGGAAGGCGGCCGTCCCACCCGGGCGGCTCCTTGAAACGCGGCCACCCCACCCCGGGCGGCCACCCCGGCCCCGCTACAAAGAACGCACCCCGCTACCCAGGCCTCAGCAGCGCCGCCGCATTCTTGTAGCGCGGCCATGGGACAGCCGTGACATTCACCAGGACGGGGAAAGCGAGGGGAAAGGGCGCGCGCGCCGGGAGGCCGCAATTCAACGTAGGCGCAGGCCTTGATCGGTCGGACGGTGGCTTCGTAGACTCAGCGCAGAGCGTGTCCCCAACGACCAGCACGGTTGTTGCGCACGAAGGAGTCACCCCCGACCATGCCAACCACCGCCGGAAGACCTCGCTTCGGTAGGCGCCAGAAGCCACCGGGACCATGACCACACCGGTCGAGGTCCCGCGATCCGTCCGCCTCATCGATGGCTTCGAGTGCCGCAGCGGCACCGACACCATCGAGTTGCCCCGCGGCTGCCAGCGGCTGATCGCTTTCCTGGCCCTGTGGGAGCGCCCGGTGCTGCGGTCCTTCGTCAGCGGGAACCTGTGGCCGGACACCGAGGGCGAGCGGGCCAACGCCAACCTGCGTTCCACGCTGTGGCGCCTGCAGGCCCCCATCTCGGGTCTCGTCAGCGCAACGCCTAGTCACCTGGCACTCCACACCGAGGTTGCGGTCGACTACCGCGACGCGGTGGCCTGGTCTCGGACCGTGCTGGCCAACGCCGGCGAACCGCTGCCACCGTCCTGGACCCTCAACGAGATTTCGGCACTGACCCGCGAGGTACTCCCCGACTGGTACGACGACTGGGTCCAGCTGGCGCGGGAGCGATTCCGGCAACTCCGGTTGCACGCCCTGGAGTCCATGTGCGAGCAGCTGACCGCCGTCGGACGTTACTGCGAGGCTCTGCTGGCCGGGCTCAGCGCCGTGGCCATCGAGCCACTGCGGGAGAGCGCCCACCGGCGGGTGATCGACGTCCACCTGGCCGAGCACAACCCGGTCGAGGCGCTGCGCCAGTACCGCAGCTACGAGGAGTTGCTGCACACCCAGCTGTCGCTGCGTCCGTCGGCGGAGTTGCGGGCGCTGGTCGGCTCCGCCGTCGCCGCCAGCGCTTGAAATTCATCATCCGGAGACACCGGCTTCAGTACTTGAACCAGCGGATGTTCTCGGCGTGCGCCTTCTTGATGGTGCCGGTGAGCCGCTGCGGGTGGAATAGGTCACTGAAGGTCAGTGAGCCGCCGACCAGATCGGTGATCTGGATCTTCCCGGTGCTCAGCGAGGACAGCCCGGTCAGCTTCTTGGCCTCACCCGGCGCGGCGGGCGGCGCATAGTCGTAGAGGGTGAGGTTGACCGAGTCGAGAGCGAACCCGTCCAGGCTGATGGCCAGGCGGTTCGGGTTGGTTCCGGGACGCTCCGGGGGCGGTTTGACCGCCGAGATGCCGCCGTTGACGCGCAGATTCATCAGGGCGTCCTTGCTGAGCACGAGCGAGCCCTTCGCCGCGTCGGAGGAGATCGTCAGCGGCAGTGGGCTCGCGTTGCGGATCGACAGGTCGGCCACCAGCTTGCGCAGTTCCAGGCTGTCGATGGTCGCCTTGGTTTCCGCCTCCTTCTTCAGCCGCTTGGTGCGGTCGTCGTCGGACTCCGCCTTCAGCTCCGCGTCGGTCAACGGCGGCTTGGAGTGCAGGTCGAAGATCGCCGCCCAGAGCGAGAACTTGTCGGCCCGGGCGCGGGCCAGGTCGGCCGTCCGCAGATCCCAGCTGAGGATGTCGAACCACAGCAGGGTGTTGGGACGGTTCTTGCCCTCCGGGTCGTTGCCCTTGGCCACGTCCGGCGGGTTGATCGCGTAGACGCCCAGCTGCAGCTGGTTCTTGTCCAGCCGAAGGACGGGGTCGTAGGCCACCGCGTTGAGCACCCAGGGACGCAGGTAGAAGCCGCTGCCGATCTGGGTGGCCGCCACCTTGCCCTTGAGATTGGATTCGAAGGTCGGGATGTCGACCTCGCCCTTCTTGATCGGGACGACCAGGGGTGAGGCGTCGGCGCCGATCCGGAAGTCCTTCAGATTCCCGACCGAGGCACTCACGTACATCACCACCTGCAGTGAGCCGTCGAGCTGGTCGACCGCTGGCCGCAGCTTGTCGACGTCGAAGCTGGACGTCTCCCCCGCCGGCGCCTTGGGGTCCTTCCGGGTCAGCGCGGCCAGGTTGAGGGCGAAGCGCGCGTCGGTGACGTCGAGGGAGGAGATGTTCAGGCTCCCCCCGGCGGCGGTGTCGTAGTTGAGGTCGGCGAGGTTGATGTCCGTGGCCTTGATCCAGATGGCCTGCTGGCCATCGATCGACTGGGTGTACTCCAGATCCCTCGCGAACGGCTTCTTGACGTACAGCCGGCCGTCGGAGAACGTCAGCGAGTCGGCGCCCAGCTTGGCGACCCGGATCCTCTTGTCCTTGCCCAACTCTGCGGCCTTGGCCATGGTGAGCAGGGGCCTGGCGACGTCGATGCGAAGCCCGCCCCCGGCGTAGAGGTACAGCGCCGACGGGCCGGTCGTCAGCCGCACGTCGCCGGAGAACTTGTCCTTGATCTTGGCCGAGAGCCCGATCGCCAGGTCGGTGATCGAGGCGGTGCCCTCGATGGCCTTGGTGTCCAGGTCGATGGTGAAGTCGGGATGCAGCTTCGACGGGTCGGTGCCGACCGGGCTGGTCAGTTCGACACCGCGGATGACGGACTTGTCCGCGGCACTCGTCGAGGCGGGGACGATGATTGTGACGTTGTCGTTGGGCAGGTCGACCTGGAAGGCGTCCAGTTCGACCCGCTCGATGATGAGCTTCTCGATGGCGATCTGCTTGAACGGGCCCTTGCCCTTCTCCGGGGGTTTGCGCTTGTCGATGCGGACGATGGTGCGCAGGCCGAGCAGGTCGATCCGGCCGCCGGTCAAGGTCTTGAGGTGCAACTTCTTCCCGGCGACCTCGGTGGTGATGTCCAGGGCGCTGGCGCTGAGCTGTTCGATGAGCAGCCCGCTGGTGTCGGACGGGTCGTCGCTGCCGATGCGGATCGCGTCCGGACCGACGTCGATCGCGGCGCCGTGCAGCCGGCTGAGCTCGACCGTGGTGGTGATGTCGCCGGTCAGCGAGGCGCTGCCTGAGACGCCGCGGATGACCGCGGCGATGCTGCCCCCGCGCCGGACTTCGAGGCTGAGGAAGTCGATCCCGACACTGGCGTTGACGCCGAGGGTCTTGGTCAGGTCACCGCTGAGGTCGGCGGCCAGGTTCTTGACCTCGATCGCCTTGGCGGCGGGGCGGATGTGGATCCGGCCCACAGTGAGCGGCGGTTCGCCAGTGCCGGCCTTGTCGGTGCGGCCGAGGCTGAGCTTCAGCTCCTTGTCGGAGTAGGTCAGGCCGGCCCCCTCCAGACCGTTGATCACGATGTCGGTGATCGACCAGGCCGCGGGTTTGGCCGGCTTCTTGCCCTGGGCGGGGACGGCGGGGGTCTGGACGGCGGCCACGGTGACCTTGGGCGCGGTCAGCGGCCCGGGGCCGCTGATGGTGGCCGTCCCGACCTTCCACCGGATCGGGCCCAGGACGAGCCCGGTGAGAGTGGCGTCGGCCCGTCCGCCAGCCTCGCTCGTCTCCAGCTCGGCGGCCACCGTCGTCTCCCGGATCCGCACCCGCCCGTCCGGGGTGGACACGTCGGTGCCCAGCGCCCGCAGGTCCTGGGCCTTCAGCGAGATCTTGCGTCCCTGGTCGCGGGCGTAGCTGGCCACCACGGACGGACGGCCGGCCTGACGTCCCTCCTTCGACGTGGTGAGCCGGCCGGCAACGCTGGTCCGGCTCGTCAGCGCCCCCAGCAGCACCTTGTAACGCACGTCGTCGAACGAGCCGACGTTGACCGACGCGCTGACCAGTTCCCAGCCCTTGCTGCCCGGCGCGAAGGTGATGCCGGTGCCGGTGATGTCGTGCAGCGAGCCGCCGAGGAGTTCGGCGTGGATGCTCTTGCCCTCCTCCTGGGGCATGTCGAGGACCAGGTGCTCGCCGCCCAGCGCGCCGATGCCGAGGGTGACGATGGTCGCGCCGGTGACCGTCCCGGTCTTGGCGTCGACGCCGACCTTCACGTCCATGGTCAGGTTGTCGACGGTGACCTTCTCGCCGGTCACCCCGTCCCCCTCCGCGCCGATGGCGAGGTCGTCGAGCTCGGCGTGGGTCACGACCAGGTCGGGGATCTGGTAGCCGCCCTCGAAGGTCTTCAGGCTGCCGGTCAACCGGCCCACGGCGACCCGTCCGATCGATCCGGCAGTGAGATGGACGCCGGTGGCGGTCAGCCCGCTCAACCCGAAGCCCGGCGCGAGCTGGGTGGCCAGCGTGGCCGGGGTCGCCTTGCCCAACTGGTCGGGGCGGGCGGTCACCGCGCCGGCGCTCAGCGTCACCGACACCGACCCGGTCACCTTGTCGACGGCGAAGCTGCGGCCGGCGATGGCGGTCGCCTCGACGTCGGAGACGACAGCGGTCAGCGTCCCGGTCTTGGGGTCCAGTTCGCCGGTGATCCGGCCGAACTTCAGCCCACCGATCTCGGTGCCGAGCAGGCGCCTGGCCCGGTCGGTGAGTTCCCGGACGCGCTGGGCCGCCGCCTCGGCGCCTGGGCCGCCCGCCGCGGACTCCTTCCTGGCCACCTCGAGGGCGAGCAGGGTCGCCAGCGCGTCGGCCAAACGCTCCCGGATCGGCCGGTTCCCCTCGATGTTGGGCAGCGCGGCCAGCTCAGCGCGCACCGCGTCCACGCTGGGGAGCTTCTCGGGGGCTTTGAGAATCACCGCCGGCTGGCTGGGGTCGGTGCTGACCATCTCGGTGGACTCGACGACCAGGCTGAACTCGCCGCTGCGAGCCAGTTCGCCGATCGTGGGCACCTTGGGCCCACCGGCCTTGAACTGATCGATGAGGCTCTTGTCGTCGAGGTAGCCCGGGGCGTACGGCAGCAGGCCGACATTGGGCAGCTTGGCGCGGGCGTGGATTCCTTTGAGCGTCACCCCTCCCGACTGGACGGAGCCGCTGAGCGGCCCGAGGGTGATCGAGCCGATGTCGGCCACGATGCCCACGTCGGAGCGCAGCTTCTTGGTGAGGCGGACGAGTTCGGCGCGCTCCTCCTCGCGCAGCGAGCCGGGGTTCCAGCGGTCCTTGCCCTCGAGCTCCTGCAGTCGCTTCTCGTCGGCCTGGTCGGCTCCGGCGGCTGCGGCCAGCTGGGCGCGCAGCGCGTCCTCGCGGACCTGGAGTTCCTTGGCCTGCGGGCTGTCCGGGGGCAGCTTGGCTCGGGCGGCCTTGACCGTGGCCAGCGCGGCGTTGAGGTAGGCCGGCAGGCTCTGGCCGATGCTGAGGTTGACGTCGGTGAGGGTAAGCGACTGGATCTGCTGGCCGCTGCCGATGCTGATCCCCTTGATGTCGAGCGAGTCGAAGGAGACGTTGAACGCCCGCAGCATCGCGGCGCTGTCCTTGATCCGCTGCCCCGCCGAGTAGGGCGGACGGAGCACCCCGTCCGAGGCCAGGCCCCACAGGTAGCTGGCCGGCGCCGGGGTGGGGACGACCTGGTTGGCGGCCAGGCCGACCAGCGAACTGGCCGGGAAGGGGAGCTTCGCCGGGAGCAGGGCGTAGTCGAGGACGGTGAAGTCGCCAGGGATGGCACCCTTGAGCGCCACCAGATTGGCCAGCAGCTGGATCATCGGCCCGAACACCGGGATCGGGATCGTCCCCTTGGGCAGCTGCCGTCCGAGGTTCACCGACGGATCGGTGGCGCCGTCCGGGGTGGCGTTGAAGTCCAGCTTCTTCAGCCCGAGGTTGGCCACCGCCCAGGCTCCCGAGAGAGGCAGCGACGGGTCGATCAGGACGAGGTCGCGCAGGGCCAGTTCGCTGAGCTTCGCGGTGATGTAGCCGGGCTGGCGGTAGCCGCGGTCGGAGAAGCCGGCGCTGGCCTTGAGGCCCTTGATGCTGATCGGTCCGGACTTGTAGGTCTTGCCGGGCAGGACGAAGTTGACCCCGGCGATCTCCAGCTGCGGCAGGTCGATGTTGACGATGAACCCCGAGGCGAAGGTGGCGTCCACGTTGATCGTGTTCACCCCGCCTTTGGAGGGGGCGAGCGTGATCCCCTCCAAGTCGCCGCCGGCGATGGTCTGCAGGTCGTCGAGTTCGAACCCCTTGAGCCGCATGGTCTTGCCCGAGAGCGAGATGGAGTCCTCGATCAGCCAGTCGTAGAGCAGGATCCCCAGCCCTCGGGCCAGGACACCCAGCGCGTAGCCCCACACCGGGGCGCGGCTCGGCTCGGCGAACTCGGGGGTGTACACGGTCCGGCCGTCGGCCTCGCTGTAGAGCTTCAGTTCCCGGACCAGGGCGACCAGCTGCGGCTGGTCGCGCATGGTGTCGACGCGGAGCTTCTTGGACAGGGCGAACACCCAGGCGCGGTCGTCGGCGGCGTAGGCCAGCCCGATCACCGCGCGCAGGATGGGGGCGTTCGCCTCCGTCCACAGCCGGGTGTCGCTGAGCCGCTCCCGGATCGCCTCCCGGGTGGGGAGCCGCTCGTCGCGTCCCGTGGCCAGGGTGGACGGCAACTGGCGACGCATCTCGTCGGTGAGCCCGGACCAGATCGCCGTCCACAGTCCGGGATTCTCGGCGGCGAACTGCGCCTGCGCGGCGGGAGCCAGCGCACGGACGGCCTGCGCGGCCAGCCAGGCGTCCCGGTGGGTGTAGGTGAGCCAGCCGAAGAACCCGCTCGGCACCAGGCCGCGCGCCTGCCGGACCAGGTGGACGGGGTCGCGCAACTGGTTGAAGTCGAGCAACTCCCGGCGGCCCTGCTCGCCGAACAGGTAGTCGTCGGGGAGACGGGCGATGATGTCGTTCAGCCCCTGGAGAGCATCGATGCGGCGGATGATCGCCGTGCGCAGGGCCACATCCCGTGGGTCGGGCTGCCCGCCGTCGGCGGCGAGCCAGGGGTTGGCGCCGCCGCTGAAGTCCAGGCCGAGCAGGTTGCGGACGATCCACTTGGCCATCAGGGCGTGCGGGGCGGCCTGGTAGAGGTCGATGAACTTTCTGGCGTAGCCCAGCAGGAGAGGTTCGGGGACGCCCAGGTTCACCGCACCGCCGGAGCTGTACTCCGAGCCGACCCCGGTGTACTCGCCGCTGGCCCACAGGTCCTCGGGCAGGTTGTCCAGCAGCCGGCCGAACCATTTGGCGTTGTCGAGCTGGCGCCAGGTGTCCTGGGCGGCCACCGGGGTGCAGCGGACCAGGAGGTAGGCAAGCCTGGCCTCGGCGTCCCGGACGGCCCAGTCGAAGATGCCGTAGGACAGCAGTTCGATCGCGCGCGACAGGTTCGGCAGCGGGCTGCGAGCGGCCAGCACCACCTTCAGCACCGGGCCGTAGGTGGGACTGCGCCGGTCGTCCTCGCCGAGGCCGTCGATGAGCTTGTCGACCAGTCCCTTGGCGTCCAATCGGGCGACCAGGGCCACCAGGCCTTTGGGGGTCGCCGGCGGGGCGTTGCTGCCGCTGCCGGACGGACGGGCCTTCGCCACGGCCGCCTTCAAGTCGTCCAGCGTGGGCGGCCTGCCGGCCGGGGCCACCGCAGGCGCCTGCGCGGGCTCGCCGGCGGGGATGGCCAACCCGGCGCCCGGCGCGAGAGCGGTGAGCGCCTTGCGGGCGTTGTCCTGGCCGCCGGCGGTCAGCAGCTTCGACACCTCGCCGAACAGCGTGTCGTCCGCGCCCGCCGCGCCGGGCTTGGGGAGAGCCTCCTCGGCGTCGATCGCCGCGCGCAGCTCCTTCTCGTCGGTTCCGGAGTCCGGCCCGGACTGGAACAGCTCGCGGAACACCAGCCGGCGGTCCCCGTCGGTGAGCCGCTTCAGTGCCGTCACGCTGAACCGGCGCAGGGTGACCAGCAGGGCACGCCGGGCGACCGCGGACAGCCGTTCCGGCTGAACCCCGTGCACGGCGGCCACCGGGCCGAGGTGAATGGGGCCGTTCGGGGTCATCTTCACGTCGGACAGGTCGGCCAACTCGGTGGCGGTGAGCGCGGACAGCACGGCCACGCACGCCTCGGGGTAGGCCTCGTGGTGGCTGTCCCGCAACCGCGCGAGCTTCTTCCTGTCCTCGGGGTCCAGTGCCCGGACCAGGGCGCGGGCCACCACGAACGGGAGGCCGCTGAGGATCCGCAGACTGTTCTCGATCATCTCCTCGGTGACCTGCGTCCACGGGTGGTCGAGCAGGCCGCGGATGGCCCGGACGTCGGCGCTGTGGTTGGTCTTGACGAGAGCGTCGAGTTTCACCTCCAGCCCGGCAACGTCGGGGGTCGTCGCGGTCTGGCCGACGGCCGGGCCGGCGGCGGGGGCGATCCCGACCGCGCCGGCGTCGCGGGCGGAGTGCCCCTCAGGCAGCACCGTCGCGGGCACCCAGAGCGAACGGCCGGCCCGCAGGGCGGCGCTCAACCCGGCGGCCTCCGCTTCGGCGGCGGTCGCGTCCGGCCGACTGCCCGGCGCGGCATCGTCCCTTGTCGGCGCGGCCGTCGGCGGCCCGCTCCGGAGGGCGGGACGCCGGTTGGCGTGCTGGCGGGCGTGGGCCAACTCGTGAACCACGAGTTCGCCGGTCCCCCGCTGCTCAGGGTCGAGCCGTCCGGTGAGTTCGATGGCGCCGGCCCACGCCCGTCCGTGCGGTTCGGCGTCGCCGGGGCTGAGCGTGACCCGGACGGCGGACGGGTCCAGCCCGAGCATCGGCGCCAGCAGCTCGACCAGCCGCAGGATCGCCTGGCCCGCAGTCTCGGGTCCCTCGACGAGGGGCCCGAGGTAGCTGCTGCTGGGAGCCGGGCCGGCCGAGGGCCGGGCCCGCTCCCGGACTTTGGGGCGTACCGCCTCGGCCTGGTGGGCGGGCTC
>CAZPCM010000008.1:27106-54350 GCA_964585085.1 uncultured Propionibacteriaceae bacterium
TGGTGGGCGGGCTCTGCCTGGCGAGCGACCGCCGGCCGCAGGGGCCGGGACCGTCCGTGGTCGGCGGCCCGCGACCGTCCGCCGTCCGGCGCCGGGGTGCCGGCCGTGCTGGGCGGACCGGTCGTGGTGGTCACAATGCCTCCGGCTAGCCCACGATCTCGTTGAACGGCAGCCAGGTGTCCAACGGTGGCGGGAAGGGCCGGTTGGCCGGGAGCGCGGTGCGTCCGCTGATCACGTTGCCGGTGATCGCGGCGGCGAGGCTGCCGAAGACGGTCAGGGCCAACACCCGCTCGTCGGCACCGGCGACGATGTTGCCGGTCACCGTGACCGCGGAGGCACCGGAGACCGCGGCGACGATCCGCGACCGCAGGCTGATCAGCCGGTTGCCCGCCAGGGTCACCGTGTGCCGCTGGTCGACCGACACGGCGGCGCCGACCAGCACGGCCGGGCCGGTCAGCGAGGAGTCCGGTGTCGTGCAGTCGATCGTGTTGCGCTGCACCCCGATCGCGCACGGCAACTCCAACGGCTGCTCGTCGAGACGGTTGAGGGTGGCCAGCCCGTCCCAGGCCGCGATCAGGTTGCGGTTCAGCGCCGGGGTAGCCAGGAAGCCGGCGTCACCGGCCGGCCCGGCGTGGCTGGCGGTGACCCGGGTCAGCAGCGTGTCGGCGACCGTCCGGTCCCGGGCCAGCGACTCCTCCCGGAGCCGGGTCAGCGTCTCCCCTCCGGCGATGGACGTGCCGCGCAGTCCGTCCTGGGCGTCGGACGGCAGCGGGTACAGCATCGACAGCGTCAGCAACCGGACCAGAACGGCGTTGCTCGTCGCGGTCGTGGAAAGGGTCAGCCCGCCGGTCCCCGAGGCCACCATGAACTCCGAGGCGTCCGAGCCGAGCAGGGCGGCCGCTTCGATGAGCCACACCCCGCCGAAGCACTCGCTGATCATGTTGTCCCAGACCCGGACGTCTCCCAGCCGGGCGGCCACCACGACCCCGGCGGTCAGTCCACGGAACTCGTTCTGGGCGATCAGGGCGTCGTCCAGCAACCCGGGCAGCCGGGCGGCTCCGAGCCTGCGCGTCCCCGGCGCCTTGCCGAGCGCGGTCTGGGTGAGCAGGTAGCCGGTCAGCAGGTGGAACGGTCCGTCCTCGGCGAGCGGGACGGTCGCATCGTGAAGGAATCGGTTCTTCGTCAGCTGGAAGCCCCACGCCCCACCGGCGGCGAACACGCCCACCCCGAACACGTTGCGGGGCATGGTCTGCGCGTCGGCGCGGGTCGTCTGATGCTCCCCCACCGTGAACCGGAACAGGCACTCGGTGACCGTCAGCACCGCGCAGTTGATCGCGCGGACGCCGATCGAGACGTACCGGTTGGACTGGTCGGCGTTGATGGCCCGGACGGCGTCCCGGCTGAAGACACCGCCGGTGGTCCCGGTGACCCGGGCCAGGGTGGCCGGGACCTGCGGGAGTTCGAACTCCAGCCCGGCCAGGGTGAGGTTGTCGACGTCGGTCGCGACGACAACGCCGTGACCGAACTCCTCCGCCCGGCCCGCCCGGACGGCCAGCACGGCACTGGAGTTGCAGCTGCGCAGCGTCAGGTTGGAGTGCCGCTTGGTCAGCCGCAGCGGACGGGACAACTCGTAGCGGCCCGGCGCGAAGCAGACCATCACCCGATCCCCGCGCTCGACCAGCTGCCGGGACGCGACCGCCCGGTCGATCCGGGCCTGCAGGGTGCCCTCTTCGGCGTCGGAGGGATGGACGACGATCGTGCAGCAGCCCTCGGCGTCGGTGTCGGTGAGCGGACGGAACGGACGCCGGCAGTCCTCCAGAACGTCCAGCCGGCGTTCCCGCCACGCGATGACCGCCAGCGGGCAGACCCACTGCCGGGGGCCGTCCGGCGGCTGCGGGGTGCGCAGGTAGCGAGCCGGGTAGACCGCGGTGGGGGTGGACGGACGGACGCCGATGCACCAGAAGTCGTCGACGTGCAGCCGGCCGCGTTCCTCGACGGTGATGGTGACCTGCATCCCGGTGCCGGTGAGCCGGACGGGCTCGCCGATCCTCGCGTTGGTGACCTGCTCCTCCCAGACCCGCAGGAATAGCTGCGGGGTCTGGTCGGGGTCGAGGAAGGACGCCGGCAGCGCCGCCGGGAACTGGACGGTCTTCAGATCGGGGTCGTAGGGGGCGGCGAGCACGCCGACCTCGCCGGCCAGAGCGGCGACGTGGCCCTCCACGCGGGCGTCGGTGGCGCGCAGCGCGGCGGTGGCCCGCAGGACCTGGACGGCCTGCCCGGCCCGCGGCCGGTGGAAGTCGTCGACGGGGGTCCGGTCCAGGGTGAGCACCGGCTGGCTGCCTTCGCCGGCGGTGACCCGGTAGAGGAAGGACGCGTCGTCATAGCCCCAGACCAGATCGAACCGGCCGTCCTCGCCGACCCGGGTCAGCTGGACGCGGATCAGCTGGTTCTCAGCGCCCAGGTAGCCGCCGGTGACGGTGGGTTCGCAGGGGTTGGACGGCGTCGGGTCACCCTCCCAGGTGACCTGGAGCCGCGAGTTCGACAGCAGCGCGGCCGTGGCCGGGTCGTGGGTGAGCCCCTGCCTGGCCCAGACCTTGCGGTCCCTGGCGAGGGCTCCGGCACAGGTGTCGCTCGCGGTGGGCAGCCGCAGGACGCGCTGCAGCAGCCGGGTGCGGGCCGCGCCGTCCGGACCGCCGAGGGCGACCTCGTACAGAGCCGGGTCCTCGACCGCGGTGACGTCGGTCTCCTGGACCAGCAGCACCACGTGTTCGCGATCCACCTCGATCCGCGACCGCGGCCGGTCCAGCCAGTCAGGCTGCTCGTCGTCGTCGAGATCCCGCTCGAGTTCCAGCCGCCAGCCGCCGACGTACATCGTGCCGGCGCCGATGGTGAGCCCGTGGCCGGCGGACTGGGTGACCGCGTAGCCGTGGTCGGGGGTGCCGACCGGACCGACCAGGTCGATGATCTGGGCGCGCTGCTCCTCGGTGTCGATCGTGCGTTGCTCGTTGGCCTCGGCCTCGAGACTGACCCGGCCCTGCTGGGGGACGACCCCCCGGAAGAGCCGCGCCGGATCGAAGGACAGTCGGGCTACATCGGTGGCCATGGTCTCCCTCTCGTCAGTTCACCCTGCGGGTCCGGTTCGGGCAGGTGCACCAGCACCGGGGCGAGCCCGACCGGCAGGTATTCCCTCGCTTTGATCAGCAGCGACCGGTCCTTGACCGCGGCCAACTCCCGGCAGTAGGCGCCCATCTCGGAACCGTCGCGGCTGCCGGAGAGCAGGCTGGGCGTGCCGCTGGTGTTCGCGCTGCGGATGGCCGCGTCCGCGCCGTCGGACAGCTGGGCGTAGCCCCATTCGCCGTAGCGGCGGCTGACCATGACCGGCGCGCCGGCCGCGATCTCGACCGACTCGTAGCGGCGCGGCAACTGGCTGCCACTCGACCAGGCCGAGAACCGGACGCAGCCGGACTGGGCGTTCTCGACCCCGACCACGTCGTGGAGGATCGACTCGCTGCATTCCAGTTCGTGTACCCGAGCCCGGCCCAAGACGGTGGTCCGGGTGAGCCGGACCAGCCCGGCGTCCAGTGCGATCGCCGGGGCGACAAGGCCCTGGACCACCGAGTCGGTCACCGTCAGGGTCTCCACGAACCCGGCTGCACGGGTCCGGATCGGGCCGGTCAGGCAGCGCTCCACCACCAGGGACGCGACGCTGCCCTCGATCCACACCGTGGTCGGCACCAGGTCGCGGCCGTCGACGGAGACGTCCCAGATCCGGGGCGGGACGTGCAGCGCGCCGCTGTTCCCGGGGTCGAGGGTGCAGCAGGACAGGACGACTTCGGCGAAGTCGCCGCGCAGGACGAGGTCGGTGCCGCTGACCAGCAGGCCCTCCAGGCGCAGCCGTCCGCCGTCCCCGGTGAACGCCCATGCCCCGCCCACGGTGCGGATCACCGCCCGCTCGGCGTCCTCGGCCCGGATCGTCACGTCGCGGACGGCGGGCACGGCCGCGGTGGCGGTCAGCGTCCGTCCGTCCCCGATGACCACCGTGCCCTGGCCGGACAGGGCCGCCAGCGCGCCGGGCAGGGTGATCGCCGAGCCGCCCTCGATCCGGGTGCGCGGCTGCGGGTCCCGCACGGTCGGGACGCCGGGACGCCGCCGGTCGTAGGGCCCGGCGCCGATCCGGGAGAACAGGCCGTGGTGGTAGCCCGCCTCCACCTCCGCCGGGCCGCCGGGCAGCACTTGGAAGCGTCCCACCTCGGGCCAGACCCGCACCTGGTCGAGGTCGAGCACGTCGCCACTGCCGCTCGCCGACACCGACAGGCTGTCGGGCCAGATGCCGGCTGCATCCGGGTCGGGGTAGGAGGTCGGCCCGGGCGAGGCGCCGGCGGCGTCGACGATCGCCTCCCACAGCGGCTCGGTCAGCGGGTTCGGCAGCTGCCACAGCGGCACGGGCAGCCAGTTCTCGCCGTAGTCGTTGGCACCGCGCCGGGCGGCGAGGAAGAGCGGCACCTGGCGTCCGGTCGGGTCGAAGGTGTACTGGGACGGGCAGCCGGCGACCGGGACGGGGGTGGCCCGGTCGACCCGCATGGCCTCGGTCCGCCACAGGAAGAAGCCGACCTTGGCGATGCCGTACCAGCCGAGGTCACCGCGTCCGATCCGGACGTCGGCCAGGTGGTGGTACTCGTCGAAGGCGGTTCCAGTCAGCGACGCCCCGAGCGGGTCGCGCAGGTCGGCCCAGCCTCCTGCCGGGGTGCCGGTGAGCGGCCCGGTGAGCCGCTGCCGGCGCTGCAACGCCAGGGCCGTGACCGGATCGGGCTCCGAGGCCGGGCGTCCGATCGCCGGGTCGAGGTTGTGCCGGGCGCGGCTCAGCGTCGCGAAGAACTCGATCACCCGCGCCTCGTAACCGGTGACGTCGTTGGCGAGCCGCTCCAGCAGGCCCAGGGTGCCCTTGGCGCGCCGGTAGGCGATGGTGTTGGCGACGTCGAGCCGCTGGCCGCGGGCGTCCATCGAAGGCACCAGCCGGGTGGCCAGCAGGTCGGCCAGGTACGGGATCACCCAGCTGTCGCAGGTCTCGATGGACTGGTCGGCCCAGAGCCGGTCGATGCCGCGGCGGACGTCGGCCGTCGAGGCGCCGATCCGGGTGAGCAGTTCCTGGAGCGGGCCGACTCCGTCGAGGGTCTCGCTGTCGGCCGCCCGGTCGTGGGCGGGCACGAGCGACCACAGCTTGGCCGCGTAGCGGGCTTCGTAGGCGTCCTGGACGGTCACGGTGCCACCTCCGTCGCGAGCAGCAGCAGGTTCGGCGTCACGTGGAAGTAGCCGCCGTCACCGGGAAGGAACCGCGGGCCCAGCGAGGAGTGCAGGCCGCTGCGCACCCAGTACAGCCGCAGTTTCCGGCTGGCCAGGACGCCGGGAACGTCGGTGAGCACCCGCTCGATCTCGCTGCGGTACAGCGGTTCGCCGAGCGCCCGGACGCCGGGCGCGAACAGGCCGCTCAGCACGGCCTCGCGGGCCTCGGCGGCCACCGCCTCAGGCAGGTAGTCGTGCTCGACGGTGATCACCACCCGCAGCGCGGCCGGCACCTTGACCGCGGGCAGGACGACCAGCGGACGGTTCGGGTCGGCCTGGGCGCGCAGCGCCGTCCGGGCCGCCTCGACCGCGGCGGCGTCGTCGCCGACGTAGACCTTCACGGTTGGACGCTGCTCGATCGGGTCGAACGCCCACACCGTCGCGGCCCGGGTCACCCCCGGCGCTGCCGCGGCGACCGCGGCGTAGTCGTCACCGGAGATCGCCCGGCCGAAGGTGAGCACCGAGCGCGGCGCGAGGCTGCGCAGGGCGTCGGTGGGTTCGGGGTCGGAGCCGCCGCCGGGGGGCACCGGGTTGCGCACCTGGCGCAGGTTGGGCACCGCGGTCAGCACCTGGGTCAGGGAGCCCGGGGCGGGCACCGCGACGCCCGAGCCGACCCGGTACGTGGCCCGGACGGCCGCCCCCGTGGGCAGCCGGCGTCCGGTGAGTCCGTCCCCGGTGCGGACGTGGGTGTGACCTTCGGCGTCGTTGAAGGTTTCGAACACGGTCTCCTGTGGCCGGCGCCCGAACAGGGTGCGCACCTCGGTCCAGATCCGGCCGTCCACGGTCAGTTCGATGGTGGAGGAGTAGCCCTCGCCGGAGCGTCCGGGGTAGTCGGCGCGGAAAGTGACCGGGGACTTGGCCAGGGTGAAATCCTGTCCGGGCCGGCCGGCGTCGCCGGTGCCCAGCTGCTCGGCGCGCACGGTCGCCCCACGGCTGACCTCGATCAGATCCCAGAGCAGCCGCAGCGGTGGTTGCAGGGTGGCCGACTCACCGCTGATCGACACAGCGGAGGTCCCGGGTGTGGGCGTGGCGGTGACGTCGGCGCCGTTGCCGGTCGCGTCCTCGATGAGGGCCGGCGTGGCCGCTCCCGCGGCGGCCGCGGGCGGCTGGGACAGGGTGAGCGTGCCGGGCAGGCCGGCCAGGACCAGTACCGGGGTGTCCAGCAGGGTGCCGACCTCGCGCCAGCCGCTGTGGACGGTGACCTTGGCCGCCGAGCCCTGGTAGCGGCCGACCAGGTTCGACCCGCTGCGCGCCTGAACGGTGAGCGAGGACACCACCAGCGGGATGCCCGGGGTGTCGCCGGACGGCGGGACGGTCGGCGCCGCCGGGGCCGGCGCATTGGCGTACCAGAGCACCTCGGCGTAGTCGCTGAGCCGGATGATGTCGAACCCGGTGCCCGGGCTGGCACCGACGCCGGCGCCGGGGAGTTCGACCAGCAGCGGGTCGCCGGCTGCCAGATGGCGGGCCGGCGCGTCCAGCACCAGGGACGTGCCGGTGACGGCCACCGCGCCCGCGGGGAGGGTGGCCAGGTGCCCGGCCCGCGTGGCGCGGACCAGCCGGTAGTCGCCGGCCGCCGCGGACGTGGGCAGTCCGGACGTGCCCTCCAGCAGGACCCGGGTGTTCTTGCGTCCGTGGGCGTCGCGTTCGACCGCGGTCCCGGTCACCCGGACGACCACCGCGGGCTGGCTCGCCGCGGTCCAGGTGCGGGTGACCAGCAGCAGCCGGTCGTTGGGGCGCAGGGTGGCCGCGGTGCCCTTGACCAGGACCCCACCGCGGGCGACCAGCCGGGGCTGGGCCGGCGGCTCGGCCGTCCCGGGAGGTGCGGACGCCGGCGGGCCGCCGAGGGCCGGCGGGACGGTCTCGGACTGCGGCGCGGGAACGCTGGTGGGCCGGTCGAACCGGACGGCCCGGTCCACCTCGAAGGTCTGCGACGGCACGTCGGGGGTGGCCTTGCTGGCCACGGCCAGCCCGCGCGGGATGACCAGCGGACCGGGCCCGGACGCGATCACCGCCAGCCGTCCCTCGGCGGCGATGCCGGGCCGCGGCCGGTAGCCGAGCAGCCCGACCAGCGCCGCGACCCGGTCCGGCAGCACCGCGGTGCGCAGGTAGGCCTCGTTGGCGTGCCGCTCGTTGTAGAAGGTCAGGATGTCGGCGACATAGGCCCACCAGTCCAGGACCTGCAGGCCGAGGTCGTCGCCGGCGGTCGGCTGCCAGCCGGCGAGCTCGGTCTCTCCCTCCAGCTGGTGCAGCAGGGCACGCCGGACGCCGGCGAACGTCGTCGTCCGGTAGTCGAGCCGGGTGAGCCCGGCCGGGTTGTGGATCGGGAACCTCTCGGGCGGGACGCCGCAGCCTCCGCCGCACCCACACGCGCAGCCCATCACGCACCTCCCTTCACGACGACCCGGATCGAGCCGCGGTCGGGACGGTTGGGGTTGTTGTCGGCGCGCAGGATCTCCTCCGCACCGGCACTCACCACTTCCGGCAGCGGCACGAAGGACGGCACGTGCCCGCGCCGGCGGTAGCGGACCGAGACCACCCCGTCCACCCCGGCGGCCCGCTGGACGGCGGCCTCCAGCTCGCTGCGTTCCAGCGGGGCGCCGAAGCGCAGCCGGCCGGGCGCGAAGAACCCCAGCCGTCCGTCACAGAGGGTGGCCGTGCCGAGTTCGGCGAGCACGGCGGCCTCCACCTCGCCGCGCAGCGCGCCGGGCAGCGCGCAGACGGTGACGATCAGGTCGAGACCGACGTAGCGCGGCGCCGGGGTGTGCACCTCGTAGCCCGCCATCCGCCGCCGGTCGAGAAGGTCGATCAGTTCGCTGCGCTGCGCCGGCGAGGGCGCCTCCCCGGTCGGCGGCTGAGCGGTGGTGAAGACGCTGAGCCAGCTGCCCGTCCAGCGAATCCGGGTGCCGGCGTCGAGCACCCACGGCAGTTCCTTGGCCGCGGCGGAGTAGTCCTCGGCGCGGACGGCCCGGAACTGCCTGGCGCGGAACGCCTGCGGGGCGGCCGCCCGGATCTGGGCGAGGGTCTCCCGGTCGGCACCGCCGCCGGCGGGGAACGGGTTGGTGGCCGCGAGCAAGACGGTGGAGAGCTCCCGGCCGACGATGCTGACCGTGTCGGCGGCCACGTTGCCGACCGCCCCCGCGGTCACCCGGTAGGTCACCTCGAACACCGCGCCCTGGGCCGGGCGCTCCCCGAACCAGCCGTCGCCGAAGCGGACCGAGTCGCCGTCGTCGCCGTCGTACTCGAACCACGGCAGGCCGTCCGGTTCGCGTCGCAGGTCGGTGTAGACCACCGGGTCGAGGGTGAACGCGGACTCGAACAGGTCGGCGTCCAGCAGGGAGCGCCGCCAGCGCCAGGTGCGCGGCAGGTCGCCCGCGGTTTCGGCCAGTTCGGTCAGGCTGACCTCGGGCAGGATCCCGGCCGGGGTGTCCAGCCACGCCAGCCGTCCGGCTCGCAGCGTGTGCAGGTGCAGCGGGACGGGGTCGCCGCAGCCGGCGTCGGGCCCGCCGCGAGTGACCGCGGCGCGGGGCGCGTCCGGGCCGTCCGGGTCGGGGTCGATGACGAACCGCTCGACGTAGCGCCGTCCCTCGACCGCCGCGACCAGGTTGCCGGCGTACACCGTCCGTTCCAGGGCGTGCTCGGCGGCTAGGGGCTCGGCCCAGGTGACTCGGGTGAGCGGGACGCCGTACAGCGGGTCGGTCTCCTCCACCGCCCCGGTCAGGTGGACGACCTCGCGCACCGGCGGGTCCGCCGCGGTCGGCGCGGCGGTGTCGATGAGCAGGACCATGCCGGGGGTTCCGGCGTGCCCGTCACCGACGTGGAAGGCGTAGCCGTGCCCGCGAATCCAGGCCTGCGTGGCACCCCGCGGCAGACACGTCTGGTCGTCGTCCCACCAGTACGGCAGGATCCTCGGCACCGGCGGGACGGCGGCGTGGTCCACCCGGTTCCAGCGCGGATCGACCGGCAGGGTGCCGGCGACCACCTCGCCGGTGTCGGCGTCCAGCAGTTCCCCGCCCAGCTCGAAGGTGAGCCGTCCGCCCTCGGGCAGGCCCGCGTCCACCGTCAGGCCGCGGGGCAGTACGCCGGCGGCGACGTCCACCTGGACCAGCGTCCGGGCCGAGGTGGCCGGGCGCGGCTCGTAGTCGACCAGGCGCGCGTGGCGGACGGCCGACACCCGCTGGGTGGCGGTGGCCAGGGTGGCCTCGCCGGCGATCCGGTCCTGCAGGTAGCTCAGGTCGTCGCCCGCCGCGCTGATCAGTTCGACCAGCATCATCCCCAGGTCGGGCTCGTCGCGCTCAACCCACTGCGGGTAGGCGGCGGCGGAGTAGTCCAGCAGGGCGGCCCGGAACCCGGCGAAGTCCTTGGCCAGGTAGTCGATCACCGGGCCGGCGTCGTCTCGGGTCTCGCAGCGCACCGGTGGCGCGCAGTCGAGGGTGGACGGGCAGCCGGCCTTGAAGGTGAACCGGACCTCGGCGTAGCGCGGGTCGAGGACACCGGAGGCGATCGCGAGCCGGTAGTGGGAGAAGTCGCCCGGGAACGGGGTGCGCAGGTCGAGGGTGGGCCGTCCGGCGTCGTCGGCGCCCCAATCGCCGGCGGCGATCGGCGCGACGGGCACCGTCGGGACAGCCTCGCCGCCGGTGATGGTGACCGGCGCGGTGGCGGCCAGCGTCCCGTCCACGGTGACGGTGTTGAGGAAGTGGACGCGCAGCGCGGTCTGGGCCGGGTTGGCGATCTCGATGAAGTCGATCCCGTTGAGGGTGGTCGAGGCGACCAGGTCGGCGAGGCGGTTCGGCATCTCAGACCACCTTCACCGTGACCGAGGCGGGAGTCTGAGTCTCCACGAGTGTGTACGAGACGGTGACCATCAGTGCGCCCTGGTCCAGTCCGCTGCCGCCCTGCGCGCCGGAGCGGACCTCGACGTCGACGAGCTTCACCTGACCGGCCAGCCACCGGTCCACGGCCTGCTGCACCTGGATCCGGACGGTGGCGACCAGGGCGTCGGTCTGCGGGGCGAACACCAGGCGGCGCAGGCCGCACCCGAACTCGGGCAGGCAGACCCGCTCCCCCGGGCTGGTCAGGAGGAGCCGCCGCAGCAGCTGGTTGACGTGCTCGGGGTAGCCGACGCGGGCGACCTGGTGCGAGGCGACGTCGATGCGCAGCGGCGCGGCGTAGTCGTGGCGGATCACAGCCCACTCACCCCCGTCTGCGTACCGGCGATCATGACCGGCCCCTGCACGGCCCCGTCGGCGGCCTTGCACAGTCCGACGCTGTCGGTGGTCAGCGGGCTGTCCCCGGCCACCTGGCTGGACTGCGCGGTCACGATCCACTGCACCTGGACGCACGGGTGCGGGGCGCCGGCCACGTTGAACGCACAGCCGCCGATCGGGAAGCTGTCCCCGGCCAGGACGACCGGATCGCCGCCGACCCGCACTGCGAAGGAAGCCGGGATCGGGCTGACCATGCCGCCGTGCGGGCAGAGCAGGCTGGACGAGGCGGTGAGCAGGGCACCCATCAGGTCACCTCCAGAGCGCCGTTGTTGACCGACACCGACGAGTCGCTGACCGCGACCGTGGAGGTGCCGCGGGTGGCGGTGATCCCGTCGGAGTTGAGCACGACCGTCCCGCCGTTGGCGTCGCCGAGGGTCACCTCGTCGGCGTCGTCGTCGAACAGCAACTGGTGCGGGGCGCCGGTGACGATCCCGCGGACCTTCGCACCGGCCTCGGCCGGCACGTCCCCGGCGTGCCAGAAGCAGCCCGTCCAGATCGGGTACGACACGTCGCCGCCCTCGAACTCGATCCAGACCCCCGTCCCAGGCTCGGGCAGGAAGAAGAAGCCGACCTGCGGGCCGGCGTACGGCACGCACGGCATGCACCAGCCGCTGGCCGCCGACCCGAGGATGGCCGGGACCGTGGCCTTGATCCGCATCGTGGCGGCGTCCACGTCGGTCACGATTCCGCGGTACTTGCCGTAGAAGCGGTGCGCCAGCCGGTCGGCCAGGTCGTAGAGCAGATCGTCGGACATCTAGGCCTCCGGTCCCAAGGCGTTGCGGACCAGGACGAACGCCATCGAGTGCGCCTGCGTGGTGAAGCTGTGCCGCACCCGCCAGACCAGGTACGGCCCGGACAGCAGCGACCCGCAGCCCTCCACGGCCACCACGGTCCCCACGCGCAGCACCTGCTTGACGACGTTGACGTCCGCGCTGCCCTCACAGCGGACGAACCAGCCGGCTTCGCGGAGCAGGCCGGTGCTGCGGGCGGGCAGTTCGGCGGTGTCGGCGGCCGCGGTGAGCATCACAGTCCGCGGACGGCCGGTGACGTCGGCCAGCGTCCGGGCGTCCTGGGCGGGCAGCCCGGAGTCCGCGGTGTCAGCGGCCACGCCGGCCTGGTCGTTGTCGGACAGGCCGGCCTGGCGTGCGGCGACCGCGGTGGGCCGGGTGGCGTCGACGGAGAAGTCGAGGACGGGCGCGGCCGAGGTGGCCGGGTCGGTCACGCCGATGGTCACCACCGGGTCGGCGGCCAGGTCGGGAGAGGCGAACACGCCGGTCCGGACGCCGGGCTTGTCGGCGCAGACGACCCGGCACCAGCGTCCGGTGCGGCGGGCCAGGCGGCGCAGGAAGTCGGCGTCACTCGAGCGCTGCATCAGGGTGTGCTCGTCCTCGGTGTGCGACGGGGCGCTCTCGCTGCTGTTGGCCTCGGCGGCGGAGAAGCCGTAGCCGGCGAAGATCTGCCCGGCCACCTCGACGTCGCTCAGCCCCGACCACTCCTTGACCGTGTCGGTCAGCCCCATCAGCACCGAGGCGTCCTGACCCCACACCTCGACCGTCGCCCCGGACACCCCGGACGGCAGGTGCACCTTGTGGGTGAGCACATAGCCGTCGAAGATGCACTCCTCGGCGCCCTCGGGCCCGGCGGCCACCACGGCCAGGTTCGCGTACGGCTTGATCCGAGCGTCAGCGACCCAGGTGAGTTCGCCCTCGGCGACAGCGACCGGCAGTTTGAGCGAGATGGCCCCGGGCAGGTCGGCGTTCTCCTCCACTTCCAGCAGGCTCACCTGGTCGTAGAAGTCCTGCTCGGCCGGGGTGCCGTCGAAGAGCACCTGGTAGGTCGACATCTCACCTCCCCGGTTCCGGGATGGCGATCAGTTCGTGGACGGCCAGCGCATCGGGCACCATCGCGTCGTTGGCGTCGCAGAGCAGCCAGCCGCCCGTGGCGTCTTTGACGTAGGTGTAGGCGATCACGTCCAGCCGTTCGCCCTCAGCCCGGCGGTGCCAGCCGCGAATCCGCGGGGTTCGCTGGGCGGGAACCCGGGTGACGGTGACGACCGTGCCGTCGGCCAGGGTGACCTGGTAGGTGCCGGCGGTGGCGTAGCGGCTGTTGGGCGCGATCATGGCGGCTCAGATCGGAAGCATGCCGAGGATCGACTCGGCGGAGTTGACCAGGTTGGCCACGGCGAGTGCTTGGCGCAGCCCGTGGGAGTAGGTGTTGGCGGCCTTGGCAAGGTCTTTCAGGGTGTCGGTGTTGTGCTTGAGCTCGTCGTCGGTGAGCACCCGCAGCGTGATCTGCACCTCGGCCTTGACCGGGTTGAGCAGGGTGTCGTACAGCCGTTCGGTCACGGTGAGGGCGGTCACCCGGACCGGGACGATCCGTCCTGGGCCCCACACGAAGAGCACGGTGTTGATCGTGGACGCCGGGACCGTACGCTTCACCCCGCCCCCGCCCCCGCCGCCGGCGCCGAACGCGGCCCCGATCCCGGCCGTGACCGTCCCGAGCAGGCCGCCTTCGGTGGCCGAGGCCGGGAACAGCAGCATCTCCAGGGCGGCCAGGCGTGAGTAGACGCCGCTGATGCTGGCCAGGGCGCCGGACGCCCCGCCGTCGGAGATGGAGTCGGCGGCGTCGAGGGAGAGGGTGAAGCTGAACGACTCGCCCGGGTTGCCCTTGACCGCCAGCGGATTGGTGGTGGTCTGGTTCGGGCCGGCCGTGGGAGCCTCCGGCTGGGTCCAGGCGTGCGACATCGACTCGGGGTTGAACTGGAAGACGATGATGTTCGGGATCGGGATCAGCGGCGTCGGCATGAACTCGACCAGGGCGCCGCGCAGGTAGAAGCCGCTCATGGGGTCACCGCCAGGGCCTCGGCGAGGGCACGGACGATCCCGTCACGCAGCGCCGCAACCCCTTGCGAGGCCGGGGCCGGGACTCGCACGGCCACGCTCTCCGTGCTGCGCAGCGGCAGCCGGCCGAGCGCCTGGGCGACCTGCTCGGCAAGCTCGCGGGCCTGCGCCTCGGTGAGCGGACCGGCGTGCAGCGTGAGCCGTCCGATCCGGGCCGGCGGGGTCGGGGCCCCTCCACCGGCCGGGCTGTCGGGCCGGGTGTCATCGGTCATGAGGCCACCTCCGTCCGCTGTCCGACCGGGAGCCGCAACACCGCGCCCCGCTTTCCGAGCTCCCTCCGGGACGCCTCCAGCAGGGCGTCCAGAGTGATCAGCCGTCCCGCCTGCCGGGCCTGGAACGCCGCGCTGAGGGCGATCGTCTTGATCTCGGCGCCGGTGAGGTCGAGCTGGGTGGCCAGCCAGTGATGGTCGACGGCCTCGGTGACCGGCTCGCCGGAGGAGGTGTGGGACGGCAGCGCCGACCGCCACAGCCGCAACCTCTCCGAAGGAGCGGGGGCGACGAAGTCGACCACCGTCCGCAACCGGCGCAGGAACGCCGCGTCCAGGTCGCTCTTGCGGTTGGTGGCCAGCACGGCGACCCCGGTGAAGGAGTCGAGGCGCTGCAGCAGGTAGTCGATCTCGATGTTGGCGTACCTGTCGTGCGCGTCGGTGACCCGCGTCCGCTGTCCGAACAACGCGTCCGCCTCGTCGAACAGCACCATCAGATCACTGCGCTCGGCCTCGTCGAAGACCCGCGCCAACTGCTTCTCGGTCTCCCCGATGTACTTGCTGACCACACTGGCCAGGTCGATCCGGTACAGGTCCAGGCCCAGCTCGCGCGCGACGACCTGGCTGGCCATCGTCTTGCCGGTGCCGCTCGGCCCGGCGAACAGCGCGGTCACCCCCGCAGTCGTCGGGCACAGCCGGCGGAACTCCCAGCCGTCGAGGACCTCGTGGCGAAGGCGCACCTCGCTGACCAGCCGCTGCAGGGCATCGGAGATGTGCTCGGCCACGACCAGGTCGTCCCACTGGTACGGCAGCGGCATCGGCATCATCAGCGCTGCGGACTCCGAGCGCACTCGGGAACGCAGGACGCGGGCCGCGGCCGGGCCGGCCGCCGCGGCAGCGGCCAGTTCGCCCGGGGTGAGTTCCCAGTCGTTGACCAGCGCCGGGGGTTCGGCGTGGGTGGCCTGCCCCCACAGCGTCCGGCGCTGCTCGGCAGTGGTGGCCGGCATCTCCCAGCTGAGCCGCGGGCCGGTGCCGGCGTCGCGGGCGGGGGCGCGCGCGGCGACCAGGGTGAGCCGCGCGGCGTCCACTCCGATCGGGTCGCCGGGGTCGGCCACGACGATGGGCACCCCGCCGAGCAGCCGCGCCGTCCGCAGCCCGCGCACTCCCGTCCCGGGGCTGAGCAGCAGCGGACGGCGTCCCAGCGCCAGCGCCAGCTGCGCCAGCAGGGTCCGCCGTCCGGACCCGGGACGGCCGGACAGCTCGGCCACGCAGCCGATCCCGGCCAGCGGTTCCAGGGCGGCGACCATGTCGGCGAGCAACAGCGGCTGCAGGCAGTCTCTGAAGTCCACCTCGGCCGGACGGACCTCGCCGCGCAGCGCCGTCCAGTCGGGGTCGCCGGCGAGGTAGGCGGCGATCTCGGCGTCCACCCGCCAGGGCGTGGTGGCCTGCCAGTCACCGTCGGGTTGGGCCAACTGCCAGGTCGCCACCGGCCACCCGGGGCCCGGCTGCCGTCCAGGGGTCCAGGCCCAGAACTGCGCGGCGGCCGCCGGGGTGGGCAGCGCCGGACTGGCGC
The DNA here is from genome assembly GCA_964585085.1 of uncultured Propionibacteriaceae bacterium. Taxonomy (GTDB): domain Bacteria; phylum Actinomycetota; class Actinomycetes; order Propionibacteriales; family Propionibacteriaceae; genus Propionicimonas. The sequence goes on from CAZPCM010000008.1 coordinate 42,390, forward strand.
TGTCGTCGAGGTAGCCGAGCACCCGGGTCAGCCGGGGGTCGACCTCACACGCCACCAGCAGGGCCAGCCACTCCACGTCGGCCACACCCAGGTCGAGTTCACCGGTCAGGGTGCGCCAGCGGGGCTCGGCGGCCAGCGCGGCGTGCGCCTGCCCGATCGCGGACGTGACCTCTTGCGACGCCTGGACCTGCCCGGCCAGGATGTCGTCGATGGCCTCGTGCACCCCCGCGCCACGAGAGGCCCAGCGCTGCCGCTGGCGAGCGACGTGGGCGGCGGCCAGTCCGCGAATAGCCGACAGCGGGTCCATGGTCACACCACCGCCCACTTGGTCGGGTCGGACTCGACCTGGTTGACGCGCAGGCCCACCTGGTGCGTGCCGGCGGGAGTGCCGGCCGGGGCGGCGAAGCTGACCTGGCTGCCGCCGGTGCACTGCCACTGGCCCGGCTGCGGGACGGCGCCGTCGGCGATCCGGGTGAGCTCGGCGGCGCCGAGCCGCAGCACCGCTCCCGCAGCGGGCAGGTTGCCGACGGTCATCGCGTAGCGGCCCTGACCGTCCGAGGTGAGCAGCGGACCACCGGACGGGTCGACCCAGGCCGCCACGGCGAGTGGAACGGCGTTGGAGCGCCACCCCGGCTGGGACGGACGGGTGAGGACGAGCTCGTAGGCTCCCGGGACGGGCGCGTTCGGCCCGGCCGGAGGGGCCAGCCGGAACGGGACGCCGGGGCCGGTCAGCCAGGTGGCGGTGACGTCGGTCTCGGTGCCGACTCCGCCAGCGGTGGCCACGAGCAGGACGTGGTCACCCGGCTGCACCAGGGCACCGTCCAGGGTGAACTCCTGGGCCGCTGCGGCGTTCGGCGGCGCGGGCGCGGTGGTGGCCGGGGACTGAGCGAGGCTCTGCTGCGTCGGCCCGGGCGCGGTATAGACGAGTCGCCGGCGGGTCCCGACGAGCCTGGCCTGCGGGGCCCCGCCGAGCACGGCCGGGGCGGCCGCCAGGTTGACCGTGGTGACGTCCGGGGCGTCCGGCGGGACCACGCTGGGGGTGAGGAAGGCCACGCTGACCCGGTACTGGGCGGTGGTCCGCAGCGGCAGCCCGATCGCCTGCCACAGCCGGCTCAACTCGTCGAAGCCCGGCGATTCGAGCACCACCGTCGCATGGCTGGGGGTGATCGGATTGGGTCCGGGGCCGGGGGCGGCGATGGCGAGGGTGGCGTGCTCGTGCAGGCTCTGCATGGCGATGCCGAGCACCTGCTGCTCATGGACGTAGCTGGTCTTGGACTGGGCCGACACCATGTACCACAGGTCCAGGCCGAGCGGTTCGGAGGCCACCGGGGGCCGTCCGGTGTGCTGCCCCCCGGCCGCCCAGAACGAGTTCCGCAGGTGCGGGTTCGCCGCCACGTGGAACAGGTAGACGCTCAGTTCGCAGTCGGACTGACCAGGGGTTTCGGGATGCTGACCCGACACGGTCACCGAGAAGGGCGGCGGCTGGCCGCCGAAGACCGGGCTGGTGTTGAGCGCGTTGACCAGCACCGTGCGGAGCGTGTCGGTGACGATTGAGAGATCGCGCATGACCGCTCACCCCTGTCCGAACCCGAATCCGGGGAACGGACGGCTGAGCCGTCCAGCCGGGACGGTGAGCGCCGGAACCGGCGCCGCCGGCGCGGCGGCGACCGCCACGGCGGGCGGGGCCGGGACGGTCGGCCCGGTGACGAACACCTCGATGCTGCCGATCTGCACCGCGGGCAGCGCAGGAGGCGGCGCGGGTCGGGGCGCCGCCGTCAGCAGCGGGACGGTTGGCGCGACAGCGGGGCGTTCTCCCTTGTCCGGGACGGGTTCGCGGAGCACCGGACCGGCCGCGGACGGGGTCGCCTCCTCCGATGGCGTGGGCAGCAGTGCCCCGAACCGGCGGGCCAGGGCGTCGAGCCGCTGGAGCGCAGCCTGCGTGTCCGGGAACACCGGGACGGGCGGCAGGACCACTGGCGCCGGCGCCGGATCGTCCGGTCTGGCCGGGCGGGTCGGCGCAACCGTCGGTTCTCCCCGTCCGGGCCGTTCCGACCGCTGCGGGGGCTCGCCGACCGCGGAACCCGCGTCCGGGCCACGTCGCGAAGCCGGCTCGCGCCCAGTCGCCACCGGGGACGAGGGAGCCGGAACCGCCCGCAGCACCACTGGGGCATTCACCGGTGCCTCGGGCGGCAGGAAGCCGGCCCGGCCAACCTCCGTCCGCGCCGGCTCCGCGGCCGGAACAAGCACCCCAGGACGGCGTTGCGGCGTCCGGGGCGCCGGTGCCGTCTGCATCTCGGCATCCTCCGCCACCGGCTCGGGCAGCCTGGTCGGACCCCAGCCGGGCTGGAAGGGCGTCCACACCCCCCGCGCCGGCTGCGCGGTCTCCACGAGCAGATCCAGGTAGCCCCGGCGCTGACGCATCACTCACCCCCGGACGGCAGGCGCCCGGCGATGGTCTCGGCGTAGCGCCGGCGACGGGCCGAGGGTAGGTCGAGGATCGCGTCCTGCGTCCATCCGTAGGTGGACGCGATCAGGTTCACGTCGTCGTAGACGCCCACCGCCGCACGCCGGAGTTCGGCCATGCAGAGCTCGCGGGCGTCCACGTCCAACTCGACCGACGCCCCGCACTCAGGGCAGGCCCCGGCCACCGCGGCCCGCAGCGTCGGGGCCAGCACGGCCATCGCCTCCTCCACGGCCCGGGCGGTGGACGGCGGCACCGGCTCCCGCACGCAACGGCGCAGCAGTTCCCGGCGGGCGTCGGCGGCCGTCAGGGCGCCGAGCACGTCGGCCACCGTGGGCAGCCGGAACGTCGCCCGTCCCGACCGGAGCACGAACCAGCCCGGACCGGCGTCCTCGGCGCGCCGGGTCGGCCGGGGTCGGTGGTGGGCGGAGTAGGCGGCCAGGCTGAACCGGATGTCCACCCGGGCTTCGCAACTCCCGCAGCGGCCCTCGGCGACCAGGGTGTCCCCGCGCTCCTCCCGACGCCGCCACACGATCAACAGGTCAAGGTCCCCGACCGGCAGGTCGGACGCGGCGACATCCCCGGACAGGTCGACCGCGCTCGCCACGTACTCCAGCGATCCGGCGAGCCCGGACGGGCTGTCGGCGAGCGCGATGTCGTCCCGGCCGGTGGACGGACGCCACCGCGCCTGCAGACCGCTGATCGGGAGCACGACCATGACCGGTCAGTTCTCCTTGGGCTCGGCGAGGGAGAGGTCGTGCTCCCAGCCTTCGTTCTCCAACTTGATGTGCTCGATGGCGATCGCGTTGGTCCCGGCATCGAGGTCGGGCAGCGCCTGGAACTCCGACACCCACGCCCGGTGCACCAGGTAGCGGTGCACCGGCTGGCCCTGCTCGTTGAGCAGTTCGATCCGGATCTCCTTGCGCAGCTTCGACAGCGACGACGACGGCGAACCCTTGTCGAGGACCTGGCCGGCGTTGGCCCACTGCTCGAACGAGTCGTCGTGGGTCACCCCGCGTTCGAGGGTGATCGGCTCGTACTTGCCGCGGCCGATGCCCTTGCGGATGATCGCGTTCCCGCCCTCCTTGTACTCGATGACGTCGTGCGACCGCTTCAGGGCGCTGACTTTGCTGACTCCGGCCACCGGGGCGGTGGAGGTGTCGAAGTAGACCAGGAACCTGTAGCTCTTGTACGGGTCGAACCGGGACACGTTGACGCTGAATGGCTTGGGCATGGTGGCTCCTCTACGCCTGCGGCTGGCCGGCCAGCTGGGCGATCTTGATGATCACGAACTCGGCCGGCTTCACCGGGGCGAAGGCGACCACGATGTTGACGATCCCGTTGGCCTGGTCGTCGGGGGTGGTCGTGCTGGCATCGCAGGTGACCTGGAACGCCTGGCTGGGCGAGCTGCCCTGGAACGCGCCCTGGTTGAACAGGCCGAGCATGAAGTTGTCGATCGTGGTCTTGATCGACACCCACAGCGGGGTGTCGTTGGGCTCGAAGATCACCCAGCCCAGGCTGCCGACCAGAGACTGCTCCAGGAACAGCGCCATCCGGCGCACCGGGACGTAGCGGTACTGCTGGAACGCCGGGTTGGCCGACACCAGCGTCCGGGCTCCGAAGACCACCGTCCCGATGCCGGGGAAGCTGCGCAGGCAGTTGACGCCGAGCGGGTTGAGCGTCCCTTGCCGCGGGTCGGTCATCCGTCCGGACGCGGCCACTCCGAGCGTGTTGTGGACCAGCGCCTCGTAGCCGGCCGGCGCCTTCCACACGCCGCGGTTGGTGTCCTCGCGCGCGATCACCCCGGCCACGAACCCTGACGGCGGGATCAGCAGCGGGCTGCCGGTGCTGGGGTCGGACGAGCGCAGGTAGGGGAAGTAGAGCGCACCGTTCTGGCTCTTCGGGATCACCCTCCCGGGCTCCTGGTCGGACATCACGTCGCCGACCATCGGCAGCGGGTAGCCGGTGGGGTCGGCGACGGTGTCGCCGGGCGGGTCCATCACCACGAACGCCCGCTTGCGCTCGGCCACCGCCAAAGCGGTGCTGACCACCCCGGGATCCCAGACGCCGGGGGTCAGCAGCAGGTTGAAGATCGCGATCTTGTCCAGCGCCTTCTCCGGCTCGAAGGCGTCGGAGAAGTCGCCCGGGCTGAAGGTGGTGAACGGGGTGGACGGCAGCTGGCCGTCCAGCGGCGTGGCGCCCAACGCCCCCGGCCAGGCCGTCGGATAGGCCGTGGTGGGTGCGACGCTGACCAGGGAGGACACCGGCTTGTCGGCGGTGCCGAGACGGGCCTGGAGGGTGTTGCCGGCGTCCGCGGCCGGTGGCGAGGAGTTCAGCGTGACCCGGCGGAAGGTCTCGGCCCGTCCGGCGTAGGAGACGGTGATGTCGGCCAGGTCCAGCGGGCTGGTGCCCACGCTGGCGCGCAGGTTGGTGATCGACACCGTCAGCTGGTGTTGGGCGTCGACCGGTTCGCGTCCGGTGAAGACGATGCCGTTGGCGGAGCTGCCCAGAGTCAGGGTTGGCGCGGCCAGGTCGGTGGTCGGACCACCGGAAAGGTCGTGCAGCTGGGGCTTCAGCGCGACCACCCAGGCCACCGCGCCGCCGTTGGCGAAGAACTGGAACACGGCGCGTCCCACGTCGTCGGCCAACCAGTCGACGCTGAACATCCCGCCGAACTCACGTTCGTAGTCGGCGAAGCTGAAGATCTGGACGGCCGCCCCGTAGTGCTGCGGCCTGGTCTTGAACGGGTGCGTGTAGCCGAGGAAGACCGTGACCGAGGTGGGCGCGGCGCTGATCGTCCGGGAGTTGGACAGGATCTCCTCGACGTAGAGGCCCGGGTAGGTCGGTGTGATGGGCATGGACGTTTCCCTCCGCTCAGGACGTGTAGATCAGCCCGGTGGCGGCCAGGCCGGGCCCCCCGCCGGAGAGGGTGGCCGAGGAGTCGGCGGGCAGCGCGGCCCCGCGCGGCGGTGCGCTGACCTTCACCAGGTACCCCACCGGCGCCGCCACCTTGTCCAGGGTCAGCAGGGTCACCGGATCCTGGGTGCCGTCCTCCTTGGTGGAGTCGTAGGTGGCGGCGATGGTGAACGTGGCGCCGCTGACGGTGACCTCGTAGGACAGGCCGCCCTTGCCGGCGTAGTCGGCACGCGGCAACAGGGTGCAGACCACCTTGTTGTCGGCGTCCTTGAGGTCGACGCCGGTGTTCTTCACCAGCACCCCGCTGGAGGCCACCGGCGGCTTGGTGCTGGCGCCGGTGGACCCCTGCTTGACCACGACCAGTCCGGTCCCGGCCAGCGGGTCGCCGGAGGTGCCGGTGGGAGCATCCACCCCCAGCTTGTGGGCGGCGGCGGGGCCGTCCGCCAACGCCGGGTAGGAGTCGGTCCGGGTGGCGCTGAGGGTGATCTTCGCCGTCAGCGGCGGCTTGCCGGTCTCGGTGACGGAGGTGACCGTGACGTGGTTGCCCTCGACCCCGGTCTGTTTGGCGGTGAAGGCCAGTGCCGGGGCTGGGGGTGGGACCGGCGGCGGGGTGAGTTCGCCGGCAGCCGCCTTCGCTTTGGCCAGGGCCAGCAGAGTGGCCTGTTCGCCGGCGTCGAGCGCCGCCTTCCAGGCCGTCTTGAGTTGGACCTCCGAACCGCTGAATTTCAGGGCGGACAGTGGGACGACCTGCTGGCCGCCGTCCGAGTTGGTGAAGCTGAGGGGTGAGGAGCCGATCACGTCGACTTCTGCTGAGGCCATCGCAGCGCTCCGATCGTGGGAATCGTCCGATGGCAGGCAGTCTCAACCGTCCGGCGTCACCGGAGCGTCACCGTTGCGTCACGGGTCACGCTCAGGGGTTTGCCACGCTCACGCAGCCCGCGGGGTCGAGGCGGACCCTGATCGCTCTCCCGGGTCGGCCGCCGGTGCGCACCCGGGCGGGCTGGCCGTCGGCCAGGGTGACGTCGACCTCGACGAAGCCGCGGCGGTGCCGCCAGCCCGTGACGGGCACCTGCGTCCCCTCCGGCTCCTCGACCAGACCCTCGGGACCCACGCCGAGCAGTGTCCCCGGAGGGACCGCGGCGATGCCCAGCGTGCGGGCGGCGGCGGCGTCCAGGAACGGCCCGTAGCCGAGGAAGGCCGCCACCTCACGGCTGGCAGGGCTTGCCCACAGCCGATCCGGACGGCCGATCTGCAGCAGCCGTCCGTGCTCGAGGACGGCGACCCGGTCGGCGATCGCGAAGGCCTCATCCTGGTCGTGGGTGACGTGGAGGGCCGGGGTGCCGGTCGCGCGGAGCGTGTCTGAGAGGACGCCGACCAGACGCTCGCGCAGGGCCCGGTCGAGGGCGGACAAGGGCTCGTCCAACAGCAGCAGGCGCGGGCGCGGGGCCAGAGAGCGGGCGAGCGCGACCCGCTGGGCCTGGCCTCCCGACAGCGCCGTGATCGGACGCGGGCCGTACCCGGCCAGGCCGACGAGCTCCAACAACTCGGTCACGCGGCGCTCCCGCGCCGCCCGGTCCAGGTGCGCCAGTCCATAGCCGACGTTGCCGGCCACCGACAGGTGCGGGAACAGCTGGCCGTCCTGGAACATCATCACGAACCCCCGCCGGTGCACCCGCGTGCCGGCCAGGTCGCGTCCGTCCCAGGAGATCCGCCCGGCGGCCAGCGGCTCCAGCCCGGCGACCGCCCGCAGCAGCGACGACTTGCCCGAACCGGACGCGCCGAGCAGGGCCACGATCTCGTCCGGCCCGACGCTCAGGCTGATGTCGTCCACAGCCAGGACCGCTCCGTACCGGACGGACGCGTGGCTGATCTCGAGCCCCGCCGCGCTCACCAGGGGTTCACCTCCTTGGGCCCGATCCATTCCGCGACCGCCATCACCGTCCCGGTCAGCAGCGCCAGCACCACCGAGGCGGCCATCGCCATCCCGAAATTGTCCGCCCCCGGGCGTCCGATCAGGCGGAAGATGACCACCGGCAGCGTGGGACGGTCCGGACGGGCCAGGAACGCGGTCGCCCCGAACTCCCCCAGCGAGGCTGCGAACGCGAATCCGAGGGCGAGCCCGAGTCCTCGCAGCGCGAACGGAAGATCGATGCTCGCCAGGATCCTCCCCGGGCCGGCGCCGAGCGTGGCGGCCGCCTCGTGCAACCGCGGGTCGATGGCCCGCAGCGTCGGCAGCAGCGTTCGGACCACCAGGGGCATCGCCACCATCGCCTGGGCGATCGGGATCAGGACGACCGACGACCGCAGGTCCAGGGGCGGACGGTTGAGCGTGATCAGGAAGCCGAAGCCGACGGTGACCGCCGACACCCCCAGCGGCAGCATGAACGCCGAGTCGACCACCCGGAGCCCGCGTCGGCCCAGCCGGGACGACGGACGGCGGGACAGCAGGTAGCTCACCAGAGCCCCCAGCGTGACTGCGATCGCGGTCGCCGCGGCGGCGATGGCCAGGGAGTTGAGCACCGACCGCCACACGCTGACCGACAGGGCCCCACCGGCGTTGGTGGCCAGCAGCTCGTAGTAGCGCCAGCCCACACCGGCCGGGGTGAGCAGCGAACGGGCGACCAGGGTGGCCAATGGCAGCACCAGCAGCCCTGCCACCACCGCCGCCGTCACGACGACGGCGGGCCAGTCCCGGGCCCGCAACGGCTGGTCCCGGCTCTCCCCCCGCAGCCGCAGCGCGCGCTCCTGGCGGGCCCGGGTCGCGTTGGCCACCATCAGCGACGCCGCGACGATCAGCAACTGGAGGATCGAAAGCGCCGCCGCTGCCGGCAGGTCCAGCAGCTGAGACGTCTGGTACCAGATCTCTGTCTCAACGGTCCCGTAGCCGGCCCCGCCCAGGATCAGCACCACCCCGAACGCCGAGGCGCAGAAGAGGAAGACCAGCGCGCCGGCCGACGCGATCGCCGGAGCGAGCGCCGGCAGGGTCACCGTCGCCAGGACGCGGATCCCGGACGCCCCGAGCGAGCTGGCGGCGTCCTCGGTCCTGGGGTCGAGGCGCGCCCAAAGGACGCCGACCGTCCTGACCACCACGGAGTAGTTGAAGAAGACCAGCGCGGCGAGGATGGAAACGAACGATTCCTCCAGACCGAGCCATCCCAGCGGCCCGTGCTCGGCCAGCAGGGACCGGAACGCCACGCCCACCACCACCGTCGGCAGCACGAACGGGACGCTGACCAGGGCGCGGAGCAGCCGGCGCCCCGGGAAGCGGCAGCGGTAGAGCAGGTAGGCCCCCGGAAGGCCCACCAGGAGGGAGAGGAAGGCCCCCAGGAGGGCCTGGAGGAGGGTCTGGGTGACGACTCGGGCCGTCCGGGGCGCCTGCAGGACCCCCAGAACCGCCTCCCAGGTGAACCCGTGCTCGTCGATGAACCCCCTTGCGACGAGGGCGGACACCGGCCACACGAAGAAGACGGCCAGGAAGGCCACCGGCAGGGCGGCCGCGGCCACCCACACCCACGGCGACCCGCCGAGTCGTCGGTCCGCGGTGTGGTCGCTTGTCCCCCGAACACGGTGGACGAACGACCACACTGGGAACGACACGTCAGCTCAGCCGATCACCGCGGCCGTCCACGCCTTGATCCAGGTGTCCCGCTGCGCCGCCAACAGGCCGGGCGACACCGAGATCGGCGCGGTCACTGCTGGGGCGTTGGCCTGCCAAGCCTCGGGCAACGGGATCGCCCGGTTCGCCGGGTACATGTACATCTGCCCGGGGATGTCGGCCTGCACCTCATCGCTGAGCAGGAAGTCGATGAACTTCCGCGCGCCGACCTCGTTCTGGGCCCCCTTGATGACCCCGGCGTACTCCACCTGCCGGAAGCAGGTCTGGGTGAGCGCGGACGTCAGCGCCTTGCCCTTGGCGTCCACCACGTAGGCAGGCGAGGTCGCGTACGACACCACCAGCGGACGATCGCCCTTGCCCTGACCGGCGGAGAACTCCACGGTGTAGGCCTCCGTCCAGCCCTTGACGACCTTGACCCCGTTGGCCTTGAGCGCCCTCCAGTAATCCAGGTAGCCGGCCTCGCCCTTGGCGCCCACTGTCGCGGCCAGGAAGGCCAGGCCCGGCGAGGATGAGGCCGGGTTCTCCACCACCAGCAGGTTCGCGTATTCGGGCTTGGTCAGGTCGTCCAGAGTGGCCGGCTTGGGCTGGCGCCTCGCGGTGAACCACCCGTCGTCGGCGTTGACGCACACGTCGCCGAAGTCGATCGGGGTGAGCCGGTGCCCCTCGTCGACGGCCAGATCCTCCGATCCGGCGGGCAGCGCCGGCGAGGTGTACGCGCTCAGGATGCCCTCGCCGATGGCGCGGGCGGCGAAAGTGTTGTCGATGCCGAACACGACATCTCCCAGCGGTGCGTCCTTGCTGAGGATCAGCTGGTTGACGACCGTCCCCGCGTCCCCAGGGGCGACGAAGTCGACCTGGTACCCCGTCGCCTTCTTGAACGACGCCACCACGTCCTCGCTCAGGGCGAACGAGTCGTGGGTGATCACGGTCAGCTTCGTGCTTTCAGTCGGGCCGGACGGGGTGGCCGTGGGCGCGGGTGAGCCCGCGCACGCCGACAGTCCCAGCGCCAGCACGAGCGCTCCGGCCAGCCCCGCCAGCCCGCGATTGATGGCGATCATGTCTCCTCCTTCCTCGGAGGGCCCGGGCTACCCGGGGAGATACTCGACTCCCTACGCCGGTGCTAGCCGGATCAGGTTCGAGGGTCTGCGGATTCCGCACTCTCAGCGCCCCTTCGACGCTCCCCTGTCTGGGTCAAAGGTAGCACCGGCACCGTCGGCGGCCACGGGGTCCCGCCCCGGAGAGATCCGCCCTTGGCGGCAGACGATGCCAGATCGGCCGCCGTCAGCGGCCCCGGCGTCCCGGCCTCCCCAGCTGGGCCCCTTGGCGGCACGCGCGATCGGTGGTGAACTGCTGCCAGCGGCCCCGACTTCCGCCGTGGCCCGACCCGAGAGGCTGGTGCTCCGATGACTGTGATCCGTCCCTTCTACCTCTCCGGCGTCCCCACCTGGGGCGAGGGCAGCGTCAAAGTCACCTCGCCCTGGGACGGCGCCGAAGTCGCGGAGGTGTCGATCCCGACCCCCGCGCAGATCGAGCAGGCCGTGACCGACCTGGACGCGGTGGCACACGAGGCCGCCGCGCTGCCGGCCCACGTCCGGGCGTCCGCGCTGGACCACATCGGTCACCGGCTGGCCGAGCGCGCCGAGGAGATCGCCGCGCTGATCACGGCGGAGAACGGCAAGCCGGCCATGTGGTCGCGTGGCGAGGTGAACCGGGCTGCCTCGACCTTCCGCTGGGCGGCTGAGGAGGCCCGCCGGTTCTCCGGCGAGCTGCAGCGGCTCGACACCGATCCCGGGGTGAGCGGACGGCTCGCCCTGATCCGCCGCTTCCCGCGCGGACCGGTGCTGGGCATCGCCCCGTTCAACTTCCCGCTGAACCTCGTGGTGCACAAGGTCGCCCCGGCCATCGCCGTCGGCGCGCCGATCCTGGTCAAGCCGGCCCTGAAGACCCCCTTGTCAGCCCTGATTCTGGCGGAGATCATCGCGGAGACCGACCTTCCCGGGCGGATGGTCTCGGTACTGACAGTCACCCACGACAAGATGGACCCGCTGCTGGTCGACCCACGGCTGCCGGTGGTCTCGCTCACCGGTTCGGAGGCGGTCGGCGACCACATCCGGCGCACCGCGCCGGACAAGCACGTCGTGCTGGAGTTGGGTGGGGACGCCGCGGTCATGATCGAACCGGACTGGCCCGACCTCGCGGCGGCCGCGACCCGGGTGGCGCTCTTCGGCTGCTACCAGGCCGGGCAGTCGTGCATCAGCGTCCAGCGGGTCTTCGCCCACGAGGCCATCTACGACGCCTTCGTCGGTGAGTTGGTCCGGGCCGTCCGCGAGCTGAGGAATGGCGACCCGAACGAGCCCGGCGTCCAGGTCGGGCCGGTGATCGATGACGCGGCGGCCGACCGGATCACCGCTTGGATCGCCGACGCGACCGACAAGGGCGCCCGACTGTTGGCCGGGGGAACCCGCGACGGCCGCCGGGTCGCGCCCACCCTGCTCGCCGACGTCCCGCGGGAGGCGATCATCGCCCAGGAGGAGGTCTTCGGCCCGGTGCTGACGGTGGAGCGGTACGCCACGACCGCGGAGGGTTTCGCCAAGGTGAACGCCTCCAAGTACGGACTGCAGGCGGGGGTGTTCACGACGAAGCTGGAGACGGCCTTCGCCGCCCACCGGGAACTGGTGGTCGGCGGCGTCGTGATCGGCGACGTCCCCACCTATCGGGCCGACCAGATGCCCTACGGCGGCTGGAAGAAGTCCGGCGTTGGTCGCGAGGGTGTCAAGTCGGCCATGCTCGACCTCACCGACGAGCGCGTCCTGGTCCTCACCGGCCTACCCCTGTAATGCCTGGGCGACCCCTGAGCCCGACCAAGGGCAAACGACCCCTGAGCCCGACGAAGGGTCGTCCCCACGCCCACCACGACCCCTGAGCCCGACCAAGGGCAAACGACCCCTGAGCCCGACGAAGGGTCGTC
>CAZPCM010000008.1:54450-56291 GCA_964585085.1 uncultured Propionibacteriaceae bacterium
CCCACGCCCACCACGACCCCTGAGCCCGAGAAGGGTCGTCCGCCCTGCCGGGCTGCCCGCCGGGGACCTCATCGGCGAGGGACCATCGGTCGACGAGTTCCCGGCCCGGCGGCGCCGCCGATGCCGCTGTGTGACAATCTGAGGCCATGACGACGCAGCCCGACGCCACCCAGGCCATCATCGACGGGTACACCTTCGACACCCCCTCCATCGAACTGGGCGTCCTGATGGCCGAAGGTCAGCCGCTCCCCGAGGCCAGGATCCGGATTTCACTGTCGATGCTGAACCGGCACGGACTGGTGGCCGGCGCGACCGGCACCGGCAAGACCAAGACCCTGCAACTCCTGGCCGAACAGATCTCAGACGCCGGGGTGGCCGTCTTCGCCGCCGACATCAAGGGTGATCTGTCCGGGATCGCGCTTCCTGGCACGCCGAGCGAAAAGCTGCTGGCGCGCACCTCGAAGATCGGCCAGGCGTGGGCACCGCGTGGCTGCCCGACCGAGTTCTACGCCCTCGGCGGGCAGGGCACCGGCATCCCGCTACGGGCGACCATCTCCTCGTTCGGGCCGATCCTGCTGTCCAAGGTGCTGGGCCTCAACGAGGTCCAGGAGTCCTCGCTGGGCCTGATCTTCCACTACGCCGACCAGGCCGGCCTGCCGCTGCTGGACCTGAAGGATCTGCGGTCGGTGATGAATTACCTCACCTCCGACGAAGGCAAGGTCGAGCTCAAGAACATGGGCGGCCTGTCCAGCGCCACGGTCGGAGTGATCCTGCGCAGCCTGATCGCCATGGAGTCCCAGGGCGGAGACGCCTTCTTCGGCGAGCCCGAGTTCGACACCCGCGACCTCATCCGGACCACCCCTGACGGCAAGGGCGTCATCTCCCTGCTCGAATTGCCGAACCTGCAGGACCGCCCGGTGATCTTCTCGACCTTCCTGATGTGGCTGCTGGCCGACCTGTTCCACGACCTGCCCGAGGTCGGCGACGTGGACAAGCCCAAGCTGGTCTTCTTCTTCGACGAGGCCCACCTGCTGTTCCGGGACGCGTCCAAGGCCTTCCGGGAGGCCATCGCGCAGACCGTCCGGCTGATCCGGTCGAAGGGCGTCGGGGTGTTCTTCGTCACCCAGACCCCCAAGGACGTCCCCGAGGAGGTCCTGGCCCAGCTCGGATCGCGGGTCCAGCATCAACTGCGCGCGCACACTCCGAACGACGCCAAGGCGCTGAAGGCCACCGTCGCGACCTACCCGAGGTCGCAGTACGACCTCACCGAAACCCTCCAGGCGCTCGGCATCGGCGAGGCCATCGTGACCGTCCTCAATCCCAACGGCGCCCCCACCCCGGTGGCCTGGACCCGGATGCGGGCACCGGAGGCCTCGATGGACCCGATGAACCCCGAATGGCTGGCCCGCGGCGTGGGGCAGTCGCCGATGATGGCGAGGTACGGGGTCGAGGTCGACCGGGATTCGGCCTACGAAGCGCTCGCGCGCAAGCTCCAGGCCGGCATCGAGGCCGCCCGGCGGGAAGCCGAGCTCGAAGCCCAGGCCAAGGAGGCCGAACTGCGCGCCAAGGAGGAGGCGGCCGCCGATCGCTCCGCCGGGCGCCGCACCACGAGCACCCGTCAGCCGCCCAAGTCGGGCGTGGAGAAGGTGCTGTCCTCCCCCACCTTCTGGAACAAGGTGATCACCGTCGGGGGCAACGTCGTCCGCGACATGATGGGCACGGCCCGCCGACGCTGACCTCGTCCGACGACGACCCCTGAGCCCGACGAAGGGTCACCCAGAACCAAACGACCCCTGAGCCCGACGAAGGGTCACCCAGAACCAAACGACCCCTGAGCCCGA
>CAZPCM010000009.1:0-22891 GCA_964585085.1 uncultured Propionibacteriaceae bacterium
CATTCACTCACAGGCATCGCTGAGGCACGCGCCCCCATTCACTCACAGGCATCGCGGAGGCACGCGCCCCCATTCACTCACAGGCATCGCTGAGGCACGCGCCCCCGCTCACGATCGTCTTGGCTGACCCGAGCCTCCGGTCGGTCGTGGTGCCTCGCTGTCGGGCCCCCGCGAAACCCGGGTTTGCCAGAAGCCCGGCGTCCGGGCATGATGAGGGCAGCGACAACACCGGGTGAGGCCTGAGCCCCCGACCTGTCTGCGAGCCGCCTGAGGCGGCGATCTCTCCCCACTAATGACCCTGACAAGGGTCTCTGCGCGGCAAACGACTCATCGAACTACCGCACACCACCTCCCCATCCCGTCCCCGATCGGAGGACCGATGAACCCCATCACTGTCGTGAAGAACCAGATCGACACCTCGAACCTGCTCCAGGCGGCCCTGGAGCACCGGCTCAATGACCTGGCCGCGCACACCGGAGTGAGCGTGCGCCACCTCGCCGACCGGACCATTGCCCTGATTGACGATGCCGAGACGTCCGCCGCCCATCCGGAAGCCTGCCGGCGGCTGCGCGCGTGGCGCGACCTCACCCGAACCAGGCGAGCACAGGCGTCCATGCCCTTGGCCAGCGGGTCGGGGGGGGGAGGGCGGGGCCCCCCCCCGAGGCAGCCCCCCCCCCCCCCCCAGCCGGGGGGGGCCCGGAAGACGGGGGGTAGGGTTTGCCAAGGAAAGGGGGGGGCGGGTCGGCAGGCTCAGGACGGCGCGCCGTCCTGAGCCTGCCGACCCGCCCGAAGAGCGAGGGGCTCGCCTTAAGCGCTTGAGAAGGTGTGACCGATGACAGGCTGTGGCCTTTTCGCCGTTGTCGGCGAAAAGGCCACAGCCTGTCCGGGGCTATCGGCGAGGTTCCCGGACGGCGGGCAGAGCCAGGAAGGCCGGGACGAGCAGGGCACCGACAGCGAGCAGGGCGTGGAGCACGCCGATGCGGTCGCCCAGATACCCCAGAAGCGGCGGGCCGCCCAGGAAGGCGAGGTAGCCGATCGTGGAAACCACGCTGAGCCGGGCCGCCGCACGGGCCGGCTCATCGGCCGCGGCGGACATGCCCACAGGGAATCCCAGGGACGCCCCCAGGCCCCACAGCGCGGCACCGAGGAAGGCCCCCACCGGCCCACCGAAGACCACCAGCAGGCTGCCGGCGATCGCAATGACGAAAAGCGATCGGAGCACCGGCACGCGTCCGTAGCAGTCGAGCGCGGCGGTGCCCAGGATCCGGCCTGCGGTCATCGCGGACAGGAAGACTGCGAACCCGAGCACTCCAGCCCAGGCGGGGAGGCGATGACCCTCGGTCATCGCCACCGCGACCCAGTCGTTGGCGGTTCCCTCGGTGAACGCGGCCACCAGCACGACCAGCCCAACCAGCAGCGTCCGGGGTTCCAGCCAGGCGCTGGAACCCCGGACCGACTCGGCCCGATCCCCCTCGGTGACCTCAGGCTCGTCCGGGAAGAAGTCGGCCGTCCCGATCCACACCGCGGCGAACGCCGCCAGGGCCATGGCGGCCAGGTGCAGCCACACCGGCACGGCCAGAGCAGTCATCAGGCTGCCGAACAGCGCAGCCACCACGGTGGCGCCGCTGAAGAAGGCGTGGAACCAGGGCATGATCGCCCGGCCCAGCCCGCGCTCGACCACTGTCCCTTCGTGGTTCATCGAAACGTCCCAGACCCCGAGGCCGAGGGTGGCCAGGAACAGGGCCCCCATCAGCGCCGGCCGGCTGTGCAAAGCGTCGACACATAGCCCGGCAGCGCTCAGCCCGATCGCCGTGCTCGCGGCGCCGGAGCGGACGGTGGCGCGGGTTCCGAACCGCTGGATCAGCCGGCCGGAGACCGGCAGCCCGAGGACCGCACCCAGGGCGCCGGCCAGCAGGATGCCGCCGAGTTCGCCAGGGGTGAGGTCGAGGATGCGCTTGATGTCGGGCAGGCGGGAGGCCAGGCTGGAGAAGGCCAGACCGGAGGCCGCGAAGACCAGGAAGACCGCGTTGCGGGCCCGGCGGACCCTGGCCCCATCCTCGTTCGGCCGCGTCGTTTCGCTCGTCGTTGCGTCTGTCATCATCTGGCCGCCTCTTGGTTCCCTCGCCTCAACCTATCGAATCGATTCGATCGAATCGATTCGATAGGTTGTCACGCATGGAACCACACGGTCAAACGGGCGCGGTCCGGATCACGCTGAGCGACGTGGCGCGCCTGGCCGGCGTGGCGCTGTCCACCGCGTCCCTGGTGTTCAGCGGACGCGGCCCGGTGGCCGACTCCACCGCGGAGCGGGTCCGTGCCGCCGCCCGAGAGTTGGGCTACGCCGGTCCCGACCGGCTGGCCGCTCGGCTGCGAACCGGCCGGACGAGGGTGATCGGGGTGAGCTATGACGGGACCCTGAGCAGCGCCTTCTCGGATCCGTTCCAGATCTCGCTGCTGGACGGTGTGGCCCAGGTCCTGGACGAGCAGGGCTATGGCCTGCTGCTGCTGCCCCGTCCGCTCGGGGCCGAGCCGACCCCGCTGGCCGCCCACGGCATGGACGCGGTGCTGTTCGCCCTCTGCGGCACCTCGGATCCCCAGACCCTCGATCAGTTGGCCGCTCGCGGCATCGTCATGCTCGGCACCGGAGCGCCGTCGGACCCCCGAGTGGTCCAGCTGACCATTCCGGACCGCGGCGCCACCGCGGAAGCCGTCCATCACCTTCAGGGCCTGGGGCACCAGCGGATCGGTCACGTGACCATGCCGCTGACTCGAGTGACCCGCTGCGGAGCGGTCCCGGCGGCCGAGGTGGAGCGGGCGGAGTTCGCCGACTCCCGTGACCGTGCGCTCGGCTTCCTGGACGGCGGCGGGTCGTCCGACCTGATCGCCGAAGCCGCTGGCTTCACCATCGACGCCGGCGCGGCTGCGACCGCGATTCTCCTGGACCGGGAGGACCGGCCCACAGCACTGGTCTGCCAGTCCGATCTGCTGGCTGTCGGCGCCATCCGGGCCGCGGCGGCGCGGGGATTCGACGTGCCGGGGCAGCTGTCGGTGATCGGCTTCGACGGAGTCGACCTACCCTGGTTCGCCGGGAGGCTCACCACCCTGGACCAGAACGGAACCGAGAAGGGACGCACCATGGGACGGATGGCGCTTGCGCTGCTGGACGGCGAGCCGGTGACCTCGGCCGAGTTCCCAGTCCACCTCCGAATGGGGACGACAACAGGCCCGCGTCCCTGATACCTGCCCGGGACAGCCGCCCCCGAGCCCGCCGGCAGGGTCGGGCCCCGCGCCCATGTCCGAGGTGCGGGCGGCAGGGTCGCGCCGCGCCGCAACCCGGCACGGCCGGGAGAGCGGCCGCCTGGTCAGCTTCCCGCTGGACTGCCGCTGGGGCCGCGGAGCGTCAGCGGCTGCCGCCCAAGCGTCCCAGCCAGGACCCGAACACCCCTGTCTTGGGGGCCGGCGCCTCACGCTCCAGCCGCTCCAGGAACGTCAGGACCTCCTCAGCGCGGCCATCGCGCATCAACGCCAGGGGGGTGGCACCCCCCAACTCAGGACAGTGCAGGTTGAGGAAGGCCTCCGCCGCCTGGTGCGTCCGGAAGATCCGAACCGCTGCAGCGTGCACACGGTCCTCGGTTTCGCCCATAACAGCCCCTCCCAGATCGCCGGCCACCGGACCTTGAGCCTACTTGCTGAGGCCTCCAGGCCCGGCGTACGCCGGGGCGGTCCTCCCAACGCAGCCGCCCTCACCTGGAGCCCGCGGCACTGCGCATCAAATCCAACACTCGATCGCCCGAACGGGCGCTGAGCCGTCGATTCGGCGATCGAGTGTCGGATAAGGGGCGCTCTCCCGTTCGCACCTCGGGCGTGTGCGCGCCGGCGCTCCAGCAGCCCTCAGATTCCCGGCACATCCCAGGTGTGCACCGGCTCATTGGCGTGCATTCGCGCGGCATAGTCGGCCACCATCGCGCGGAGCGCGTCGGTCCGGGACAGGCCGCGCGACTCCAGTGCGCGCACTGTCCGCACCTGCCACACGGCGCCGTTCTGGCCCGTCAGGCAGCGACCCTCGATCACGCCCAACAACCTGTCCCGGGCCTCCGGATCCATCCCCCACTGGGTCAACCCGGCGTGAGCCATGGGAAGGAGGTCCCGCAGCACCAGTTCGCTGGCCGGGATCTCACCGCGACCCGGCCAGAAGAGGGTGGCGTCGATGCCGTAGCGGGCCCCGGCGCTGAAGTTCTCCTCGGCCGTGGCGAAGGCCATCCGCGTCCACACCGGACGGTCCTCCGCGGCCAGTACCCGCAGGGCGCCGTAGTAGAAGGCCGCGTTGGCCAGGGTGTCGACGATGGTCGGCCCGGCGGGCAGAACGCGGTTCTCCACCCGCACGTGCGGCCGCGAGTCGACGATGTCGTAGACCGGACGGTTCCAGCGGTAGATCGTGCCGTTGTGCAACCGCATCTCGGCCAGGCGCGGCGTTCCCCCGGCGTCGAAGACCGCCTGCGGATCCTCGTCGTCGAGTTCGGGCAGCATCGACGGGAAGTAGCGGGCGTTCTCCTCGAAGAGGTCGAAGATGGAGGTGATCCAGCGCTCGCCGAAGAACACCCGCGGACGGACGCCCTGGTTCTTCAACTCGACCGGCCGCGTGTCCGCCGCCTGGGTGAAAAGCTCGATCCGGGTCTCGGCCCACAACTCGTGGCCCATGAAGTAGGGCGAGTTCGCCCCCAGCGCCAGCTGCGGTCCGGCCAGCACCTGCGCCGCGTTCCAGTTCCCGGCGAACGCTGTCGGCTTCACCTGCAGGTGCAGTTGCATCGAGGTGCACGCCGATTCCGGGGCGAGCGAGTCAGCGAAGCGACGCAAGTGCTCGCCCGAGGGGCCGATGATGTCGAGGTGGATGTCCTCGCCGCGGGCCGCCAGGACTGCGTCGTTGAGAGCCTGGTAACGCGCGTTGGGGCTCATCCAATCGCCCTCGAACGTCTCCGGCATGACCGTGGGCAGGATCCCGATCATCATGATGTGGGTGCCGCGCTCGGCGCAGCGCCGCTCGGCCTCGTTGAGCGATGCGCGCAACTCACGCTCCAGTTCGACCACACGCTGCCCGGTCAGCGGACGCGGGCTGACGTTGAACTCGATGTTGAACCGGGCCAGTTCGGTCTGGTACTCCGGGTTCGCGATCGCCGCCAACACCTCGGCGTTGTCCATCTTGGGACGGTAGTCGGAGTCGACCAGATTCAGTTCGATCTCCATCCCGGTCATCGGCTCGGCGAAGTCGAACGTGCTGGTGGCGAGCATCTGTTCGAAGACGTCCAGGCAGGTCTTCACCTTCTCGCGATACCGCTGCCGCTGCTCGCGGGTGTACGTGGTCGCCTCGATGTCGCGTCCCATGGCCGGGAGTATGCCCCAGCCGGGGCCGTCCGGCAGCCGAAGCGGACGCTCGCCCCGGCGGCGCGCCCGCCAGCACGGACGCGCAGGCCGTCACACGATCCGTCCCCGCGCGAACTCGAACCGGGACAGCAGTTCGCTGGCCGCCCAACTGAGCCCGAAGACGACCACGGAAAGCAACGGGACGAGGACGATCGCCGGGATCCGGGCCAGCGGCAGGATGTCCCGGAAGATCGTCAGGAACATGACATGGACCAGAAAGATGCCGAAGGCCCGCTCGGAGAGGTGTTCGAGCACCAGGGCCAGCCGAGGCCCGGGGGTGGCCAGGTGCCGGCGGAAGGCTACGAAGACCGCTGCCGACATCAGCGCCACGTGCGGGTTCAGCCGGAAGTAGAGCGCGTCCTGGCCCGTCGAGGTCGCCAGGGACCACAGCGACGTCCCGACCACGGTGACCAAGAGCCCCGCCAGCCCCGCCGCGTAGATGGCTCGGGCGGCCCGGATCGACAGCGGCAGCCGGCCCAGGTGGTGCCCGAGCAGGTAGTAGCCGGGATAGCCCAGCACCATGAACAGCTGCAGCCGGTCGGGCGCCAGGATCGAGTCCCGCCACCAGCCCAGCGTGTGGAGCAACGGCGCCACCGACCCGAACACCAGCGCCAGAAGCAGGAAGTACCTACTCAGCTGCGGATCGGCGGCGACCGGACGCAGCAGCGGCGTCACCAGGTACAGGCCGGCGATCACGCCCAGGAACCACAAGTGGTAGTGCCCGGTGAGGACATAGGTGAGGTACGCGTCCCAGACGGGAGGATCCGGCGGAGGCTCCGTCACGGCCCGCAGGAGGGCGTAGGCCAGTGACCAGGCCACGAACGCGATGGCGATCCTGGGAAGGCGTCCGGCCACCATCGAGCGGACGGTCACCGGCCGGGACGGGTCGAGGAAGACGTAGCCACTGATCATGACCAGCACCGGAGTGGCGAAGCGGGCGGCCCCGTCGAAAACGTTCAGCGTCTGCCAGCGCAGGCTCTCGACCGGGAAGGACGCCCAGCCGGTACCGGCGACATGCACCACCACCACGGCGAAGATGGCCAGGACGCGCAGCCCGTCAAGGTAGGCGACCCGCTTGGAAGGTACTGACATCGGTTCTCAGGCGTAGCCGGCCCAGCCGTCATCGGCCCGGCCGGCGGCGCGTTGCCGCAAACCTCGGACGTAGCCCGCCTGCCCGACGTGCTGGGTGACATCGTTCAGCACGGACACCAGCCGGACGGCCGCTGTCACGGGCGGGGTCCAGCGACGGTCCACGATGGCGTCGAAGCCGGCTTCGGTGAGCGCCGTGACCACGTCCACGGTCTGGGCGTGCACGGCGTCGTAGTAGTCGCGCAACAGGCCCGGCTCGGCCACGGTGAAGGCCGCCACGTCGTCAGCCGTCTGCCCGAACCCCACTGCCCGTTCCGGGTAGGGCAGGCCGAAAAGGCCGACCCAACCCCCGGCCGTCCAGACCTGCTCACGATCGGCGACGCCGGCGAGGTGGTCGTCCTCGACGCGCGCAAGGTGCCAGATCAGCCAGCCGATCGAGTTCGCCGCCGGGTCCGGACGCCAGAGCACGTCCTCGACGGTGAGCCCGGACAGAATGGCAGGCACCAACTCGTGGACACGACCGAACGCGTCCAGCAGGATCTCCTGGCTTCGCACGGCTCATTCTCCCACGCGCCCAGGGCCGGAACACCGCCCGCGGTAGCGTGCCCGAGTGACGAACGTGCAACCCCCCCGGTGGCTGCTGGCGCGGTGGCCCGCCGACCTGTCCCCGCTTGTCAGCACCGAACCGATCGGTGGCGGCTGGGTCGGCGTGACGCTCCGCGGCGTCCTGGCCGACGGGACTCCGGTGGTCGTCAAGCGCAATCCGTACCCGGCCGACATCGAGGCCGATGGCCTGGCGGCCCTGGCCCGGGCCGGCGTTCGGGTGCCGGGCGTGCTGTCGGCCGTCGGACATCTGCTGGTCCTGGAACGGGTGCGTGGGACGCCGGACTGGGCCGGGTTGGGTCTGGCCATCGCCCGGATGCACCGGTTCGTCGGGGAACGTTACGGCTGGCACCTCGACAACCGGGCGGGCCGGTTCGTCCAGCCGAACGCCTGGTCGGACCACTGGCCGTCCTTCTTCGTCGAGAACCGGGTGCGGACCCACCTCGCGGATGCTTCCATCCCGCACGACCTGCGCGGGCGCCTGGAACGCGCCTGTGACGGACCGCTCCAGGAACTGCTCCCGGACACCCCGCTCCCCTCGCTGACCCATGGCGACTTCTGGACGGGCAACACCGTCGACGGCTGCTGGGTGATCGACCCCGAGGTCAGCTTCGCCGACCGCGAACTGGATCTGGCCTACATGCTGGCGCCCAGCCGCAGCCCGCTGCCTGCGGAGTTCTGGGAGGCGTACTGCTCCGAGTGGCCCCTCCCCGACGGGTTCGAATCCCGGCGGACGGCGCTGGGTCTGCACCACAGGCTGCTCCAGGTCCGCCACTTCGGCGCGGCCGAACTCCCCGCGATCGAGCGGGATCTCTCCGCGCTGGGGTGGTGACCCGGGAGCCGCGTCCTCAGGGAAGCGCGGGCCACCCGGACGCGTCGGAGGGGTCCGGGTCCGCCGGGCGCAGCAGGATCAGGCGACCCGTCCGCAACGCGCTCGCCTCGATGGAGGACAGAAGATCCGCTCGCTCGTCGGCGGTCCGTGCCTCCAGAAGGGCCACTGAATGCGCCCACGCGCCGTCGCGCCAGGCATCGAGGAGTCGGGAGGCGAGAAGTTCGTCGGCGCCACCGAGCAGCACGTCCAGGATCCGCAACAACGGCGCCAGGGGTTCGACCACCTGATCCTGGACCTGGTCGACAGTGGCCGCGATCACCTCGTTGACCCGCGCGTAATCCCGCTGACGCAACCGGCGGGCTTCGATCGGCAACTCGCCCCACTCCGGCCCGAGGAGGTCCGCCAACGCCAGGGCGAGGTCGTAGTTGATGTGCGCGTTGATGCCGAGCAGGAGCCGCTGCAGGGTGGCGGCGTCCGGGTCGAGACAGGAGTCGTGGGCCAATCGCCACACCTGTGGGGCGGCGGCAGCATCCCGGTCGTAGGCGTCTGCAGCGTCGAAGTAGTACTCGGCGAAGTGATCCAGCAGGTGCGCCACCCACGCGGCGTCCTGGAACTCGCCGGACGCGATCGCCTCCAGCATGCTCGCGGTCATCAACTCGTAGCAGCGCAGGAACACCGTCCTCTGGTCGGCCGAGCCCCAGCGAACCGCGGTTTCCCGCATCCGCGCCAGAGCTGCGGTGGAGCCCTCCAGCCCGGCCTCCGATGGAGCCATTGCGTCCCTCCTGCCACCCTTGGTGCACAGCTTGACGGTCTTCCTGCGTCGGCGCCACCGGGGTGTGCAATCCCGCGGAGGCCAGCACGCTGATCGTTGAATCTTCTGCTACCCTTCAGCGCATGCACAGCCCGGCCCGGATCGCCTACGCCTCCTGCGTTCGCACCGCCCGAATGTGCCTGTGTTGTCCGCCGGTTCACTCCTGACAACACCATCCCTCGATCGCCCCTCACGTCCGGTGAGTCGCGCAGCGGTCGAGCCCCCTCACGTGACAGCCCGCCGCGGGATGTGCGGTCAGCAAACCACCGATCCACCTCGGAACCCGACGCCCACCAGATGAATGGAGCAACCGCCGTGACCTACCGTCCCGACACCCTCGCCGTCCACGCCGGTCAGGAGACCGCCGACCCGGCCACCAACGCCCGGGCCGTCCCCATCTACCAGACCACCTCCTACGTCTTCGATGACACCCAGCACGCCGCGGACCTGTTCGCCCTGAGAGTTCCCGGCAACATCTACACCCGGATCATGAACCCCACCCAGTCGGTGTTCGAGACCCGCGTCAACGCCCTTGAGGGCGGGATCGGCGCGCTCGCCACGGCCTCGGGCGCAGCGGCGATCACCTATGCGGTGCTCAATCTGGTGAACTCCGGCGACAACATCGTCGCGCTGTCGACCCTGTACGGCG
The DNA here is from genome assembly GCA_964585085.1 of uncultured Propionibacteriaceae bacterium. GTDB lineage: Bacteria > Actinomycetota > Actinomycetes > Propionibacteriales > Propionibacteriaceae > Propionicimonas. The sequence goes on from CAZPCM010000009.1 coordinate 9,403, forward strand.
GCACCTACGCGCTGTTCGCTCACACGCTGCCGCAGTTCGGCGTCGAGACCCGGTTCGTCGACCCCGAGAAGCCGGAAGACCTGGCCACCCATGTCGACGACAAGACCCGGCTGGTCTTCGGCGAAACCATCGGCAACCCGCTGGTCAACGTGATCGACCTGGACGCCTGGTCGGAGGCCGCGCATGCCCTCGGGCTGCCGTTCATCGTCGACAACACCGTGCCCACGCCCTACCTCGCCCGGGTGTTCGACCACGGCGTGGATATCGCTGTCCACTCGGCCACGAAATACATCGGTGGGCACGGCACGTCGATCGGCGGCATCATCGTCGACTCCGGGAAGTTCGACTGGTCGGCGTACGCCGACCGCTTCCCGGGCCTGACCAAGCCGGACCACGCCTACCACGAGGTGGTCTGGACCAACGCGGCCGGCCCCGCGGCCTACATCATCCGGGCCCGCACCGTCCTGCTCCGCAACACCGGGGCAGCGATCACCCCGTTCAACTCCTGGCTCTTCCTGCAGGGCCTGGAGACCCTGCATCTGCGACTCGAGCGGCACAGCAGCAACGCCCTGGCGGTGGCCCGCTTCCTGGAGACCCATCCGGCGGTGTCTTGGGTGAACTACCCGGGCCTGGAATCAAGCCCGTGGCACGAGGTGGCCAACCGGGTGCTGACCGGCCGCGGCTACGGCGGCGTCCTGTCCTTCGGGCTCAAGGCCGGACGGGAGGCCGGGTCGAGATTCGTCGAATCCCTCGAACTGTTCTCCCACCTCGCCAACATCGGCGACGCCAAGTCCCTGGTCATCCACAACGCCTCGACCACCCACTCCCAGCTCACCGAGGATGAGCTCAAGGCCGCTGGGGTGGCGCCCGAGATGGTCCGGCTCAGCGTCGGGATCGAGCACATCGAGGACCTGATCGCCGACCTCGACCAGGCTCTGGCGAAGGCCTAGCCACCTTCCGCAAACGCCTACCTCGCGGGCTCCCACGGCTCCCGGAGGACAGGCTGTGTCTCTTTCGTCGTCGTCGGCGAAAGAGACACAGCCTGCTGGGACGGAGCACAGAGGGCATGATCCGGCCACTCAGGTCATCACTCGCTGACTCACCGGGCCCCGCGTCGGCGGCCGGCCCACGCAGGAATGGCAATCCAACAACCCGACACCCATCCCGCCTGCCCACCCTGGCCTGCGTCGGCGGCTGGCCCACCCCAAGCTCACAGCAGCATGACCCCGGTCCCGGCCATGATCAGCACCAGGCCGAGGGCGGCCCGGCGGGACAGCCGTTCGCCGAACACCCAGAACGCGAACCCGACGGAGACCAGGATGCTGGTCTTGTCGATTGGGACAACCAGGCTGGCGGGGCCCTCCTGCAGGGCCCGGTAGTAGCACAGCCACGACGCCCCAGTCGCGATGCCCGACAGGCAGATGTACCCCAGGTCGCGCCGCGGAATCCGGGTGACCTCTCGACGCTCCCCCGCCACGAGCACCACTACCCAAGCCATCACCAGCACCACCAACGTGCGGATCGCCGTGCCCAGGTTCGACTCGACGTCGGCGATGCCGACCTTGCCCAAGATCGCGGTCAGGCTGGCGAAGACGGCAGACAGCGCCGCGAAGACCAGCCACGATCCGCGGACGGGCGCCCCTGCGGTCGGTCTGCGGTCGATCATCAGGTAGGTCCCGAACCCGATCAGCGTGATCCCGGCGAGTTTCGCAAGCAACTGCTGGGTTTCACCCAGCAGGAAGATCGCCAGCAGCACCGTCAGCACGATGCTCGAACGGTCGACCGGGACCACCTTGTTGACGTCCCCGAGCTGCAGCGCCCTGAAGTAGCACAGCCAGGAGGCACCGGTCGCCAGCCCCGACAACACCAGAAACAGGACGGTCTGCCCGCTGATCCGTCCGATCCCATCCAGGGACCCGACGATGAGAACCATCAACCAGGCGAAGACCGCCACCACCACCGTGCGGACCGCAGTGACGGTGTGCGAACCCGTGTGCCTGATCCCCGCCTTGGCGAGGATGGCGGTGATCCCAGCGAACAGCGCCGACCCGAAGGCGTAGGCGATCCACACACGAGCACTCTCCCACGGCCGGTGGCCGTTGACCGCCCCTGCCGCCCCGACCCCAACGAAGGAGCGCCACCCGGCCCGATCGAACGGACGCCGCCCACGCGGCCCCACCGAACGAACTCCGCCAACCCGGCCCGACCGAACGGACTCCGCTGGTGGCACGATGGGCTCGTGAGAATCCTCATTCCTGACGACGCGCCGTTTGTGCTCGCACCCATCGCCGGCGTCGATGTCATCTCCTATCAGGCCCAGACACTGCTCAGCGAGGACCAACGTGCCGCCGATGCAGCAGTGGTGTGGGGGTTCGGTTCGCCGAACCTGGCCCAGTTGGCCGCATCCCCGTCGCTGTCCTGGATCCAGACCCTGACCGCCGGACCGGACGCGGTGCTGGCCGCCGGCTTCGGCCCTCAGGTGGCCATCACCTCGGGTCGCGGCTTCCATGACCGGACCGTCACCGAGCACGCGCTTGCACTGGCCCTGTCAGGGCTGCGGCAGATCCCGCTCGCCCTCGCCGCACAGCGCGAGCACCGCTGGGCGGGAGAACTCGGAGGATTCCGGCCCCTGCACACGACGGAGGAGGTATCCACCCTGATCGGCTCGAACGTGCTGATCTGGGGATTCGGGTCGATCGGGCAGACAATGGCACCGCTGTTCCAGGCGCTCGGAGCCTCCGTGCGCGGGGTTGCCCGGACCGCCGGCGTCCGCTCTGGGTTCGAGGTGCTGGCCGAGGCGGATCTACTGACTGCCCTGCCGGAGACGGACGTTCTGGTGATGGTCCTGCCGACCAGCGAGTCGACGCGCCACGCCCTGAACGCGGAGCGTCTGGCCGCGCTCCCGGCCCGCGCCTGGGTGGTCAACGTCGGACGCGGATCGACGATCGACGAGGTGGCCTTGGTCGATGCCCTCGCTTCCGGACGACTGGGCGGTGCCGCCCTCGATGTCACCGAGGTCGAACCACTCCCGGCCGATTCGCCGCTGTGGGACGCTCCGAACGTGATCATCACCCCGCATGCGGCAGGCGGCCGTCCGATCGGCGCGGGCGAACTCGTCACCCGCAACATCCGAGCCTTCCTGGCTGGCGAACCGATGGAGAACCTCATCGTCGGTCGGTGATCGGCGTAGCCTGAAGTGCCCGCGCTGGTCATCGAGGAGGCAGGATCATGCCCAAGCTCATCAAGAGCACGCTTGTCGCCGCGCCGGTCGACCGGGTGTTCGCCTTCATGAGGAACCCCGCCAACTGGATGGGGGTCTATCCCGGCGTCGAGGTCCACGAGGTCACCTTGACGCCCGAGGGCGTGGGGACGCGCTTCACCTGGTCCGCCAGGACCTTCGGGATCCATGTCAGCGGCACCCACGAGTACACCGAGTTCCTGCCGAACCAGCGGATCATCTCGGTCTCGTCGAAGGGCTTCGTCTACACCTGGACCTTCGAACCCGACTTCGAGGGAACGAAGCTGACTCTGGAGCTGCAGGACATCCCGAACAATTGGATCGAGGCCGCGCTGGACACCCTGCTGATGAAGCTGACCGAGCAGGAGCTCGACGACTGGATCGTCGAGCTCGATGAAGAAGTCGAGGCCCGCGAGCAGCCTCGACCACCGCAGCGGCCACAAGACTCCGACTAGGGAGCGAAGCGCTCCAAACAGGTTATCGATCATACGCTCGATTATGAATCGAACGCCACCCGCCGCGTCACTGTCCACAGGGCCCGTGTCGCCGGATCACCCATCCACAGGTCGCGACGGGGTTTTGGAGCCGCCTTGGGGAGTCGAACCCCAGACCTGTTCATTACGAGTGAACCGCTCTGCCGACTGAGCTAAGGCGGCCTGGCGCGTACCGGCCGAGGCACCACTATAGGGCACCGTCCCAGTTCGGCCGAACTCGCCCCAGCCCGCTTCGTCACGCCGGCGGACGGCCCCCGATCCCGTGATTCGCTCAGCGGCAGCTCACTCCGTCAGCGGGCACGGCACCCTTGGCGATGTAGTTGACCACGATCTTGTCCACGCAGGTCGACTTGCCTCCGTACGTGCCGTGGCCCTCACCTTGCCAAGTGACCAGGACGCCTGAATCCAACTGCTTGGCCATCGTGACCGCCTGCTGGTATGGCGTGGCGTTGTCACCGGTGGCGCCGATCACGAGGATGGGCGGGGCGCCTTCGCCTCGAATGTCGAGCTGGAGTGCCGGGCGAACCGGCCACAGGGGGCAGAGGTAGCCGGGTCCGAAGTAGGTGCCGAAGACCGGCGCCTTCTTCTGGTCGGCCTTCCACAACTGCTGTGCGTCCTCGACGCCGTCATCGGTGGTGTCCAGGCAGCTGATCGCCGGGAAGGCGTAGAACATCGTGTCGTACCCGCCGCCGTCGTTGCGGGAGTTGAGCAGGTCGGCGCCCCACAGCAGGTTCTCCCCGCGGCCGTCTCTGGCGGCGAGAATCGATGACACCAGAGCGGGCCAGGCCGGCTTGCCGCCGTAGAGGAAGGCGGCGATGCCGACCACGGCCAGGGTCTGGGTGAGCGTCCGTCCGCCCACCTGAACCGGGCGGGTGTCCAGGTCGTCCCACAGCCCGGTGATGGCGTCGAGGACCGCCTGCTTGCTCGTTCCCAGGTCGCACTTCCGGGCAGCACACCAGGAGGCGAAGTTCCCCAGTGCAAGGTCGAAGCCCATCGCCTGAATGATGTCCTTGTCGTCGGTGATGTCGACGGCCGCATCCAGCACCAGCCGCCCGACATGGAAGGGGAACAGCTCGGCGTAGACGGCACCGATGAACGTGCCGTAGGAGTAGCCGAGGTAGTGAAGCTTGTCGTCACCGACCAGGCGGCGCATGAGATCGAGGTCTCGGACCGTCTCGATCGTGGAGATGTGCCGCAGCAACTCGCCGCTGTGCTGCCAACAGGAGCGCCCGAAGTCGTAGGCGCCCTGGATCAGCGCGGAGGTCTCGTCTGCGTCATCGGGCGATGCGTCGAGACTGTTGTAGGCATCGGTCTCCTCCTCGCCGTAGCAGACCACCGGAGTCGACTCCCCGGCACCCCGCGGATCCCATCCGATGAGGTCGTACTGCTCAAGGCCCTTGCGCTGCAGCGTGTCGGGCATGTCCTTCCCGGGTCCCCCGGGCCCGCCCGGGTTGAGGAACAGCGAGCCCAGCCTCGGGGTCTTGGACGCCGGCAGCCGCTTGAGCGCCAGGGTGATGGCCTGGGCGCCCGGGTCGGCGTAGTCCAGCGGCACGAGGATCTCGGCACATTCACGGCCGTTGCCGCAGTCGGCCCACTTCACCTTCTGGCGCAGGTAGCCCAGGAGGCCCTCGCCGGCCGGCGCGTCGGCGAACCCCTCCGGAGTCACGGCTACCTCGGGGAACCGCGGACGGTCCACCGACGGGCCGGGCGTCGCCGAGATGTCAATGCCCGCGACCGTGGGCAGAGGTGAGCCGGACGGGGCCGTCGGGGCGGGGCTGGACGGACCTGCCGTCGGGTTGACCGAAGGCGGCGAGGTGGCCGGGACAGTCCGCGCAGCGAGCCCGGTACAGCCGGAGGCGAGCAGTGCCGCAGCGAGCGCAGCGGCGATCACGCGGACACAGTGTTGCACCCAGCCAGCCTAGTCGGATCCGTGCGGCGCAACAGGATGGGGCCTGGCCGCCGGGGCACGCCTGGGACAGGTCGCTGACAACGGACAACGCACCTGCTCATCGGCCAACGCGACAACCACGGCGTCAAGGGGCACGCTGTGCCCAACCACGACCCCGTCGCCTTGGGGGGTGGCCACCTGGGCGCCGAGCCGGGGCGCCCTGTTCCAGTAGTCGATGTAGAGCGGGTTCTCATAGGCCAGGCAGCACATCAACCGCCCGCAGCCTCCGGCGAGCTGGGCCGGGGTGTTCGGGAGTTCCTGACTGCGTGCCAGCCTCATCGACACCGGTTCGGTCGGCAGCGCCGTGAGCGCGCAACAGTACTCACGCCCGCAGGCACCGACGCCGCCGATCAGGGCGGCGGCATCCCGGGATCCCACCTGACGCAGGTCGATCCGGGCCCGGAGCGTCCGGGCGAGATCGGTGAGCAGCGCACGGAAGTCGACCCGTCCAGGCGCCTCGAAATAGATGACGGCCTGCTGGTCGAACTTCTCGCTCTGGTCGACGAAGTCGACCCCCACGACCCGCATCTCCAGCCCGTGCTTGGCGATGAGACGCCTCGACGATTCGAAGATCTCGGCTCGCCGACGGCGGTTGTGTCCGTCCCGCTCCAGATCGGCCTCCCCCGCCCGACCAAGACAGACCGGCAACTCCCCCGGCCACGAAGCCAACTCGGCGGGACCCCAGGCGCAGGTGGCCACTTCCGTCCCTTCACCGGTAGGGACGAGGATCTGGTCGCCGACGGACACGTCAAGATCACCGGGGTCGACGTAGTACCACCGACCGCGCGGTTCGAAGGCGACCGCCATCACCCTGCTCACGCCGCCCAGCCTAACCGCCGGCCGCGCCGCGGCGGACGGCCCTCAGCGAGTGGCGCCGCCCTCGGCCCTGTCCCTGTCGCGCGAGGCACGGAAACTGCGGTCCAGGCTCCAGCCGCCGGCGCCCACAAACATGAACGCAACGCCGACGGCCGCGAGCAACAGTTCCAACTCCCCCAGGAAGCCGGGCTGTCCCTCGACAAACGGACTCCAATTGCCCCACCAGACGAACGTGAGCGCGCCGCCGCCGATCAGCGCGACACCCAACCCGGCGAGCCGGGTGAGCAGCCCCAGCACGAGGGCCAGGGCGATCATCAACTCGGCGACGCCGGTCACGATGGCCATGATCTGCGGCTGCGGGATGATCGTCCGGGCGAAGAAGGCCTGCGCGGCAGGGAGGTCGGTGAGAATGTCCAGCCCGCGAATGGCGAGGATCGCGGCGGTCACCCAGCGCAGCACCAGCAACCCGAGCGAGCCCGCGAACTTGTCCGTCACGCGCTTGGTGACGATCACCTTCTCCACAGCGACCGCGGCTTGGGGAGCCGGAGCCGCCAGCGCCAGCACCCGGGCCTCGCGGCGCGCAGCCCTCTCAGCGGCCAGCTTCTGCTGTTCGATCGAGACCTCGTCCACTGTGGTCGGTTCCGGTTCGGATGGGGTCTGCGGGGCGATCGGCGGATCAGGCCGGAAGATGGATTCTGTTGCGGCCGGCGTGGTGATCACTTCGGTCTCCTCTGGAGCAGGGGACGGGGCAGGGTCCGGAGCGATGTCGTCCGGTTCGGTCGGGTCGCTGGGTACGGTCACTGGATGTCCTTCCTGCGCACTCGTTCAGCGTCCATGCTGACACTGCTGGACGCTCGGGCAGTTGAACGACACGGCTCGTGACCTTGGAGCCTCACAGCTCGGCCAGGCTGATCATCAGTGACTCCATGGCAAGCAACGGAGCGACGTTGGTCTCCAGAGCGGTCCGGCAGGCCAGGATCGCATCCAGTTTCCCGACGGTGGCCTCCGGGGGACTCAGGCGGGCCTGCCTGCCGATCTGTTCGGCAAGTTCGGCGTTGACAAGAGCAGCCCGGGCGCCGGTTTGCACCGCCAGCACGTCGCGGTAGTACGTGGTCAGTTCGGTGAGTACGCGGTCAAGCGAGTCCCGCTGCAGGCGCTTCGACCGCGCCTTCTGCTGGTCCTCCAGGTCCTTCAGCGCCGCCTGGGCGTTGCGTGGGCGGGCTCCGGAAGCCCCGAACCCCAGCGCCTCGGACAGTTCGGCCTTCTCCCGCGTGTCCAGGTCGGCGGTGACCAGGCCGGCCTCCTCGGTCGCGGCGTCCACCATGTTCGCCGCGGCGGTCAGGCACGCACCGATCGAGACCAGGCGTCCGGGCAGCTTGAGCACCTCGGCGCGGCGGATCCTGGCCCCCTCGTTGCGGGCCAGCGCCCGAGCCCGTCCGACGTGGCCCTGGGAGACCCGGGCGGCGAAAGCGGCCATAGCCGGGTCGATCCCGTCGCGCCGCTCCAACAGCGCTGCGATCGCGGCTGGGCTCGGCGTACTCAGGTCGACCCGACGGCAGCGGGACCGGACGGTGGCCACCACGTCGTCAGCGGTGGGCGCGCACAGCAGCCACACCGTGCGCGCGGCGGGCTCCTCGATGCTCTTCAGCAGCGCGTCCGCGCCCCGCTCGGTGATCCGGTCGGCGTCCTCCACGACGATGACCTGGTAGCGGCCCATCGTGGGGGTCATGGCCGCCCGTCGGACGAGGTCGCGCACCTCGTCCACCCCGATCGACAACATCTCGGTGCGGACCCGGGTCACATCGGGATGCGCGCCCGACACGGACGTGACGCAGGCGTTGCAGCGGCCACACCCGCCTTCAATGCACTGCAGGGCCGCGGCGAACGCGCGAGCGGCGTTGGACCGTCCAGACCCGGGTGGCCCGGTGAACAGCCAGGCGTGCGTCATCGCATGGCGTCCGCCAGCGACGGCCCGGCGCAGGACGGCGATGGCCCGCTCCTGGCCGATCAGGTCGGCCCACACACCGTCGGTCGTCGTGGTCCTGGTCACGGAGCCACTGTGCCAGCCGGCTCCGACAGAAGCGAAGCCACACGGACGCGGACGGCTTCAGCGATCGACTCCACGCTGCCCCGAGCCGCCAGGACGAGGTAATGCCCGGGATCCTGGGCGGCCAGATCGAGGAAGAAGGCCCTCACCCGAGCGTGGAAATCGCTGCCGGCACCTTCGAGGCGGTCCTTCTCGGCGATGCCGCCGACCCCTTGCTCAGGGTCCAGATCGAGCAACACCGTGAGGTCCGGACGCAGGCCGCCCGTGGCCCAGCGGGCCACCTGCTCAACCTGTCCCAGGTCGAGGACCCGTCCCGCGCCCTGGTAGGCCAGCATCGAGTCCACGTAGCGGTCCGAGATCACCACCGCGCCGCGACGCAGCGCCGGACGGATCACCTCGTACACGTGATGAGCCTTGTCAGCGGCGTACAGCAGCGCCTCGGCCCACGGGGCGAGATCGCCTGTCTCGGGGCTCAGGACGATTCCGCGCATCTTCGCGCCGGCCGCGGTGTCGCCGGGTTCGAAGGTGAGCACCACCTCGCGTCCCCGCCCTCGAACCCACTCAGCCAGCAGGCGGGACTGGGTGGACTTGCCGACCCCGTCCCCGCCTTCGAAGACGATGAAGACGCCTCGGGGACCTGCGGCCCTCTCCGCCGAACGGCCCACTGCGACCCCGTCGAGCACCGTCACGTCCCGGCGGTCTTCGTGCGGGCTGTCGCGGTGGAGCGCCTGGCCGTGGTGCGCCTGGCGGCCGGGGGCTTGGCTCGCTTCTCGGCCAGCAGTTCAGCTGCCCGCTCGGCCGTCATGCCCTCGACGGAATCGGTGCGGCGGAGCGTGGCGTTGGCCTCCCCGTCGGTGACGTAGGGACCGAACCGGCCGTCCTTGATCTGCATCGGCCTCCCGGTGGCCGGGTCGGCTCCGAGTTCGCGCAACGGACCGGCGGCCGCGCGGCCCCGTCCGCGGGTCTTCGGCTGAGAGTAGATGGCAACGGCCGCATCGAGGGTGATGTCGAAGATCTGGTCCTCCGACTCCAGTGAACGCGAGTCCGTCCCCTTCTTCAGATAGGGCCCGTAGCGACCGTTCTGGGCGGTGATCTGCTCACCGTCGTCGGCGACGCCGACCACGCGCGGGAGGGCCAGCAGTTTCAGCGCCTGCTTCAGGCTCACGGTGTCCACCGACATCGAGGAGAACAGCGAGGCCGTTCGCGGCTTGGCCGACTTGGGCGCGTCCTCAGGCAGGAGTTCGGTGACGTAGGGCCCGAACCGTCCGGTCTTGGCCACGATCGCGACCCCGGATTCCGGATCCGTGCCGATGACGCGCTCCTCGGTCGCCGGCCGGGCCAGCAACTCCCGGGCCGCCTCGACGCTGAGTTCATCGGGGGGAAGGTCCGCCTCGACGTTGGCACGGCGTCCCTCGGCGTCCTCGACGTAGGTGCCGTAGCGACCAACCCGAACGGCGATGCCCGAGTCGCCCAAGCTGAACGTGGACAGCCGGCGCGCGTCGATCTCGCCGAGTTCGTTGACCAGAGCGTGCAGGCCCTCGTGGGCCGACCCTTCAGGTCCGAAGTAGAACTCGCGCAGCACGGCCACCCGAGCGGCGTTCCCGCCGGCGATCTCGTCGAGGGTCTCCTCCATCTGCGCGGTGAAGGTGTAGTCGACCAACTTCGGGAAGTGCTCCTCCAACAACCTCGTCACCGCGAACGCCAGCCAGGTCGGTACCAGTGCCGAACCCTTCTTGAAGACGTAGTCACGGCTGGTGATCGTGCGGATGATCGAGGCGTAGGTGGAAGGTCGGCCGATCTCCAACTCCTCCAGCTTGGCCACCAGGGACGGCTCGGTGTAGCGGGCCGGAGGACGGGTTTCGTGGCCGGTGGCCGCGACCTTGAGCGCGGCCAGTGGCTGGCCGCTGGTCAGCTGGGGTAACCGGGCCTGCTCGTCATCGGAGGTCTGGTCCTCCTCCACCGACTCCACGTAAGCCTTCAGGAAGCCCAGGAAGGTGATCGTGCGGCCCGACGCGGCGAACGTGCAGCGGCCCGCCTCGATCACCTTGCCGGTGGTGGCGTCGGTGACCGCGGCCCGCTCAGCGAGAGTGGCGCCGATCTTCACGGTGACCGTTTGGCCTTCGGCGTCCCTCATCTGAGAGGCCAGGGTGCGCTTCCAGATCAGCTCGTAGAGCCGGAAGTGATCACCGGTGAGGCCGGTTCCCTGCGGTGTGGCGAACGCCTCCCCCGCTGGACGGATCGCCTCGTGCGCCTCCTGGGCGTTCTTCACCTTGGAGGCATAGACCCGCGGCCGCTCGGGCAGGTACTGACCGCCGAAGAGTTGCTTGACCTGGGCTCGGGCGGCCGCGATCGCCGTACTGGACAAGGTCACCGAGTCGGTGCGCATATAGGTGATGAAGCCACGCTCGTAGAGGTCCTGGGCAACCGACATCGTCCGCTGCGCTGAGAAGCTGAGCTTGCGCCCGGCCTCCTGCTGCAGGGTCGTGGTACGGAACGGCGCGTATGGACGGCGGGAGTAGGCCTTGGCCTCGACGCCGCCGACGACGTAGCCCGCCTTGGCCAGCATCCCGGCCAGGTCCTCGGCGGAGTCCAGGCCGAGGTGGACCAGCTCGCGTCCGTGCAGGGCACCTTGCGCGTCGAAATCGCGGCCCTGCGCGACCCGGTGGGTTCCGAACTGGGTCAACTTCGCCGTGAACGTGCGCGGTTCGGACTCCGGGCCGGCGTCCAGGGTCGCCTCGATGTCGGCGTAGCTCGCCGGACGGAACGCCATCCGTTCGCGCTCGCGGTCGACCACGAGTCGCGTCGCCACCGACTGGACTCGGCCGGCCGACAACTTGGGCATGACCTTCTTCCACAGCACCGGGGAGACCTCATAGCCGTAGAGCCGGTCGAGGATCCTGCGCGTCTCCTGGGCATCGACCAGGTCGGTGTCCAGTTCACGGGTGTTCTCCACGGCCTCAGAGATCGCCTGGGGTGTGATCTCGTGGAAGACCATCCGCTTCACCGGGATCTTCGGCCTCAGTTCGGCCAGCAGGTGCCACGCGATGGCCTCGCCCTCGCGGTCCTCATCAGTGGCCAGGAAGAGTTCATCGGCGCTCGCCAACTTGGCCTTCAGGTCGCGGATCGTCCCTCGCTTGTCCGCGGCGACGACGTAGAGCGGCTCGAAGTCCTTGTCGACGTTGACCCCGGTCCGCGCCCACTTCTCACCCTTGTACTTCGCCGGGACTTCGGCGGCGCCGGTCGGCAGGTCCCGCACGTGACCACGGCTCGACTCGACCATGTACCCGGCACCCAGGAACTTGGCAAGGCTGACCGCCTTGGTCGGCGACTCCACGATGACGAGTCGGCGCTTGGTTGCAGTAGCCACGGCAGCTTCCTGGTGTTGGGGACGTTCGGTCGCTCACTCTACTTCGGCGAACCGCGCCCACCACCAGCCGGACCGCCTTGACACCTCCCCCGATCAGTTGACAGGACTGGTGCCCAGAGTGACCGAGGCTTGCCGTGACCGTCCGCTGGGGTCGGTCCATTCGATGATGACCTGGGCTCCGGGTTCCAGTGCGCGGATCACCGAGGCGACGTTGGTGTTCCCGGTGATGGTGGTGTCACCGACCCGGGTCAGGACGCTTCCGTTGGTCAGCCCGGCCTTCGCGGCGGGCCCACCCTTAGTGACCTCGGTGACGGTCGCGCCGTCCTCGCCAGGTCGCGACTCGGCGACCCGGATGCCCAGGTAGCCTGCTGGACCGATCCGGACGGTGCCCGCCTCGTCGCCGGATTGGATCTGGTCCACGATGGACAGTGCCTCCGCGATCGGGATCGCGTAGCTCGCGCTGCTCCTGGTCGAGCCCGCCGTGGTGATGCCGATGACCTCGTTCTCCGCGTCGAACATCGGGCCGCCGGAGTCGCCGGGTACCGCCCGCGCGTTCGTCTCGACAAGGCCGTGCAGGTCCTCCGAGCTGCCCCAGGGTGAATCGGAGGAGACGGTGAGATCCTCACTGAGCGCGGTCACCGACCCGTTGGCCCGCACAAGCTCGCCGCCACCGCCGGCATTGCCGACCGCGCTCACCTCATCACCCACCGCGAGCTGGTCGTCGTCGACGGTGACGGTCGCCAGGCCGCCGGCGTTCTTCAGCTGCAGCAACGCCACGTCCCGGGCCTGGTCGAATCCGATCACCGTCGCCGAGTAGCTCCGCCCACTGTCGGCGATCGCGACGCTCACCGAATCCGAGCCCGCCACGACGTGGTAGTTGGTGAGGACGCGGCCGGAGGCGGCGATCACCATGCCGGTGCCGGCCGCCGTCCCCGATCCGGTGTCGGCTGTGATCAGCACCACCCCCACCGACATCGCTGCCACGACGTCGGTCTCGGTCGAAACCCGGCCGGGCTTCTGCGTCGCCTGCGACTGGGGCGCCTGCGTGCGGCTGCGCTGGGTCGGCTGCGTTGTCGGGTCGGCGCTGCTCTGGGTCGGTGCCAGCCTGCCGCCGGCCAGGCCCCCGGTCGCCCAACTGAACGACGCCCAACCAAGCATCGTCACCACCAGGAACGCGGTGAGTGCAAGGAGGCCACGCCTCGGCCGTCGCGGCGGCGTCGACGACTGTTGAGCCGCAGAGGCAGGGGGCACGCCGAAGGGAGGCTGGGCACCCTGGTAAGCCGATCCGGGTTGATAGTAGGTCGGCGAGCCTGCGCCGAGTTGGTAGGAACTCGGATAGCCGGACAACGGCTGATAGTGGGCCGCGGAACCTGCGACCGGCTGATTGGAGGGCTGGTAACTCGTGGCCTGGGCGGAGGACGGGGTGCCGGCGGGTTGCTGCCAGGCGCCCGGCTGCGTGGCGCTCGGGTACTGATATCCCTGCTGGTAGTACGCGTTCGGGTAGTACCCGTACTGCGCGGACGGGTAGGGCTGGCCGGTGTAGGGCTGGCCGGTGTAGGGCTGGCCGGTGTAGGGCTGG
>CAZPCM010000009.1:22991-50504 GCA_964585085.1 uncultured Propionibacteriaceae bacterium
TAGGGCTGGCCGGTGTAGGGCTGGCCGGTGTAGGGCTGGCCGGTGTAGGGCTGGCCGGTGTAGGGCTGGCTGGCCTGGGGATACGGGTAGCCTGCCTGGGAAGTACCCATTGCCTGATACTGGTCCGGCCGATACCAGTGATCCCATGAGGCATCGGGCCTTCCCGGAGCCGCGGTCGGCTCGACCAGCCCGATCACGGCGGTCGGCTCGACCGGCCCGATCACGGCGGTCGGCTCGACCGGCCCGATCACCGCGGCCGGGGGGATCAGCGCAGTCGGCTCGGCAACCGGCACGATCACCGCTGTCGGCTCGGTCGCGGACGGCAGGATCTCGGTCACCTCGTCCGGCGTGGAGGCGAAGATGCGCGAGGGCTGACCGGTCGGCCCATCGGGCGTGGGTCCGTCGGGCCGCTCGGCCTCATGCTCTGCGTTCGCCATCGTTCCTCCTGTCATCGGGTCTGCCAACCCAGTTTTGGCGGCCTTCCCGTGACCGTGCTGTCCGCTTCCTGTGAATGCTGTGAGTCCGGGCGGACGCGGGGTGCCGTCACGAGGACTGCAGGAAGCCTTCGGCTACCAGGCTACGCACCCGCGGCACCAGTTCCTCCGCCAGACCAGTTGCGTCCACTTCCAGGAGTCCGGCCACCGCCTCCACTAGCACGCCCAAGGGCAGCTCACCGTCGCAGGCCCCGACCGTCGCCGCCAGAGCGGTGTCGGCTTCCACCGCCCGGCCGAACCCGAACCGCTGTCGCAGCACGATGTGCTGCGGGTCGGCCGCCCCAGGCCGGCCAAGGGTCTCCTGGACGACGGCCGGATGCACTCGCCAGGCGCTGGCCAGCACCGCCGCATCAGTCAGCCGGGTGGCCGGGATAGCGTCGAAGAAGGCCTCCACCGCCCGGGCGACCGGCTGGTGGACCGCATGGGGCCAATCCTCGATGCGCACCTCGGGTCTCTCGCGTCCATGGTTCGCCAGGAAGATCCAGCCCATTCCAACGCCAGTGACGCCAAGGCCGTCGAAGTAGTCCTTCCAACGCCGATAGGCAGGCCGGTGGGCAGGGCTGCCGACGAGCCCCGCATCGGCCAGCCAGACCTCGATGTACTCGTACGGGTCGAGGTCTTCACGCTGGAGCACGAGCGCGTCGCATCCTGTCTTGGCGATCCAGGCATGCAGTCGCTCCGGCCAGGGCTCGCCTCGGATGATCGCCCAATTGCCCAGCACCTGGAGCAGCCCACCGCCGGCCAGGTGCTGAGCCCCCTCGACGACGACACGGCGCACCAGATCGTCGGAAGGCATCGCGCCTTCCCGGTAGACGAGCCGCGCGCCATCGGGAGGTGACATCACGTAGGGCGGATTGGTCACGATGAGGTTGAAGCGACGGTCGACGACGGGCTCGTACAGCGATCCGAGCAGATGGTCCGCACGCTCCTCATTCAGCCCAAGGGTCAGGCGGGCCATCGCCAGCGCCCGAGGGTTGAGGTCGGTGGCAACCACTTCTCGGGCATGCCGGGCCAGGTGCAGGCTCTGGATGCCGCACCCCGTCCCGAGATCGAGAGCGGTATCCACCGGACGCCGGCTGACCAGCTGCGCGAGCGTCGTCGACGCCGGCGAGGCGCCGAGGACGAAGTCCGGCCGCGGTTGCGCGGCGTCGCCGTCCATCGGGGTGAGGTCGGAACAGATCCACCCGGTGAAGTCCTCGGCGCCGTACGGCTTGATCTCGACGTTCGCGGTGACCCCATCCGGGCCGACCCGGAGCAACCCGTGCTCGAGCAGCGCCTGGCAGTCCACGGCTACCTCAGCCTCAGCGATGGGGACTGTCGCTTGCAGCACCCACAGTCGCAGCAGCGTCGCTTGCCGGTCCCGGTCGTCACCGAGGGCGTCCAGCCCTGCGAAGGTGGAGTTGCGGCCCAACGCCGCCATCCCCTGCGGCCCCAGCCGCTCGGACACCTCGTCCAGGGTGTACCCGGCGACCAGGAAGTCGTCGCGCAGCCGAGCAATGGAAGCGGCGGTCAACATCAGTCCAGCCTCCCACGCCGAGCCGGCCGGCGAGACACGAAAGCGCTCCGGCCGTTCGCGAACGCTCCCGCGTCCACGCAACTCAGGCCCGACTCGTCGCCCGGCCGGACCGTGGTGACCCATGCACCACCCCCACCCCACACACCGCCACCTGCCCGTCGACGATTCGCACCTCGGCCAGGCGCTACCCCCCTTCCCGCGCAGAACGACGCCGGCATGGCCGGCCACCCCCACAGGGACGGCCACCGCACCTGGCCGCCCGCCAGTCCGACCGCGCGCACCGCTGGCCGCCTGCCCGCACCCACCCGCCACTCCGGCCGCTCCGCCTGGCCGCGCGCCAGCGCGCGTCGATGACGTGGTCCCCTCTCGAGCTGGACCTCGTCGGCTTCCCTCCCTCGAACGCCTTCCCGAGCCGTCCGGGCCGCGTCGCGCCCTTCCCGAGCCGTCCGGGCCGCGCCGCGGCCTTCCGCCACAGGGCCCCGGCCGCGCAACCTCGCCGTGGCACCCTTGAGGGGTGGCGCTACCGGAATGGCTGAGGCACGACCCGAGGGTCCGCCACCTCCACTTACGCCCGGCCCGGGAAGGGGTTGGCGCCGCCTTCCCGTCCTGGGTCAGTGACCGGATCCGGGAGGCCGTGGGCCGCACGGGAGTGAACGAGTTGTGGCAGCACCAGGTCGAGGCTGCCGACGCCGCCCATTCCGGTCGACACGTCGCAATCGCGACGGGCACGGCCTCCGGCAAATCGCTGGGCTACCTCTTGCCGATCCTGGCCGCCACCGCGGACGGACGCCTCGGCTTCGCAACGCCTCGTCGGTCGACACGGCTTGAGCTTCCAGAGCCCGGACACACGGCGATCTACCTCGCGCCGACCAAGGCTCTGGCCCACGACCAACTCCACACCTGCACGGAGTTCAACCTTCCCGGCTGGAAGGTGAGCCCGCTGGACGGCGACTCCGACCAGGCCGAACGCCGGTTCGCCCGCGACTTCGCGAGTTTCGTCCTCACGAACCCTGACATGCTGCATCGCTCCGTCCTGCCCAATCACCAGCGATGGTCACGGCTGCTCGGGTCACTGCGCTACGTCGTGATCGACGAGGCCCACCGGTACCGGGGTGTCTTCGGCGCCCATACCGCAGCCGTCCTGCGACGGTTGCGACGGCTGGCCGCCCACCATGGTGCAGACCCGGTGTTCCTCGCGGCGTCCGCCACCGTCACCAACCCCGGGGAAGTGCTCCGGGCTCTGGCCGGCCTGCACACGGTCGAGGAGATCACCCACGACACCTCAAGCCGCCCGCCGCTGGTCTATGCCCTGCTCCAGCCGGAGGAGGATCCCCACCACGAGGCTGCCGAACTCATGGCCCGTCTCGTCGCCGGCGGCCTGCAGACCCTCACCTTCACCACGTCGCGCGTTCAGGCCGAACTCGTCGCGATGAGGTCGGAGCGGCTGCTGGACAACGCCGGACTGGCCGACGAGACCCCCGTCGCCTCCTATCGCGGCGGCTACCTCGCCGACACCCGCCGTGACCTTGAGGCACGGCTCAAAGCCGGAACGCTCCGGGGGGTCGCGAGCACCAACGCGCTGGAACTCGGTATCGACGTGTCTGGCGTGGACGCCGTGGTCACCTGCGGATTTCCCGGCACGCTGGCAGCGCTCTGGCAGCAGGCCGGACGCGCCGGACGCGCCGGTCGTGATGCCCTCGCGATCCTGGTCGCACGACCTGACCCGCTCGACGCCTACCTCTGCGACCACCCCGACCTGGTGTTCGACCGGCCGGTCGAACACACCGTGCTGTTTCCTGACAACCCGCTCGTGCTCGGCCCCCACCTCGCCGCGGCAGCCCAGGAACTCGCGCTGACCGACCGGGACCGCACCTACTTCGGCGCGACCATGGACGGCCTCGTCGACCGGTTGACCGCTGGGGGAGTTCTGCGAAGGAGGTCGACCGGCTGGTACTGGACCCGACCCGACCGGGCCGTCGACGCGATCGACCTGCGCTCGATCGCCGGGCGCCCTGTGGATGTCGTCGATCACGAGACCGGTCGGGTCATCGGTCAGGTCGACCCCTCCGCGGCGGACCGCACCGTCCACGAAGGAGCCGTGTACCTGCACCAGGGAGAGCAGTGGGTCATCGCGTCCTATGACGTCGGAGAACGGACAGCTATGGCCCGCCGGACGCACGTCCGCTACTTCACCCAGCCGCATGTCGAATCCGAAGTCGGCATCCTGTCCGTCACCGACCACCGCGAACTCGGCCGGGCGCGAATCCACTTCGGCTGGGTCGAACTGGCCTCCCAGGTGACCGGCTACCTGCGCCGAGACGAGGCGACCGGGGCTGTGTGGGACAGCACCCCGCTCCAGCTTCCGCAGCACCGGCTGCACACCCGATCGGTGTGGTGGACACTCGATCCCGAGGCAGTGACCGCGAGCGGCATCCCCGCCCAGCGGCTTCCCGGTTCCGCTCATGCGGCCGAGCACACCGCCATCGGCCTGCTGCCGGTGTTCGCGCCCTGCGATCGGTGGGACATCGGCGGGCTGTCCACGATCTGCCACCCTGATACCGGGACGCTCACCGTCTTCGTCCATGATGGCCACCCCGGCGGGGCCGGCTTCGCCGAGCGCGGGTACGCGTGCATCGACGAGTGGCTGAGAGCCACCCTGGAGCGTTTGCGCACCTGCCAGTGCGAGTCGGGCTGCCCTCGTTGCGACGTCTCGCCCAAGTGCGGCAATGGCAACCACCCTCTGGACAAGGACGGCGCTGCGGCACTGCTGTCGTTCCTGCTCGGCTGACCTCATCGTCACGACCCGGGCTCGGTCAACCGCCCGGCATGGGCTGTCGCCTGTAGACGATCCGGCAGAGCGGGGAGACGGACTCGTATCGCAAGCTCCACCGTCACGGTGACGACGAAGTCCAACGCGTCACCGGTCACCGTGCATGAGACGAGCCGCGCACCGTTGGCGCGGGCGATCGATGCCGACGCTCGACACGGATCCCCGGCCAGCGCCTGATCCGCTGCCCCGGAGACCGCGCTCAGGTCAGCGATACCGCGAGCACGGTGGGCCGCCGCGACGTAACCGGCACCGATCATCGCGCAGCAAGCGATGGCTGAGGCCATCACGACGGCGGCGGCCGAGAGCGCGGTTCCGGAGCCGGTCTCGCTTCGCCCGAAGAATGCCGGCACGGGTCAGCTTTCCTCAGCAAGGACGGTGGCACTGGCAGACAGTGGCACCGAGGGGAGCCAGGACGCCCATGGCCTGGCGGTCAGGTCGACCCGAACCGTCACCAGACGGGCCTCACGGCGGACGGCGACCGACGCCCCCGAAGGCCGATCGGCCAGTGTGCGGTTCACCGCGATGGTGTCTCCGCGGGCCTCCTGCCGCGCCACCTCTGACGCGGTGTCCTGGCACTGGGTCAGCAGCATCACCAGACTGACAACCCAAGCGATCGTGGCCACGAAGGTCGCGACCACGAGCGAGGCGACTGCCAGCTCCGCGGTGACCATGCCGCGCTCGTCGGTTCCAGACACATCGGTCCCTCCTCCCTGCGGTAGGGCCGGCCGGCGCGCGTCCGACCGGCCGGATCTCAGTTGCCCATCGTCCGCATGATGATCTGGAAGATGAGCTTCACCGCCTCGAACAGCAGCCGCTGGAACTCGGGGTTCTGGATGATGGCCAGCAGAATGCCGACGATGCTGACCGAGGCCACCGTCCCAACGGCATACTCCGCGGTCGTCATGCCGCGCTCGTCATGCTTCCTCCCGAGTGCAATCAACTGAGCAGCCATGCGTTTCTCCTTCCTGAGCGCCCGGACCTCACCAGGCATGCCTGCAGCTTTGGCCGACGGGCCCCCATCGCGTCAGTGACGGGTCGGTGCTGTGGATATCTCTCGCGATGGCCGCGAGTCTGTGGATAACGCCCCGTGCGGGCTGCTGAAGGCGGGGCCGGTTGGCTGTGTCCGGTTCCGGGATCCGAGGGGCACGGCGGCGCTCGGCTCGGCAGAAGGCACAGTCGCTCCAAGCGGCCAGCCGGACTTGAGCGGGCAAGGACGGCGCGCGGCTAGCGGGCGAGGTTGGCGACGATCCCGCCGATGATCGGCACGATGCCGAGAAGCACGAATGCCGGCAGGAAGCACGTCATCAGCGGCAGCACGCTCTTCACCCCGACTTGCCGAGCGCGCACTTCGGCTGCAGCCAGGGCTTCACGACGGGCGTCCACGGCGATGCCGCGCAACACGTGGGCCAACGCAACCCCGGAACCCACCGTTCGAGCCACCTCTCGTCCAAGCGTCTCCAGGCCAGGCTCGCCGGCCACCTCGCGCCATGCCTCGGGCTCGGCGATCCCCAGGGCCACCCGGGTGTTGACGCCCGCGAGGACCGCCCCCAGAGGACTGTCCAGAAGGGCGGCCAGCGCCTGGGTGGCCGACCGGAGCGGCAGACCGGACTCCAGGCACACCGCCAACAGGTCGCAGACCTGGGGCAGCCCCGCAACAAGCTGCGCTCGCCGCCGGGCCTCGGTGGCCGGGACCAAGCGCCCCAGGACGAAGGTGGTGCCGACCGCTGCCACGGAGGCGAGTGGGCCGGAAGCCCAGCCGAGGCTTCCGGCCCACAGCCAGGTCGCGACGCCGGCCGCCGCTCCCAAGGCGACCCGCTGACGTAGCGGCAGGGCGCCCGGAGTCGCGCTGGGGAGCTGCCAGCGGGAACTCCTGCCCTCTCGCTCGGCCAGCCTCGCAGCAGGTTCGGCAGCGCGCCATGAGACCAGGGCCAGTACGGTGGCCACCGCGGCCAACAAGTGCCATGAGGTCATGGACGGGCCTCGGCATCCGAGATCCGTTCCGTCCAGACCACTCCTGCGCAGCCGAGGAACACCCCTGCGACGAGGCACACCTGTCCGGCCAGAGAGCCGGTCAGATAGCCCACCGGGTCCCCGCCGAGCGCGTACCCCAACCCCACCCCGACCAGGGGCAAGGCGCCGAGCAGCCGTCCGGTGGCCCGCGGCGCCGACAGCTCCGACCGCACCACGTTCCGCAGGGCCGTGTCGTCCGCCAACCGCACCGCAAGGGCGTCCAGAGTCGCCGTCATTGACGCGCCCGTGCGTTCAGAGACCTCCCAGGCGTTGGCGAGTTCGACCAGCCCCTCCTGACCCGGAATCTGACCCAGCCGACGCAGGACGGGACCCACCGTCCCTCCGACACTCTGGACCGCCGCCGGCTCGGCGAAGAGGGGCGCGTCGGTGGCCGCTGCGCTCAGTGAACTCACCGGAACGTGCCCAATCCGAAGCAAGCCCGCCAGGATCTGGCAGGAGCGGACGACTTCGAGACGGCACTTCTCGGCCCGCTTGCGGCGCAGTTGTACTCGGATCACCCACGACAAGGTGCCCGCCACCGGGATCGCGGCCAAAGCGACGCTGATGCCCCCGCCCACAGCCATGCCGATCCCTGAGGCGCAGCAGGCGGGCAGCACTGGCCAGGCCGCCCACGCTCGCCCGGTCCGGGCCCGATGCCGGGGACCGGACAGGCGAGCAAGCGCGACCCTGGCGCCCGGCCGATGGATCAGCAGCACGGCGATCACGGTCGCAGCAATGGACAGCGCCATCATCAAGACACCAGCTCAGCAAGCCGCGGGTAACCCGACCCGCGATGGACGCCGCCCTCGGGGCGGAAGCTCACTGCCGGCTCGGCGCAGCACACGCCGGTCTGGGGCTCTGCGGTCACCACCCTGATCTCTTCAACCCACCGGCGACCGGCCGGCAGGCGCCGAACGTGCACCACGACGTCGAGGGCGGAGGCGACCTGAGCGTGGAGTGCCGCCCGGCCCATGCCGCCCAGCGCGGCCAGAGCCTCCAGCCGAGCCGGCACGTCGGCGGCCGAATTCGCGTGGATGGTGCCGCAGCCGCCTTCATGCCCTGTGTTCAGCGCCATCAGCAGGTCGGCGAGTTCGGCTCCGCGCACCTCGCCGACCACCAGCCGGTCGGGACGCATCCGCAACGCCTGCCTGACGAGGTCGGTGAGGGTCACCGCGCCGACACCTTCGGCATTGGCTGGCCTCCCCTCCAGCCGCAGGCAGTGCGGATGTTCAGGGTTGAGCTCGCGGGAGTCCTCGGCGATCACGATCCGTTCCGAGCTGGGTACCAGGCCCAGCAGCGTCGCGAGCAGAGTCGTCTTGCCTGACCCGGTTCCTCCGGAGACCAGGAAGGCCCGACGTGCGGACACGATCCGTCCCAGGAGGGACGCGGCCTCTGGAGCCATCGTCCCGCCGCCCACCCAATCGGCCAACGACAAGCGGCGACGCTGCGGCACCCGAAGCGACAGGCAGGTTCCGCACTCCGCCACACTGCCCAACACCGCGTGCACCCGCACCCCGCTGGCAAGGCGCGCATCAACGAACGGGGAGCCGTCGTCCAGCCGGCGCCCCACCGAAGCGGCCAGCCGGACGGCCAGCCGGCGCACCTCGTCGTCGGACTGGAATCGGACGCCTGCCGCTTCAAGGCCGGCGCCCCGATCGATCAGGACCTGCTCCGGACCGTTGACCACCACGTCGGTCACACCTGGAAGACCCAGCAACGGGTCGAGGATGCCTGCTCCGATGCTGTCCCGGCGCAGCGCGGCAACCGTGGAATGGACAGCTGAATCGCTGACCAGATGGCCGAGGTTCCGCAGTGCTGCGGCCACCTCGACAGGTTCCGGACGCTGCCCGCGCTGGCCCAGATAGCGGCGCACCGCGTCCAGGTCAAGGTCGGCCATCGCCCGCCTCCGCCAGGACGTGGCGCACCAGGTCTCCGCAGGCCCTCGCAAAGGCACGCCTACCCAGTCGGCCCGGTGGGTCGCCTGACTCCGCCGCCTGGACGAGACGACTGTCGTGGGGCAGCTCAGCAACCACCGGGAAGCCCAGGGCATCCTCAATCGCCGCGACCGGAAGCGATCCGCGCCCCTGCCGCACCACCAACTCTGCAGCGTCGAGTTGATGAGCGCGCACCAGTTGCCTGGCAGCGGCGACGCAGCGGATCCGTCCGCTGACGACGAGCAGCCACCTGGAGGCCAGACGGACGCCCTCGCGCGCCGCAGGGCTGAGGGATCGCCCGATGTCGACCACCACCAGAGCGTGGCTTCGCCGCAGCGAGCCGACAATGGCCGCGAGCGGTTCGCGAGCCAGGTCCAGCGCAGGGCCGCGCGCCATCGACACCACCGACACGCCGTCGACCACCGGCAGGTACGGTCGGAGGTCGCCGACATGGCCGTCGGCCCCGTTCAGCCGAGGCCATCGCCAGCCGCCTTCCTGTTCCGCACCCACCAGGAGGTCGATCCCTCCGCCGACGGCATCGACGTCCACCAGCGCAGCCCCGCCGAGGCGTTTCGCGGCGCGGAAAGCCAAGCCCGCAGCCAAAGTGGAGGCCCCCACCCCGCCCGATCCACCGATCACAGCAACCACCGGCGCCCGGGCGCGCTGACCACCTTCTCCGAGCACCGCACCCAGCCACGCGACCCCCTCCGGCAACGGGATCACGCGAGCTCCCAAGGGCGCCGACCAAGCGCTGAGGCGGCCCTCGTCCGGCCCGACCAGGAACACCCCGTCGCGACGTGGGAGCGCCCGACCAGCCAGCCGTTCGGCGTGGTCGTCTGCGATGAACACAGTGCCCGCGTTACGCCATGCCTGGGCGATCAGGTCGAGATCCGTGGCCACGCGGCTGGTCAGATCCTGAGCGGCGGCCGCGGACAGAATCAAGTCCTGGGTGTCACCCGGCCCGGCGACGACCAGCACGTCGCCGTCATGTTGGTTTCCTGGCATGTCCGGGATTTTGGGCGCGCAGCAGCGGAATCGGTCAGCGGGCAGTTGGGCCTGTGGATAACCCCGGCCCGAGTAGCGGTTATCCACAGACCGGCTCAGGCGACTCGGCGCCGGCCGCCCGGGGTCTCCGGCCCGAGCCGCGTACGATGCGCCCATGACGTCGAGTGGCCGCGACCCCTTCCCGGCGTCCGCGCTCGCCTGGCTGGCACCGGACTTCCCCTCCAGCATCCTGGGTGTCGGCCGCGCCACGGCCTCGACCGCCGGGCGTTTGCTACGCGCCGGACACAGGCTCACCCTGGTGGACCGCTCGGCAGCTGCACTGAATTCGATGCATCACCGGCTGACCGGGGTCACCGCGATCGCCGCCACTGCCGACGCTCTCCCCTTCATCCCCTGCGCCTTCGATGCCGTCATCGTGGCGCAGGGTCTCCACTTGTTCGCTCCGGGCCTCGCCCTGGCCGAATTTGCCCGAGTGCTCGTTCCGGGCGGTCGACTGGGAGTCCAGTACACCGTCCGCGACGACTCCGTGCCGTGGGTTCGGCGCCTGGCAGGCATCCTCCAGGCCGTCGACCCGCACGCTATGAGCGGTGACACCGGCGTCGAATCCACCGCCGCGCTGGCCTCGAACCCGTACTTCCCAGCCGTCGAGCGCCACGACTTCCGGATGTGGGTCCCGATGTCCAGGGACGGCCTGCTGGAGATGGTGGCAGGATCCCCCCGGATCGCCTCCCTGGACGACGCCACGCGAGGTGGTCTTCTCGGCGAAGTCGGAGCGCTCTACGACGGTTCAACACGGGCATCGGGCCCGCTGCTCCTGCCGTATCGCGTGGCCTGTTGGCGAGCCGTCGTCGACCACAGTGAACTCAGCGCCCCACTGGCGCTGCCCGATGACGGCCTGCGAATCCGGCTGTGACAGCATTCCTCCCGGCCTCAGCGGCCAACCGTTAGGCTGGCGACGCAGGATCACGCCGAAGGAGCCGACATGGCCGACCAAGTCGAAATCGCCGAGATCATCAAGGGCATTCAGGCTGATGTCACCACCATCGTCAAGGGTGAAATCGAACTTGCCAAAGCGGAGCTCATGCCCCAGGCCAAGGCGGCCGGCATCGGCGCGGGCCTGTTCGGAGCGGCCGGCTACTTCGGCCTGACCGCCGCCCTGCTGCTGTTCCTCAGCATGTCGTTCGGCATGTCCCTTGCGTTCTTCGCCTGGGCGAAGCTCGACATGCTGTGCGCCCTCGCCTCGGGGTTCGCGGTCATGGCCCTGATCTTCCTCGTCGCGGCCGCCATCCTGGCGCTGCTGGGCAAGCGCCAGATGGTGTTCAGCGGCGCCACGTCCACCCTCGCGCAGGCAGAGGCCTCGGTCGCCGCGGTGAAGGGCGCCGTCGAGAAGGGCAAGGCGGACGTCGAGGCGCTGTCTTTGACGGCCACGAAACCCGAGATCAGCTGAACACCGGGACCGCACCCGACCCTGGATGCGGCGCCCGTCGTTCTTGCGCCGTCCCGCGGCACCGACCGGACATCCCCCTTGCCTCGCCCTCAAGCGTCACGCGTCGGCACCCAGCCGATAGATCCGGGACTCCCACGGCGCCAGGATGTCGCCGCCACGGACACCGTGCGTGCCGAGCACGATGCCGGCCCCGGTCACATCGGGCAACTCCCCCACGGGCCACGCCGTCGCCTCCGAGGCCAGGTTGGCCACGACCAGAAGGGACTCCCCGTCCAGCGTACGGGTGTAACAGAACAGGCGCTCGTCCTCGGGCAGGAGCAACTCGAAGCGACCATTACGCACCACAGCGGACGCGTGCCTCAAGGCGATGAGCTTGCGGTAGTGGTGGAACACCGAATCGGGGTCTGCCACCGCAGCGGCCGCGTTGATCCGGTCGTGATTCGGGTTGACCGCAAGCCAGGGCGACCCTGTTGTGAAGCCGGCGTTCGGGCCGGCGTCCCACTGCATCGGCGTGCGCGCGTTGTCGCGACTCTTCGTCGCGATCGCAGCCATCACCTCGGCCGGATCCGCGCCCAGCCGAACCGCCTCCTCATGATGACGAATCGATTCCAAGTCGTTGCACTGGTCGATCGAAGTGAAGCCGGCGTTCGTCATGCCCAACTCCTGCCCCTGGTAGACGTAGGGGGTCCCCTTGAGCAGGTGAAGGACGGTGGCCAGGCTCTTGGCCGAGGCGACCCGGAACTCCGGGGAGTCGTCGCCGAAGCGGGATACAGACCGCGGCTGGTCGTGGTTCTCCAAGTACAGCGAATTCCAGCCGCGTTCGGCCATGCCGTCCTGCCAGTGTGCGAGGTTCCGCTTCAGATCGCTCAGGCGCAGCGGACGGAGGTCCCACTTCGACCCCCCGGGGTCCTGGTCGAGGTTCATGTGCTCGAAGGTGAACACCATGCCGAGTTGCGCCGCGTCCTCCGCGGTGTGCTCCCGTGCACGATCCACGTCGACATTCACCATTTCCCCGACGGTGAACAACTCCTTGGCGCCGATCCCAACCTCACGGTGCATCTCGCGTAGGAACTCGGCCAGGCGTGGACCGTTCGCGACCAGGCCCGCGTCGTAGCACAGCCCGACGCCCGGAGCCGCGGGGCCGTCTGCGAGCGGCAACGTCTTGGAGATCAAGTTGATCACGTCCATCCGGAAGCCGTCGACGCCGCGGTCCACCCACCGGTTCATCATCTGGTAGACGGCCCACCGCACTTCGGGGTTCTCCCAGTTCAGGTCCGGCTGTTTGCGACTGAAGAGATGCAGGTAGTACTCCCCGCAAGCAGGGTCGAATTCCCACGCCGGACCGGAGAAGAAGGACCCCCAGTTGGTCGGTTCGGCACCGGGACTCCCCGGCTCGGTCCCCGGACGCGCGGGTCGCCACCAGTACCAATCCCGCTTGTCGGACGCGGGATCGCGGGACTCGATGAACCACCGGTGCTCGTCGGAGGTGTGGTTGACCACAAGGTCCATCACGAGCTTGATCCCGCGGGAGTGCAGGCCTGCAATCAGCGCGTCAAGATCGGCCAGCTTGCCGAAGATCGGGTCCACGTCGTCGTAGTCGGAGATGTCGTAGCCGTTGTCATCCATCGGTGAGCTGTAGACCGGTGACAGCCACACAACGTCGACGCCCAACGCCTGGAGGTGGTCGAGATGAGCGATGATCCCTTGGATGTCACCTACCCCGTCACCGTCGGAGTCCGCGAACGACCGTGGGTAGATCTGGTAGACCACCGCACTCTTCCACCATGCCGCCATGGGGGTAATCCTCCGCCACACCGCCGACCATCGCAGGGCGTTCCGCAGGGTCCCGCGCAAAAACCGACAGTCGATGCCGGATTCCGGGCTCCAGGGCCCTCTGGGACCATCGAGTGAAGGATTTTGCGCGCTCAGAGCCGCTCACTGAGGAACCGCGACGGGATTTCGCTGGTCCGGGAGGCGTCCCAGGGGATGGTCCACCCGGCGAGCTCGAACAGGCCGTCGAGAAGGTAGGCCGTGAAGCCCCAGATGAACAGGTCCTCGATCACGAAAGCCGGCCCGACAAGCCCGGACGGGTGCACCCAGGTGAGCCGGGCGGCCGGGTCGAGCAGGTTCGCCACCGCGATGCGGTGGACGGCGGCGACCTCGTGCAGGTCGACCGGCACGAGATCCTCCGGGTGTGGCCACCAGCCGACCACGCTTGTCACGTCGAATCCGCTGCGCACGATATGCGCGGTCGGCAAGGCCCCGAGGACGACGATCTGATCGGGGTCGAGGCCGACCTCCTCATTGGCCTCGCGCAAGGCCGCCGCGATCGCGTCAGCGTCCGACTCCTCCAGAGCGCCACCGGGGAAGGCGACCTGGCCCGCGTGGGAGCGCAACTCCCGCGTCTTCTCAATGAACACAACCTCGAAGTCCGACGCCGGTCCGCAGAGCAGGATGAGCACCGCCGCTTGGCGGGTCCCACGCGGCGGCCGAGCACCGGCGATGTGCTCCAGTGCGTCCCGGGTCCGGAAGCGGGACCGCAGCGCCAGCAGGCTGTCCGGGATCCCGACGGTCATCGTGCCCCCAATCCCGCGGCCACCCAACCGGCCAGCTCCGTGGTCGACGCGAACGGTCCGGCGTGGCGGCTGACCACGTGACCGCCGTCGTCGACGAGCAGGGTCAGCGGGATGCCCGGGACCCGCAGCGGGCCCTCGCTGGTCTTGTCCGGATCGGCAAGTTGCGGGTACGTCCAGCCGACTTGGTGGGCGAAAGCGACCGCCAACTCAGGCTGCGGATCGTTGAAGTTGAGCCCCATCATCATGACCTCATCGACGGACTGTCTGGCGTAGTCAGCGAGGAAACGCGCCTCGGCTCGGCAGGGCGCGCACCACTGCGCCCACAGGTTGACCACCATGGGACGGCCGCGCAGCCCGGCGAGCCGGACGACGCTGTCGCCGCCCAGGCAACTCAGGGCGATGTCTGGAAGGCCGTCGGGCAACGCGGCGGAGTCGGTGGACGCCGGGCAGTCGGCGATGCCGGCCGCGCGCCGGGCGGCCACCACATCCGGGACGGAGGCGGATCCGCCAGTGCCCGAGCCGCACCCGGCGATGGCGACAGCGAGACCCACTGCGAGGGCGAAGGCGGGCCGGGTCCTCATCCGCGGGGCTCCCGGACCAGGGAGGAGGCGGTCTCGAGGTCGGTCGGCCCCAGCCCGTACGACGGGCACCACCGAGCCAGTGGGCACGCGCCGCACGCCGGACGGCGGGCGTGGCACCGCCTGCGTCCGTGCCAGATCACGCGGTGATTCAGCGCGCGCCAGTCGCGCCTCGGGAACAACTCCCCGACTGCGCGCTCGATGCCCTCGGGGGTCTGCTCTTCCGTCCAGCCGAACCGGTGAGCGAGGCGGATGAAGTGCGTGTCGGTGGTGATCCCAGGCACCCCGAACGCGTCGGTCAGGACGACGTTCGCGGTCTTGCGTCCGACTCCGGGCAACCGGACCAGGTCCTCCAGCGAGCCGGGCACCCGCGAGTCGAAGTCGGCGATCAGGGCCGCGCCGAGCTTGATCAGGGCTTCCGTCTTGTTGCGGTAGAAACCCGTCGGGCGGATCAGTTGCTCCAACTCGACCCGGTCGGCGGCCGCGTACGCCGCGGCGTCCGGGTAGCGGCGGAAGAGTTCGGGGGTGACGGTGTTCACCCGCTTGTCGGTGGACTGTGCCGACAGGATCGTCGCCACCAGGAGTTGGAGCGGCGAACTGAAGTCCAGTTCGCAGTGGGCGTCGGGGTACAACTCACCGAGGGCACGGTTCATCGCCCGCGCCCGGCGGACCAGGGCGAGCCGGGACTCCGCGCGTCCGCTCATCGCGTCTTCAGAACGACGCCGCGTTCGCCTCGACGACCAACTCCACTTCGACCGGGGCGTCCAAGGGCAGCACCGCCACGCCCACCGCGCTGCGGACGTGCGACCCGCGCGGCCCGAAGACGTCGGCGATCAATTCTGAGGCGCCGTTGGCGACCTGGGCCTGGCCGGTGAAGTCCGGCTCGCTGGCGACATAGACCACGACCTTCACCACCCGACGAATGCCATCAACCCCTCCGACGGCGGACGCGGCCGCAGCCACGGCATTGAGGGCCGCCACCCGCGCCAACTCCTTGGCGCGTTCCGGGGAGACGCCGGAGCCGACCTTGCCGGAGTCTGCCAGCACCCCGGCTACGAGGGGCAACTGCCCGGCGGTGAACACCTGGCCCGCCGAGGAGGTGGCGGGGATGTAGGCCGCCAGCGGTGCCGCCACCGGCGGCAGTCGGATGCCCAGTGCGGCGAGCCGGGTGGAGGCCAGCGTCTCCTGGAGTTCCTCGTTCACTGTCCGGCCACCGGGCGCTTGAGGTAGGCGACCAGATTCTGGGGATTCGGGCCAGGGACGACCTGGACGAGTTCCCAGCCCTCCGCCCCCCAGGTGTCGAGGATCTGCTTGGTGGCATGGATCAGCACCGGGACGGTCACGTACTCCCACTTCGTCATGGGCCAACCCTAGTTACTCACCCGCAGGGCGACGCAACGCCGGGACGGTGTCTGTGGGCGCCCGATGAGCCGAATCCCGACCGATTCGCTTCATTGAAGGGATCTCAGAGGCTCCACGGCCCGGATCGGGCGGGATTTGCCTGACCCAGCATGAGGGTCAGTGCCCCCGGCGCTCCTTGGGGCACAGGATCGACGTCCAGGAGGTGATGTCGGTGCGCTGACGCAGCAGTTGGCGACGCTCGCGCTCGGTCATGCCGCCCCACACGCCCCACTCGATACGGTTGTCAAGAGCCTCGGCCAGGCACTCCCGCCGGACCGGGCAGCCGTAGCAGACAGACCGCGCCCGTTTCTGATCGGCGCCCTCCGGGAAGAGCTCGTCCTGCTTCCCGCGGCACTTGGCCTGGAGCGTCCAATCATCGACATCGAGGAGCGGCACTGCTCTCCACCTTTCGCGCGCGGCAGGGGTGCTGCCTGACCGATGGGGTATGGCGTTCAACAAAGGCCCGTAGGCCCATAGGGTATGCCAAGAATCCGTCTGTGGCTACGGGTGTCTTCTGCGAATGCGGCCAGGGGAAGCGCCTCGACTTCGCCCTCACAGGAGGGTCACGTACCCTTGACACCATGCGCATGGGGAAACGGCTGTATTCGCTGCTGATGTTCTTCGTGGTCGCTGTCCTGGGGGGGTTGCTCACCGCCGGTCTGCTCGTACCGGTGACCGGCCTGGCCTCCGACACCGGGAAGGCGGCCGCACAGAGCCTGGACACGCTGCCGACCGAACTGGAGACCCCTCCGCAGGCCGAACGCTCGCGGCTGCTCAACGCCGACGGGTCCGTTCTGGCCTACTTCTACGACGAGAACCGCATCTACGAGCCCCTGGACAAGATCGCGCCCATCATGCAGAAGGCGCAGGTCGCCATCGAGGACCACCGTTTCTATGAGCACGGCGCCATCGACCTGCAGGGCACCCTGCGCGCGCTGGTCAGCACCACCCAGGGCAACACCCAGGGAGGTTCCAGCCTGACCCAGCAGTACGTGCGCCTGGTCCAGGTGGAGACGGCCACCGCGAACCACGACTCCGCCGCCGCCGCCAAGGCCACCGAGAACACCCTGGCGCGAAAGATCCGGGAACTCAGGTTCGCGGTCGCCATGGAGAAGAAATTCACCAAAGACGAGATCCTAGAGCGCTACCTGAACATCGCCTACTACGGCGATGGCGCTTATGGCGTCGAGGCCGCTGCTCGGCACTATTTCAACACGCGGGCCAGCAAACTGACCCTGCCCCAAGCCGCCATGCTCGCCGGCCTGGTCCGCAATCCGGTCGCCACCAACCCGGTCACCCATCCGCAGGTGGCGATCGAGCGTCGCAACAACGTCCTGGACCGGATGGCCGAACTGGGCGTGGTGTCCCACGCGGACGCCACCAAGGCCAAGGCGACACCGTTCGACAAGTCCAAGGTGCAGCGCAGCCGCCTCGGTTGCGCCAACGCCGAGTTCCCCTTCATCTGCGACTATGCCTACCGCACTCTGCTGCAGGCCCCCGCCTTGGGAGCCAACGTCGCCGAACGCAAGGACCTCATCTACCGCGGCGGACTGACCATTCAGACCCAGATCGACCCCAAGGCGCAGCGGATGGCCGAAAAGGTGATCGCCAAGCGCATCTCCCCCAAGGATCCGGCGGTGTCGGTGATCACGCTGATGGAGCCCGGAACCGGCCTGATCGTCGCGATGGCGCAGAGCCGTCCCAAGATGGGCACCAAGAGCGGTGAGACCTTCTACAACTACGCCGTCAAGCAGTCGATGGGCGGCGCGGACGGTTACCAGGGCGGTTCGACGTTCAAGGCGTTCGTGGCTGCCGCTGCCTTGGAGAACGGCATGGGCGCGTACGGGACGATCAACGCCAAGGCGCACATGAACTTCAAGGGCAAGACGTTCAAGTCGTGCCAGGGCAACTTCAAGATCATGCGCGACTGGAACGTCGACAACGCCAGCCCGTCCGGAAAGATGAACATGTTCGCCGGCGCCAAGAACTCGGTGAACACCTACTTCGTCCAGCTCGAGCAGCAGGTGGGCATCTGCGAAGCGGTGAAGATGGCAAAGCGGCTGGGCCTGGAGGTGTCCATGCCCGGGGTTGACCTGGTCAAGCAGTACGGCTCGATCGCTGCCTTCACCCTCGGCGCCGTCGAGGTGACCCCGTTGTCCATGGTCGAGGCCTACGGCACCTTCGCGGCCCGCGGCATCCATTGCGAACCGGTCATCCTGAAGTCCATCAAGACCAAGGACGGCAGGGCTCTGGCCGTCCCCAGCGCTGGCTGCAAGCGAGTCCTGTCGGAGGAGGTCGCCGACGCCATGGCGAAAGTCTTCCGTGGCCCCTACGAGGGCGGCACTGCGACCAGCGCAAAGGTGCCCGGCGTGACCATGGCCGGCAAGACCGGAACCGTGCCTCTGAACAAGGCGATCTGGACCGTCGGGTTCACCCCTGACCTGGTCGGCGCGGCGATGATCTCCTACGACAACAACAAGAAGTACAAGAAGTTCTGGGATTCCAAGTACAGCTACCTGCGCTACGTCCGACTGCCCGCCAGCGGCACGTTCCTGACCGGCTTCTCCGGACGGGAGGCCGGCAACTGGCTGCTACGTCCCGCCTTCAGCGCTGCCCTGGTCGGGCGGGCCCGCACGGCCTTCGTCGAACCGCCGGAGTCGATCCTGCGCGGCGCGATGGTGGACGTGCCGAGTTGCCTCGGCTTGGGACTGGCCAGTTGCCAGGCCCTGCTGCGGGAGGCCGGCTTCACCACGTACACCACCTACGTCGATTCGGACCGGCCCAAGGGCACGTTCGTCGGGGTGAGCCCGTCCGGGGCCGCCCCGAAGTACAGCCAGATCGCCCTCCTGATCTCCAAGGGCCCGGTGGAGACCGCGTCGCCGAGCCCGACGCCAAAGCCGACCGCCACCAAGGGGAGGCCAAGACGGCCATGATCGGGAAGGTTGTCGGCCGTCTGGCGCTCGCCGGCGCGGCGTGCGTCGCCTACGGCGCCCTGATCGAGGCCCGGGACTTCCGCGTCCGCCGGTTCACCCTGCCGGTGCTGCCGGCCAAGGCGCCCCAGCTGCGGGTGCTCCACGTGTCCGACATCCACCTGCTGCCGCGGAACAAGGCCCGCCGCGAGTTCCTCAGCACCCTGGCCGGCCTGGAGCCCGATCTGGTGGTGAACACCGGCGACAACATCGCCTCCGCGGCGGCTCTGGGTCCGCTGCTCGACGGCTTCGGCCGACTGCTGGACGTCCCGGGCGTGTTCGTCTTCGGCTCGAACGACTACAGCGCGCCGTCGCCGATCAACCCGCTGGGTTACCTTGCTCGGGCCACCACTCGCGAGAACGCGCACGAGGACGAGTTCCTGCCCACCGAGGAGCTCCGCGCCGGACTGTCCGCCGGTGGCTGGCAGGACCTGACCGAGCGACGCACGACCATGGAGTTGCTGGGCGTTCGGCTGGAGTTCCGAGGGACGGACGACGCCCATCACAACCGCGACGACTACTCGCGGGTCGCCGGACCGGCCGCGCCGGAGACCGATGTGTCCATCGGAGTGACCCACGCCCCCTATCTGCGCCTGTTGGACGCGATGACCGCCGATGGTGTGGATCTCATCCTCGCCGGCCACACCCACGGCGGCCAGGTCTGCGTCCCGGGCTACGGCGCGCTGACCACCAACTGCGACCTGGACACTTCCCGAGCCAAAGGGGTTTCCAGGCACGACGCGGCAGGGAGGAGTTCCTGGCTGCACGTCTCGGCGGGGCTCGGCATGTCGCCCTACGCGCCGTACCGGTTCGCCTGCCCACCGGAGGTCAGCCTGTTGACCCTGCTGCCGCGCCCCGAGGCGTGATCTGGTCGCTGAATGGCTCGGGCAGGTCACTTGGGCTAGACTGCTCAGCGGCCCGGAACCGGGCCATCGGGGTGTGGCGCAGCTTGGTAGCGCGCATCGTTCGGGACGATGAGGTCGCAGGTTCAAATCCTGTCACCCCGACCAGCAGGAAGCCGCTCTGGCTA
Source organism: uncultured Propionibacteriaceae bacterium (assembly GCA_964585085.1). Lineage (GTDB taxonomy): Bacteria > Actinomycetota > Actinomycetes > Propionibacteriales > Propionibacteriaceae > Propionicimonas. The sequence continues at coordinate 42,782 of CAZPCM010000009.1, forward strand.
GGGATTTTATCCCCAATCAGAGCGGTTCTCGGCGTCGTGCATCCTATCCGCATCCTAAGCACAGCAAACTCGTGCAGGCTTCTGCGTACTCTGTCACGCCGCCATTAGGCGAGGCCCGTCGATCCCCACGCGCCCGGGCGATGGATCGCTGGAGGATCGTTGCTCGTCCGCGTGGGTCGGGGCTCCGGCGTCGGACGCGGCCGATAGGTTGCAGTCGTGAAAACAACCGATCTCGCGAGGGTGCGCGCGACCCTGTGGGCTGCGGCCGACGAGCTCCGCGCCAACTCGAAGCTGACACCGGGGCAATATCGCGATCCCGTGCTCGGGCTCGTGTTCCTGGCGTACGCGGAGAACCGTTTCGATTCAGTCCGCAGCAAGATCGAAGCAGGGGCCACCCCACGCAACCCCGTCGCGATCGCCGACTACAAGGCGAAGTCGGTGTTGTATGTTCCGCAAACAGCTCGGCTCTCACATCTGGTTGACCTGCCCGAAAGCAACGACATCGGCAAGGCCGTAGACGAGGCGATCAAGGCGATCGAGACCGCGAACCCGGAGCTGAAGGACATCCTTCCGCGCGGATACCAGAAGCTCGAACGCTCAACGCTGATCGAACTGCTGCGGCTCTTCGCTCCGCTCCCCACCCAGCTGACGGGCGACGCCTTCGGCTTCATCTACGAAGACTTCCTGTCCAACTTCGCGGCGCAGGAAGGCAAGGGCGGTGGCGAGTACTTCACCCCATACTCGATCGTCCGCCTCATCGTCGAGATCCTGGAGCCGTACCAAGGTCGTGTGCTCGACCCAGCCTGCGGATCCGGCGGCATGTTCGTCCAGTGTGCGAAGTTCGTCGAACGTCACCACGAGTCGGCGAGCCGCAAGCTCTCCATCTTCGGGGCGGAGAAGACGGACGACACGGTCCCGCTAGCGAAGATGAACCTCGCGCTGCACGGGCTGTCGGGTGACATCCGTCAGGCCAATAGCTACTACGAGGATCCACACCGCGCGGTCGGCGCCTTCGACTACGTGATGGCGAATCCCCCGTTCAACGTAGACAAGGTCAAGAAGGAACAGCTTGCCGGCGACAAGCGGTTCCCGTTCGGAATCCCCAAGCCGGACAACGCGAACTATCTGTGGATTCAGGAGTTCTACGCTGCACTCAACAGGACGGGTAGAGCCGGGTTCGTCATGGCCAACTCGGCAGCCGACGCCGGCCACTCCGAGAGGGAAATCCGCAGGCAGCTCATCGAGTCTGGTGCGGTCGACGTGATGGTCGCGATCAGCCCGAACTTCTTCTACACCGTCGCCTTGCCGGTCACGCTGTGGTTCCTCGATATGGCCAAGAAGGGCACGACCCGCGAGGACACGGTGCTCTTCCTGGACGCCCGCCACATCTTCAGCCAGATAGACCGCGCCCACCGGGACTTCCGACCCGAGCAGATAGAGTTCCTCGCCAACGTCGTAAGGCTCTACCGCGGTGAAGACGTCGAAGCGGCCAACGGCAGTCAGGCACTAGTTGCAGCCAACTTCCCGGATCGGGAGTACTTGGATGTCGCCGGGCTATGCAGGGTTGCCACCCGAGCCGAGATCGAGGCACAGGGATGGAGCCTCAACCCCGGCCGATATACGGGCACCGCCGCGAAAGACGACGACGGCGAGGACTTCGCCGTCAAGCTCGAGGAACTGTACGAGGAGTTCACCCGGCTCGGCGACCAGGCCGAAGGCCTGCGAACCAGAGTTGACGCAGTGATGCTAGGGATTCTGGACGCATGACTGTATGGCGCGAAATCACTCTAGGCGAGGTGGTGACCCTCCAACGTGGGTTCGACCTCACCGAGAAGGAAGCGATCCCTGGACCCTTCCCGGTCATTTCATCCGGAGGGTCGAACTACACGACCGACTGCGCCAAGGTTGAAGGTCCCGGAGTGATCACGGGTCGAAAGGGTGTCCTGGGAAAGGTGCACTGGAGTGAGGGGCCATTCTGGCCGCACGACACGACGTTGTGGGTTAAGGACTTCAAAGGTTCGGACCCACGCTTCGTCTACTACCTTCTTCAGACGCTGCCACTAGCATCGCTAGACGCGGGTGCGGCAAATCCGACACTGAATCGGAACCACGCGCACCTCCTGCCAATCCGTGTGCCAGACCAGAAGACTCAACTCGCAATCGCAAACGCGTTGCGCGCGTTCGACGACTTGATTGAAAACAACCGGCGGCGGATAGAGGCGCTGGAGGAGATGGCGCGGGCGATCTACCGCGAGTGGTTCGTGAGGTTTCGGTACCCCGGACGCGGGGACCTTCGACTTGTCGACTCCGTTCTTGGCCCGATTCCCGAGGGGTGGCACGTCGGAAAGCTCGGGGATCTCGCCGATGAGGTCCGCGACTCGGTCCAGCCGTCGGACAAGACGCGAGCCATCCCGTACGTACCGATAGATGAGATCGACAAGCGCTCCTTGACGCTGCACAGGAGCAGATCGGGAGACGATGCGGCAAGCAGCCTGCGCCTGTTCAGGGAGGGCGACATCCTGTTCGGCGCGATGCGCGCGTACTTCCACAAAGTCTGCGTCGCCCCGTTCGACGGTGTCACAAGATCGACCTGCTTCGTGCTCCGGGGCAGGCCGGCGTGGCGCACTCTGCCGGTCTTCTACCTAGATGACGATGAGTCGGTCGCATACGCGTCGAACCACTCGTCTGGCAGCACGATTCCGTATGCGAAGTGGGAGGGCGTGCTCAGTGAGCGAAAGGTTGCGCTACCGCAGACTGAGCTTGCTCATGCCTTCAGCGATGCGGCAGGGCCTATGCTCGCCCAGGCTCAGATACTTGCGAAGCAGGCGGCTGAACTTGCTTCCCTTCGTGATCTGCTCCTGCCGAAGTTAGTCACGGGACAGATCGACGTCTCGAAGCTCGACCTGGATCCGCTGGTCGAGGATCGAGTGGCCTGATGTCACCGCAGGGTCCCGAGTTCCTCTACGTTGAGAAACCGAGCATGGCGCTGCTGGCACAGCTCGGCTGGACTCCTGTCGATGCGTTTCAGGAGACGCTGGGCGTCCAGGGCACGCTCGGGCGCGACTCGCAGCGTGATGTCTTCCTGACGCATCGTCTGCATTTCGCCATGCGCAAGCTGAACTCCGTAGACGTGCCGGACACAGCAATCAATGAGGCTGTCGAGGCACTGACCAGAGACAGATCGGTCGCGGATCGGGTCCGTGCGAACCGCGAGGTCTACGGGCTGCTGCGGGATGGATACCGGGCCGAATGGACCGACTCCCATGGCGACAAGCGCATCGAGACGCTTCGCTACCTCGACCTGCGTCACCCCTCGAACAACGACCTGCTCGCGGTGCAGCAGATCTGGGTCAAGGGGTATCTGCACAGTCGCCGGCTCGATGTCGCGCTCTTCGTCAACGGCGTGCCGTTGGTTCTGATGGAGTTCAAGGAGCCTGGCGTGCCAGTCAAGGCCGCCCACGACGCGAACCTCACCGACTATCGAGACACGATCCCGCAGTTGTTCATCCCGAACTGCTTCGTCGTGTTGTCCAACGGGAGCGAGGCGAAGGTCGGAGCCACGTTTTCGCCATGGGAGTTCTTCGGTGAGTGGAAGGTCATCGATACTAACGGAGCTCGCGGCGAGGTGGGGCTAGAGACAGCGCTGCGCGGCACGTGTGCTCCGGAGATCCTGCTCGATCTGTTCGAGAACTTCGTCGCCTACATGGAACGCCCGGGTGGTCTGGTCAAGAAGCTCGCCCGCTCGCATCAGTACCTAGGTGTGAACGCCGCCATCGACAACCTAGGTCGGGCGCGTGCCGTCCAAGACAAGCGACTGGGCGTGTTCTGGCACACGCAGGGTTCGGGCAAATCGCTGTCGATGCTGTGGTTCACCCAGAAGGTGCTGCGCCAGATCCCCGGCAAGTGGACGTTCGTCATGGTCACCGACCGCCGTGAACTCGACATCCAGTTGCACGGCGAGTTCGCAGACGCCGGCGCTATCCCACCGGAGGCGAAGGTCCACGCGGATTCGATCGCGAATCTGCGGGAGCTGCTGGCTGCTGACCACAGATACGTGTTCACGTTGATCCAGAAGTTCCAGCCTGCGAAGGGCGAGCGCACGATGCCGGTGCTTTCGGACCGCCCCGACATCATCGTGATCACCGATGAAGCTCACCGCAGCCAGTATGACACTCTCGCTCTCAACATGCGCACGGCGCTGCCGAGCGCGTCCATGATGGGCTTCACCGGTACGCCGCTCATCGCTGGCGCCGAACAGGCGACGCGCGAGCAGTTCGGCGACTACGTCAGCATCTACAACTTCCGCGACGCGATTGAGGACGGCGCGACCGTCCCGCTGTACTACGAGAACCGCATTCCCGAGCTGCAACTGGTCAATGAGGACTTCTCGGACGAACTCGATGCGCTGCTGGAGGAGGCCGAACTCGACGAGGACGCGGAAGGGCAGCTTGCACGCCGCTTCGGCACCCAGTACACACTGCTGACCCGGCCCGAACGGTTGAGAACGCTCGCGAAGGACCTCGTCACGCACTTCGTTGGTCGCGGATTCAGCGGCAAGGCGATGTACGTCGGTCTCGACAAGGCCGCCGCCGTGCGCATGTATAACCTTGTCCAGGAAGCCTGGGCTGAGCACCTTGCCGACCTGAAGGCGAAGCACGACGCCTTGCCAGAACTGGAGCGGCCCTGGCTAGCGTCGCGCATCGAGCTGATGGAGACCACCGACATGGCAGTCGTCGTCTCGCAGAGCCAGAACGAGCTGAAGTTGCTTGACGACCTGGGTCTCGACATCCGGTCGCATCGCGAACGGATGAATCGCGAGGACCTCGCCGAGAAGTTCAAGGACCCTGACGATCCCCTGCGAATCGTGTTCGTGTGCGCGATGTGGATGACCGGGTTCGACGCTCCGTCCGTGTCGACGATCTACCTCGACCGGCCGATGAAGAACCACACGCTCATGCAGACCATCGCCCGCGCCAACCGGGTCTTCCCGGACAAGGACAACGGCCTGATCGTCGACTACGTCGGCGTCTTCCGGAACCTCGAGAAGGCGCTCGCCATCTACGGAGCAGCCAACACCGGCGAGAAACCGATCGAGATCATCGATGCGCTTGCCGTTGAACTGGACACGGCTGTAGCACTGCTGATCGCGTTCTGCAGCGCCCACGGCGTAGACCTCATCTCTTTGCGCGATGCAGAAGGTTTTGCCCACATCGCCAAGCGGGATGCCGCGGTTGAGGCGCTGCTCGTCGATGAGGACACCCGCACCGAGTTCCAGACTCAGGCGCGTCAGGTCCGCAAGCTGTTCAAGGCCCTGCTGCCGAACCCAAAGGCCGCCGCCCAACAGCGCAACGTGGTCGCGATCCGCGTTCTCGCCGAACGGATCGCAGACGTCACCCGGCCACCCCAAGCCGATATCTGCGCGGTCGCGGACGCCGTCGATGCCCTTCTTGACCGTTCGGTTGGCGCCGAGGAGTACGTCATCCGGGCCGCCGTCGAGGGGGCCAATCCCGACCCACTCATCGACCTGTCGCTCATCGACTTCGACGGACTCGCCCAGAAGATCGCCGGCCGCAAGCGCGCCGAGACTGACCGGCTCGCGCAGATTCTCCATCAGCGGGCCATCGGCGCTGCCCTAAGGAACCCGACCCGCTATGAGCTTGTAGAGCGCATCGAGCAGCTCATCGCCGACTACAACGCTGGCAGCGTCAACATCGACGAGTACCTCCGCCACCTGATCGAGCTGTCCAAGACGCTTACTGAGGAAGAGGAACGCGCGGTCCGGGAGGGCATGACCGAGGAAGAACTCGCGATCTTCGACCTGCTCACCCAGCCCGACCCGGTGCTCAACGACGACGAACGCCGGCGAGTGAAGGCGAGCGCGAAGAAGCTGCTGGACCACCTCCACGAGAAGCTCGTCCAGGACTGGCGGCGCAAGGTGGACGTGATGAACGACGTCAACAGCACGATCCGGCGGGTTCTCGACGAGGGGCTACCGGACCCGTACACGGTCGAGCTCTTTCAGACGAAGGTTCGGCTCGTCTTTGACCACGTGCTCACCGCCTACGGCGACAACGGCGAGAGTGCCTACACCACTCGCATGGACGTGAACTACCCGCAGGTGGTTACCCTTGGATACGTCGGACCCATTGACGTCAACAAGATCGCCGACGACGTCGTGTCGCGCATCTTGGCCGATCCCGCGTTCGCGGCGCAGGTGGCTCAGCAGCTTCAACCCGCATCATCGGTTCCCGACTACCATAAGCGAGACTGATTGATGCGGCGCACGAGCCTGGACGCAGCGTGACACAAGATCCCAACACATGGCTTTCCGAGCTGAGTCGCTACTTCGCGCCGTCGGCTAACCAGTTCGATGCGGCCAAGAACCACCGGTACTCCATCGAGGAGAGACTCGATGCCGACTTCGGGGTCTACCGGATTTTCGAGATCGGTTCGCTCCGCCACGGAACCGGTGTCTGGCTCCACAGCGACGCTGACTACCTCGTCTCTTTGAAGGACAGCCGCCCCACTTCATCCACGACAATGCTGCAGAGAGTAAGAACGTCACTTCTGGGTCGATTCCCCTCGACAACGATCACCGTTCGCCGTCCGGCTGTGGTGTGCCGCTTCTCCAGTGGCGTCTTCGAGGTGGGTCCGGGGTACTTCGCGGACAGCCCTAACAGCAACACTGGCTACTGGATTGCCGATCCGGCGGGCGGCTGGATGAAGACCTATCCTGAGGCTCACAACGCCTATGTCGACCGAGTCAACAAGAAACATGACGGTGGCGCGAAGCAACTCGCTCGCCTTCTCAAGGTCTGGAAGTACGGGCGATACGCGCCTATCTCGTCCTGCTATCTGGAGATGCGAGCCGCGCAGCATCTGGACGGCGTGGTGGCGTACGTCCCGGTTTGGGACCTCTACCTAACGCTGAGCCGCATCCACTCTCATGGGCTGGCAGCAATGAACGACCCGACCGGCCTTGGCTCCCGCTTCACGTCGTGCTCCTCAGAGGCGAAGCGAATCGACGCGGCCTCAAAGTTGAGCACGGCCCTCGGTCGTGCGAGGCGCGCGCAGGAGTACTACTCGGACGGCAACCACACGCAGTCCATCGCACAGCTGGAACTGCTCTTCGACAGGTAGGAGCGATGGGTACCACCGAGGCATACCGGCCGCCGTCGGCAAAGGAGATCGCAAAGGCGCAGAACACGGATGCGAGCTTGGAGCTGCTACTCGCGCAGCGGCGCTTCTACTCTCGAGCGAAGGTCTGGACTACCGTCCGTGGGCTTGGTATCGGCATGGTCGCGATCGCCGCGCCGCTCCTGGCGGCGTTCTGGGAACCGGCCACAGTTGCAGCGGCGACGGTCGCAGCTATCTGGTACGTGCTCAATCGGGTCTTGTTCCGGTCTCTGGAGCGCGGCGACGCAGCGCGCGGTGCGACGGTACAGGAACAGTTCGACACCACGATCTTCGGGATGCCGACCATCGCGGTACGGGAACCACGGGTTCCACCTGAGGACATCGTCCGGATCAACATGGGCGGCGGCGACCGGAATCGGCAGTTCAGGGTCGAGCAGCTTCGGGATTGGTACCCGATCCAGATCGACGTGCCCGGTCGCATCGCGATCGCGATCGCGCAGAGAGGCAACGCCGCGTACAGCCGACGTCTGACCTGACTTGCACACCTGAGGGCGATCTTGGGGGTTCGGCGGGGTATCGCTACTAG